>NZ_JACOOT010000032.1:0-88548 GCF_014287535.1 Blautia segnis | reverse complement strand
TACCGCTTTATAGCGGGCCAGTAAAAGTGCTTGCGATACCGCCCTTTGGGGCGAGCAGTAACAATGGCCCTTTGGAGGGCCAAGGATAAACCACCAGTTGAACTGGTGGTTGCTAACTTAGATTTTTACTACACTTCGCTTGATGTATCATTTCGGAAATGAGCATGCAGAGTGTAATGTCTATCTGTTGCGATACTTGAGAAAGAATTCGGATAAGACAGGCAATTCCTGGAGTACGGAGATGATATATCTTTTAGCAGATGCGAACAGTCGCAGAAAAGAACTGTTCCTGCGGGATGCAGATGTAAAATTTTATAATAATGATTCTGAACGGAATCTGCGCAAATGCAAAACTCATCAGAAGATGTCAGATGGTTTTAGAAAAGAAAGTGGCAGTAAACTGTATTGTGACATCATGAGCGTTATAGAAACCTGCAAAAAAATGCAGATACTCGAAAGTATTTACATTATATTTGCAGGCAAACGGGCCATATATTGCCCCGTTTATTTTTAGTACTTTAAAACTACTCAGCCGTCAGGCTGAGTAGTTACAAAGAGGGCAATGCCCTCTAACCTATGAAAGAAATATTCTTGACTTTCAGGTGCATTCTTTCTATAATGAATTCAAAAGTGGGAGTTTGTGCAATGGGGCACACAGATGGAAAGTCTGTGTGTCTTTTTTTATCGGAGAGGAGGTAAAATATGGCAGCTTTTGATAGAATTCTTTCCGGAATTCCGGAAATGGATCAGGCACTTGACAATATCAGGCTGGGGGATAACGTGGTATGGAGGGTATCTCACTTGGAGGAATTTCGATATTTCTGCGAACCTTATGTAGAACAGGCGATTAAAGACAAACGAAATATTGTATATTTTCGATTTGCAAGCCATGAATTATTGGTAAAAGAATGCCCTGAGGTGAAAAGAGTAGAGATTCCGCTGTCCCATCAATTTGAAAACTTTACGGTGGAAATACATAAAGTCATTGAAAGGGAAGGTATTGATACCTTTTACATTTTTGACTGTTTATCAGAGCTTCAGACAGCCTGGGCGACAGACCTGATGATGGGCAACTTTTTTCGTGTAACCTGTCCGTTCCTTTTTTCCCTGGATACGGTTGCCTTTTTCCCTATCATCAGAGGGAAGCATTCCTTTCATGCGGTAAAAAAGATATTAAATACAACACAATTACTTCTGGATGTATATTCTGATCCCAAAAATATCTATGTACGTCCTGCAAAAGTGTGGAACAGAGATTCAGAAACCATGTTTCTGCCACATATTTACAACAAAGAACTGAGAACATTTCGTCCGATCAGAGATGGCGTGCAGTCCAGCCGTTTTTATCAGATTCTCAGCAAATTTCAAAGACCAGGCGAAGAACAGTTTACAGATTCCTGGGATCGTTTTTTCAATACTGCCAGGATGCTGTATGACAATCACATGAATACAGAAGAGGCCTGCAATACAATGTGCGATATTATGATGACCAGAGACAGAAAAATGCGTCTTATGGTAAAAAAGCATTTTTCTCCTGAAGACTATTTCAGTGTCCGGAATCATATGATCGGAACCGGCATGATAGGCGGAAAAGCCTGCGGTATGCTGCTTTCCAGAGCAATTGTGCGAAATCTGGCCTGGGACATCAATGAGGTACTGGAACCACATGATTCTTTCTTTATAGGTTCCGATGTTTATTATACATATATTGTGGACAATGGATTTTGGGATATCCGTGTTCGTCAAAGAGAGGAAACTGAATATTTTTCTCTGGCAGAAGAATTTGCCAGACGTCTGAAAAATGGTGTATTTTCCGAGGAAATGAAAAATCATTTTTTACATATTCTGGAATATTATGGACAGGATCCTTTTATTGTGCGTTCCAGCAGTATTCTGGAGGATGGCTTCGGAAACGCATTTGCAGGAAAATATGAATCTGTTTTTTGCGCAAATCGTGGAAGCCTGGAAGAACGCCTTGCGGAATTCGAGAATGCCATAAAGACCGTATATGCAAGCTCTATGAGCTTGTCTGCGCTGGATTACAGAAAGAGGCGGGGGCTTGATAAACGTGATGAACAGATGGCACTTCTTGTACAGCGTGTATCTGGTTCTTACTATGGCTCTTATTATATGCCATGCGCAGCAGGGGTAGGATACTCCTACAGTCCGTACAAGTTTTTGGAGAAAATCGATCCGAAAGCTGGAATGCTCAGATTAGTTATGGGGCTGGGAACGTCGGCAGTAGACAGGACAGAAGGCTCTTATCCAAGACTTGTCAGCCTTGATATGCCTCAGGCAACAAACTGCACGACTATTGCCCAGAAACATCAGTTTTCACAGCGGAAAATAGAAGTTGTGGATACAACCAGACACTGTCTGAGACAGCTGGAGCTGGACCAGATTGAAGCTTATATTCCGGGATATCTGGGCAAACTTCTTCTGGAACATGATTTTGAGGTGGAGGCTTCCATGAGGGAGAGAGGAATAAACAGAGAGGTCCGTTTTATTTCATGCGGCGGTCTTGTAAAAAAAGAGCTTCTCATGCAGCAGATACAAATGATCATGCAGTTGATTCAGAAGGAATATGACTATCCTGTTGACATTGAGTTTACGGTAAACTTATCTGAAACAGGAGAATACTCTATAAATCTGCTGCAGTGCCGACCATTGCAGGTGTTTAAGGATACGGGGAATGTGGAAATTCCGGACAATATCCCGGAAGAAAATATTATTCTGGAAAATGTACATTCTTCCATGGGGTTATCGAGGAAGACGCAGATAGATACTATTGTTCTGATAGATCCCGTAGCTTATTATAATATGCCGTATGCAAAAAAAGTAAAAGCAGCGAAGCTGATCGGTGCAGTAAACTGGAAAAATAAGGGGAAGAACAAGCATATGCTTCTGATCGTGCCGGGCCGCATCGGAACCTCTTCCCCAGAGCTTGGTGTTCCCACAACCTTTGCAGATATCAGTGAGTTTGAAGCAATTTGTGAGGTAGAGGAGAAATCTGTTGGATATAACCCGGAGCTTTCCTATGGAAGCCATATTTTCCAGGATCTGGTTGAAGCGGAAATATTGTATACAGCAGTATTTTCAAATGAAAAGACACTTCGGTTTGCACCCGAAAAGCTGGCTGATTTTCCGGATATTATAGATTTCTATACAGATGATCCGGATCTAAAGGGAGTTGCTCATGTATATGATACCAGCAAAGCTTCCTGTGAATTGTGCAACGACCTGCAAAATGAAAAACTGGTGTTGTACCGGAAATAAAACATTTAACCAAATCAAGCAAGCAGCGAAGCGGACTTGGAATATCCGCTTGACTCCCGGCATGACAGTAGAATAAAATAATGTTATACTACAATTAGAAAAAAGTTATACGAAGAAAGAGAACAAAATGGAACCATACTACTACAATCATATGACCAAACCCCAGCAGGCGGCTTATCACAGCATCCTTGCCGGGGTGAAGAACCTTGCAGATGAAATTCAGATCCCGGCGCTTGCAGGGGAGGAGCTTTACAACGTGTTTTTCCAGATGCGGCTGGATCATCCGGAAATCTTCTGGGTCATCAGCTTCAAGTACCGTTATTATAAAGATTCCCCTAATCTGATTTTTATCCCTGAGTATTTATTTGACAAAAATAAGATCCGGGAGCATCAGAAAGCCATGGAAGCCCGTGTGGAAAAGCTTGTCCGCCCTGCTATGAAGCTTTCCCAGTGGGAAAAAGAAAAGTATGTACATGATTTTATTTGTGAAAATGTTCGTTATGATAAGCTGAAAAAACCTTATTCCCACGAAATTATCGGTCCTCTGGGTCAGGGCGTAGGAGTCTGTGAAGGCATTGCAAAAGCAGTAAAGGTTCTTCTGGATGCATTGGGAGTGTGGTGTATGATTGCTATTTGCGGGAATAATCCGGAAAAAGGAATCAAGTACCGTCATACCTGGAATATTGTAAAAACAGAGGGGACATATTATCATCTGGATGCCACCTTCGATAATAGTCTTGGGACAGATCACCATAATTCAGAAATCCGTTATGACTATTTTAATCTGGATGATCAGCAGATTTTTCGGGATCATGAACCGTTGATCGCACCGGCGCCTTCCTGCACGGATCATGATCATTTTTATTATAAAGAAAAAAAGCTTTCCTTTACCAAAAAGGAAGACGTATACAAGCGCTCCCTTCAGGCAGCTAAGAAGGGAAAGGTCCTGATTTTTCACTGGAGAGGCGGTTATCTTACCCGTGAAGTGTTAGACGAGCTTCTGGAGCTGATACGAAAGGCAGGAGCAGAACGAAATAAAACTGCAAGAGTCAGCATAAACTGGCCTCAGGCAGTTATTCGGCTTGAGTATACAGACACACAGCTGCCGGAAAAGATTTCTCTTGAAGAAGCGAATGAAGGAGAGCGGCAATAGCCTGCTTCGGGAAGAAAACTGAAATAAACTAAAAGGGACATAAGTTCTTTTAGAATTTTGAAAAACAAAAATATTGCATGAAAAAACTTTAAAAAAACTGGCCGAATTATACAAAAATTAAAATAAACAATGAAAAAGGGACATGAGTCCTGTCTTAAAAGTGAGACATATGTCATTGTAAGACTATCAGGATCGATATTATAAAAAGGAGGAAAATATAAAATGAAGAAAAGAATTGCAGCTATGGTGCTTGCAGGAGCAATGGCACTTTCCCTTGCACCAGCTTATGGAGCAACAGAGGTAAAGGCAGAGGCATCCGACATGAAGATCGCCATGGTTACTGACTCCGGTGATATCACAGACCAGAGCTTTAATCAGACTACTTACGAGGCATGTAAGGAATGGGCAGCTGACAATGGAAGCGACTTCAACTATTACAAACCAGAGAGTGACTCCGATGAGGCACGTAACGCAAGTGTTGACCAGGCTGTAGCAGACGGCGCGAACGTAATCGTTCTTCCTGGCTACATGTTCGCAGCTACCATCGTAGAGCAATCCGAGATGTACCCGGATGTGAAGTTCATCGCACCAGACGTAAGTGCAGGCGATATCTGCGAGAAAGGTGTTGGCGAAGGATACACCTACAATCCGGACGATTATGAAGTAACGGATTACTACAATGCAGACAATGTATACTGCTGTACTTATCAGGAAGAGGTTTCCGGATACATGGCAGGATACGCAGCAGTGAAGTTTGGATACAAACATCTTGGATTCCTTGGCGGAATGTCTGTACCGGCCGTTACCCGTTTCGGATATGGCTACATCCAGGGTGCTGATGAAGCAGCAAAAGAGCTTGGAATCACAGACGAGGTTGAACTTGAGTATGTATGCGGCGGACAGTTCTACGGCGACGCAGACATCACAGCTTACATGGATACCTGGTACGGCAGCAAGGGCGTTGAAGTTGTATTCGCATGCGGCGGCGGAATCTACACATCTGCAGCAGAAGCAGCAGCTAAGGTTGACGGCAAGGTAATCGGTGTTGACTCCGACCAGTCCGGAATCATTGGCGAGGACATCACAGTTACATCCGCTATGAAAGGTCTTGCACCGACTGTTAAGACTGCACTTGACGCAATCAAGGACGGTAACTGGGAATCTGACTATGCTGGAAAAATCGACAACCTTGGTCTTGTATCCGAGAATCCAGAAGACAACTACGTACAGCTTCCAATGGATACCACACAGTGGGATGACAACTTTACTGTAGATGATTACAAGGATCTTGTAAGCAAATTATATAATGGCGAGATCACAGTAAGCAACGACATTACTGCATTACCGGAAACTGAGATCGCAGTAAACGATTACGGCAGCATCAAATAAGACAACTACTCCGCATAGATAAATGCAGTTATAAATCACGGGTAGTGTTCCGGCAGGAAGGCTTAATAGTCCTATGAAAGAAGGGGCATGCAAGTGATAGAAAGGGGAGTGAGCAGTGGCCACTTCCCTTTTTTATCGGAACAGGCATGTTTGCAAGATGCCTGTTCCATGCTTTCTGGCAGTGACTCTGCCATGAATAAGAAGGAGAAAAACGAAGATGAGTGAATATGCAATTGAAATGCTGGGAATCACCAAGCGCTTTCCCGGAATCATCGCAAATGACAATATCACGCTTCAGTTAAAAAAAGGTGAGATCCACGCACTGCTTGGTGAGAACGGAGCAGGCAAATCCACCCTGATGAGCGTTCTGTTCGGTCTGTACCAGCCAGAAGAGGGAGAAATCCGCAAGGACGGCAAAAAGGTAGAGATCAAGGACCCTAATGATGCCAACGACCTTGGAATTGGTATGGTGCACCAGCACTTCAAGCTGGTAGAATGCTTCAGCGTTCTTGACAACATCATTCTTGGCGTGGAGACCACAAAGAATGGTTTTCTTCAAAAAGACGGCGCACGTAAAAAAGTGATGGAGCTTTCCCAGAAATACGGTCTGTCTGTAGATCCTGACGCCATCATTGAAGACACCACAGTTGGTATGCAGCAGAGAACAGAAATCCTCAAGATGCTTTACCGTGACAATGAGATCCTGATCTTTGATGAGCCTACCGCAGTGCTCACTCCCCAGGAGATCCAGGAACTGATGCAGATCATGAAGAACCTGGCAGCAGAGGGCAAGAGCATTCTGTTTATCACTCATAAGCTGGGCGAGATCATGCAGGTCGCAGACCGCTGCACTGTCCTTCGAAAGGGCAAATACATCGGTACTGTAGACATTAAGGACACCAATCCGGAGAAGCTTTCCGCCATGATGGTAGGACGAGACGTAAACTTCGTTGTAGAAAAAGACGAAGCAAATCCAGGAGAAGTGGTTCTTGATGTGAAGGATATGGTAGTAGGCTCCAAGTGCCATAAAAACAATGCGGTGAACGGCGTTTCCCTTCAGGTTCACAGAGGCGAGATCGTATGTATCGCCGGAATCGACGGAAACGGACAGACAGAATTTGTCTACGGGCTTTCCGGCCTGGAACCGATTAAGAGCGGTACCATCACCATGAATGGAAAAGACATTACCCACATGCCAATCCGTGAGCGCCTTACCTCTGGAATGAGCCATATCCCGGAAGACCGTCACAAACATGGCCTTGTACTGGATTATTCCCTGGAAGACAACATTGTTCTTCAGAGATATTTTGAACCCCAGTTTACCAACAAATTCGGTTTCCTTAAGAGAAAGGAAATCCGCAAATATGCCAACCGCCTGATCGAGCAGTACGACATCCGTTCCGGCCAGGGCGCTGTCACCAAGGCAAGATCCATGTCCGGCGGCAACCAGCAGAAAGCCATCATTGCCCGCGAGATTGACAAGAATCCGGAGCTTCTGATCGCAGTACAGCCTACCCGAGGTCTGGACGTTGGAGCAATCGAGCATGTGCACAAGCAGCTGGTTCAGGCAAGAGATGCAGGCAAGGGCGTTCTTCTCATAAGCCTGGAGCTGGATGAGGTTATGAATGTATCTGACCGCATCCTGGTTATGTATGAGGGAGAAATCGTAGGAGAATTTGATCCGAAGAAGGTAACTGTAGAGGAGCTTGGTCTTTACATGGCAGGATCAAAGAGAAAGGAGACAAAGAGCAATGAATAATGATTCCAAAAAGAAAGCAGGCATTCTGAGAAACAATGCATTTCAGACCATCATTGCTTCTTTGCTTTGCATTGTAATCGGTCTTTTGATCGGATATGTGGTGCTTCTGATCATCAATCCAAAAGGTGCTGCAGGGGCAATCACCGCGATCCTGAAAAACTATTTTTATTATCCAAGCCAGAAGGCCATGCTGAAATACATGGGAACCACACTGGTAAAGGCATCTGCCCTTCTGATGTGTTCCCTGTCCGTTTTGTTTGCTTATAAGGTTGGACTTTTTAACATTGGAGCAGCCGGACAGTATGTAGTCGGTGCCGGTGCTTCCCTTTATTTCGCATTGAAGCTTGGCATGCCATGGTATGTATGCATGATCGCAGCCATTGTGATTGCAGCGCTGATCGGCGGCGTTTCCGGTGCATTGAAGGCATACTTTAACGTAAACGAGGTTATTTCCTGTATCATGCTGAACTGGATTTCCCTGTATGTGGTAAACATGCTTCTGACTCAGGTAAAATCCGAGTCCACCCCATATACTGTGGACCTTTCCAGCGGAAACAAAAGTGCCCTTCTTCCAAACTGCGGTCTGGATGAGATCTTTTCCGGAAATAAATTCGTTTCCGTTGGTCTTATTATCTCTGTCGTGATGGCGATCGCCGTGTGGGTACTTTTGGAGAAAACCAAATTCGGCTTTGAGCTTCGCGCAACCGGTATGAATAAAAATGCCGCAAAATACTGCGGTATGAAAGAGAAGAGAAACACCATCGTAACCATGATGATCGCTGGCGGCCTTGCAGGACTTGGCGCAGCTGTATTCTATCTCAGCGGAATTGAGACTTGGATGGTACAGCAGACAACTGTTCCGGGAATGGGCTTTAACGGAATCGCGGCAGCATTCCTTGGAGGTCTGAACCCAATCGGAGCGATTTTCTCCTCTTATTTTATCCAGCACATTACAAGCGGCGGAAGCTACGTAGACAAAACCATGTACTGTGCACAGATCTCTGATCTGATCTCCGCATTTATTATTTATCTGTGCGGATTTGTATTCTTCTTCAAACTTTGGTTAAACCGTTATCTCGATAAGAGAGATGAGAAAAAAGCTGCAAAAGGAGGAGAAAAATAATGTTATTATTGATTCAGTATACATTAATATTTGCTTCTGTATTGATTCTCGTAGCACTTGGCGGCTGTTTTTCTGAGCACAGCGGTGTAATCAATATCGGTCTTGAGGGAATTATGGTTATGGGAGCACTTGGCGGTGCCCTGATGATGAAATATCTTCCGGAATCTGCTCCGGCAGCGGTTGTGATCCTTCTGGTTGTTCTGGCAAGCGTACTGGTGGGAATGGTCTTTTCCCTGCTTCTTGGCGTAGCTGCCATCAACTTTAATGCAGACCAGACTCTGGTTGGAACTGCCCTGAACCTTCTTGGACCTGCGGCAGCAGTTGTTATCGTGCGTGCCATCAACATGGCAGAGAACCCGGACAACGTTTCTTCCACAGTTGCTTACAAGGTGGCAAAGAAAGCATTCCTGGTAAGAATCGGCAAATTTGAGTTCAGCTGGTTCATGCTGTTTGCTCTTTTGATCCTGATCGCTTCTTATATTGTATTATACAAAACCAGATTCGGACTTCGTCTTATGGCATGCGGCGAGCATCCCCAGGCAGCTGACTCTGTAGGTATCAATGTGTTCAAAATGCGTTATGCAGGCGTTCTGATCTCCGGCGCTCTTGGCGGACTTGGCGGACTGGTTTATATCACAGCCGGCGTCAGCGAGTGGAAATTCGAGAACGGAGTTGCAGGTTTTGGCTTCCTTGCACTTGCGGTTATGATCTTCGGACAGTGGAAACCGGTGAACATCGGACTGGCAGCCCTTCTGTTCGGTCTGTTCCGTGCCCTGTCCAACGTATACACAGGCTTTGATGCACTGGTTGCACTGAAGCTTCCAAGTACTCTGTACAACATGTTCCCATACATCATTTCCCTGATCGTCCTTGTATTCGTATCTAAGAACTCCAGGGCACCAAAGGCGGAAGGTATTCCGTACGATAAGGGACAGAGGTAAACCTCCGAATGGCTGGAGGATTGCGGGAGCTGCGCAGCAGCGGAGCAATCCGTAGTATCGGAGTAAAATTGGAGTAAATTATTAGGAGAAGGTGACACTATGAAAAATTACTCAGAGGATGCCAGCAGGCAGTATCATATTCAGGTGGCGAAAGGGGAGGTTGGCCGCTATGTGATTATGCCAGGCGACCCCAAAAGATGCGTGAAGATCGCCCAGTATTTTGATGATCCGGTTCTCATTGCGGACAACCGGGAATATATCACCTATACAGGAACCTTAGACGGTGTGAAGGTCAGTGTAACCTCCACCGGAATCGGCGGCCCGTCCGCCTCCATTGCAATGGAAGAGCTGTCCCGCTGCGGCGCTGACACCTTTGTCCGCATTGGAACCTGCGGCGGAATGCAGCCGGAGGTAAAAAGCGGCGATATCGTCATTGCCACAGGAGCCGTCCGCATGGAAGGCACCAGCCGGGAATATGCGCCTATCGAATATCCGGCAGTAGCTAATTTGGACGTAACAAACGCCCTTGTAGCAGCCGCAAAAGAAAAAGGACTTTCCTACCACACAGGCGTGGTACAGTGCAAGGATGCCTTTTACGGACAGCACGAGCCGGAGGCCATGCCTGTTGGCTACGAGCTGATCAATAAATGGGAAGCCTGGAAGCGGATGGGATGTCTGGCTTCCGAGATGGAATCCGCAGCCCTTTTCATTGCTGCAGGCAAGCTTCGCGCAAGAGCCGGCTCCTGCTTCCTGGTACTTGCAAACCAGGAAAGAGAGAAGCTTGGACTGGATAACCCGGTTGTGCACGATACAGATATGGCAATCCGCGTGGCAGTAGAAGCTGTCCGCAAGCTGATCAAAGAAGACTAGAGCCTGTTTAAAAAATCATTCCCGCAATCTGCACGCCCCACTTTGCGGTATATTTTGCCCGAATTCAGTTGCCGTAGCCCGCTACGGCGCCCTCATCCGGACAAAATTTCCCACAAATTGTGACGCACATCTTGCAGAAAGCCTTTTTCAAACATGCTCCAGGCAGATTGAAAATAGAGAGAATATAAGAAACGAGGAACCAGAATGGACGTAAAAGAAATTTTAAAACATGTAGATCATACCCTTCTTCTCCAGCCATCTACCTGGGAAGAAATCAAGCAGATCTGTGACGATGCTATGGAATATGGAACAGCATCTGTATGCATTCCCCCAAGCTACGTAAAACAGGCAGCAGAATATGTAGACGGAAAAATGGCAGTATGCACAGTCATCGGTTTCCCAAATGGCTACATGACCACAGCAGCCAAGGAATTTGAGACAAAGGATGCCGTTGCAAACGGCGCATCTGAGATCGATATGGTCATCAACATTGGATGGCTCAAGGACAAGAAATACGACCTGATCGAGAAAGAGATTCGCACCCTGAAAGCAGCATGCGGAGAAAAAATCCTGAAGGTGATCATTGAGACCTGCTTCCTCACAGACGAGGAAAAAATCAAAATGTGCGAGATCGTAACCGCAGCAGGCGCAGACTATATCAAAACCTCCACAGGCTTTGGCGGCGCAGGCGCTACCTTCGCAGACATTGAGCTGTTCTCCAAACACATCGGACCAAATGTGAAGATGAAAGCAGCAGGCGGAATTTCCTCCCTTGAGGATGCTGAGAAATTCTTATCTCTTGGCGCCGACAGACTGGGAACCAGCCGTATTATCAAGATTGTAAAGAACGAGAAAGCTACCGGCTATTGATTACAAGATGCAATTACCGAAGGTAATTTGGAATGCATTTTGGCACGTAATGGTGAAAACACGAAACCGTTGCGATATGAAAAAGAAACAAGGGGTGTGAGAATGGAAAAAGAAATCAGAAATAAATTAATCGATACTGCCATAGCGCAGCTGCAATATTCTTATACACCATATTCCAATTTTAAAGTAGGCGCAGCCCTGCTGGCAAAAAATGGTCAGACCTACACCGGCTGCAACATTGAAAACGCAGGCTACACCGCCACCAACTGCGCGGAGCGAACCGCCTTTTTCAAGGCTGTAAGCGAAGGCGTTAAGGAATTCCAGGCAATCTGCGTAGTAGGCGGAAAAAAGGGCGTTCTTACAGAATATGCAGCTCCCTGCGGAGTATGCAGACAGGTGATGATGGAGTTCTGCAATCCCGAAACCTTCCAGATCATTCTGGCAGTGGACAAGGAGCACTACGACATTTACACATTAAAGGAACTGCTTCCTCTGGGCTTTGGCCCCACTAATCTGGCCTGACCGTAGGAGAATAAATTATGACAACAGAAGAATTAAAGGCCCTCCCCAAGGTGGAGCTTCACTGCCACCTGGACGGCTCCCTCAGCCGGGAATTTATAGAATCAAGACTTGGACGGGCAGTACAGCCAGAAGAACTTAGCGTATCAGATGACTGCACCTCCCTGGCCGAATACCTTGAAAAATTTTCCCTTCCCGGACAGTGCATTATGGATGAGAAGGGATTAGAAGGGGCTGGCTATGACGTGCTGAAAAGCATGAGCCAGGAGAATGTGTGCTATGCGGAAATCCGCTTTGCCCCTCTTTTATCCGAGACAGAGAGCATGAACTGCCGGTCAGTGATCGAAGCACTTTTAAAAGGTCTTGAGCGCGGCAAAAAGGATTTCGGCGTGGACTTCGGCGTGATCACCTGTGCCATGCGCCATCATAGCCAGGAGGACAACAGCCGCATGATCAAAACCGCCCGGGAGTATCTGGGATATGGAGTGTGCGCCGCGGACCTGGCAGGCGCGGAAGCCTCCTACCCAATGTCACAGTTCATGGAGCTGTTTACAGACACCTGCAAATTGGAAATGCCCTTTACTCTCCATGCAGGAGAGTGCGGAAGCGTGCAGAACATTGTGGATTCTGTAAAAGCAGGAGCTGGCAGAATCGGTCATGGAATTGCCATGAGAGGTTACGCTGATCTGCAAAAGGAGCTTGCACAGATGGGCATCGGAATTGAGATGTGCCCCATCAGCAACCTGCAGACAAAGGCAGTACAGAGCACTGCCCAGTATCCCATCTGTGAATTTTTAAATGCAGACCTGAAGGTTTCCATCAACACGGACAACCGCACCGTCAGCAATACCACGCTGACCAAGGAACTGCAGTTCATTCAGAAAACCTATGGAATTACAGATGAGGAGATTCTGATCCTTATGAAAAATGCGGCAGACACTGCATTTGCAGGCGAAGAAGTCAAAGAGAAACTACACAGAAAACTGTATATAGGCCGATAAATGACCTGTTGAATAAAACATGGCAGAGGCAATTCTGTTAAAAAAAAAAAAAGCAGCAGAAATGGGGGATTTTATTTTGAAAAAATATGAAAGGATCTTTGTGATCGTCCTGGATTCTCTGGGAATCGGCGCTATGCCGGATTCCGAAAAGTTTGGTGATGTGGGAGTGGATACCTTCGGACATATTCTGGATAAAATGGGTTCCCTGGAAATACCAAATTTAAGAAAACTGGGAATGTTAAATCTGCATCCTGCCGGAAATATGACAGGCGTGGAGCATCCTATGGGCCGCTACATGCGCATTACAGAAGCCAGCAACGGCAAGGACACTATGACCGGGCACTGGGAAATGATGGGAATCAGAACAACCAAACCCTTTATCACCTTTACAGATCACGGATTTCCGGCGGAATTGATCGCAGAGCTTGAGAAGCGCTGCGGCAAGCGCGTAATTGGAAACAAAAGCGCAAGCGGCACGGAGATTATTGAAGAGCTGGGCGAAGAAGAAATCAACACAGGCGCCATGATCGTCTACACCTCCGCAGACTCTGTCCTTCAGATATGCGGAAATGAGGAGACCTTTGACCTTCAGAACCTGTATCGCTGCTGTGAGATTGCCCGTGAGATCACTATGAAGGATGAGTGGCGGGTAGGCCGCGTCATTGCAAGACCCTATGTGGGTAAAAAGAAAGGCGAGTTTAAGCGCACCAGCAACCGTCACGACTATGCCCTGAAGCCAACTGGCTTAACCACCTTGAATGCACTTAAGGATGCAGGACTGGATGTGATCGGCGTAGGCAAGATCAACGATATTTTCTGCGGCGAGGGAATCACAAAGACCTATCATTCCAACAGTTCCGTACACGGCATGGAGCAGACCATTGCCATCAGCAAAGAAGACTTTAAGGGACTTTGCTTTGTCAATCTGGTTGATTTCGATGCCCTGTGGGGACACAGACGAAATGTGGAAGGTTACGGCAAAGAGATTGAGAAATTTGATAAAAACCTGGGCGTTCTTCTTGAAGCGCTTCGGGAGGATGACCTTCTGATCCTGACGGCAGATCACGGAAATGATCCCACCTACACAGGTACAGACCATACAAGAGAATACGTTCCATTCCTTGCTTATTCCCCGCAGATGAAAGAGGGCGGAGCCATCGAAAACGAAGATACTTTTGCTGTGATCGGCGCTTCTGTTGCAGATAATTTCCAGGTTAAAATGCCGGAGGGAACCATCGGACACTCTATTTTGGAGAAGCTGGTTTAAGAGAGCATTTTTCAGATATGCTTCCAGACAGCAGAATATGAGGAAACTATATGAAACACACATACTTGCATGATGTACTTCCGTTTCTTCGGGAACTGGAAAGAGAGAAACAGAAACAGTTTGAAGCTTATTTCCGCACAGCACCCTTGTGGCTGATGGATCTGTTCCAGAGCGAGGTGATGGAAGCTGGCATCACCTTTATCCGGGAAAATGAGCCTGCAGACACTATTTTCTTTGTGGCAAGGGGAAGGGTCAAAGCCACAGACTACAGGGTGTCTGGCATTGCCTACGATTTTATGAAGCCCATGAATCTGATCGCACTTGGTGGAATGGAAGTGATCCTGGGGCAGGACACCTACCAGACTACCCTGCAGACAGAGACAGAATGCATTGTGACCAAGCTTCCAAGAGCCCAGTATGAGAAATGGATCTATTCAGATACGGAAGCCTTTCGCACGGAAGCAAGGCTTACCTGCGCTTCCCTTCTGGAGGAGGAGAGACGGAACCGGCTGTACCTGTTTCTGGAAGGTGCAGACCGGCTGGCTGTGCTGTTTGCGGACTGGTTTGAAAAATACAGTAAAAATGAGCAGCTTTGCATCAATGAGAGCCGTCAGAATCTGGCAGATGAGACAGGTCTCTGCCTGAAAAGCATCAGCCGTGCCATCAAAAAATTTCAGGCGGATGATCTGATCACCAAAAAAGGCAATCAGATCTGGATTAACGAGAAACAATACAGAGGCCTGAAAAGAACTGTAGATGAGAAAATAGGCAGCGTATAAAAGGAGAAGGTGTACATGAACGATTTATATCAGAAGCTTGAAACTTGCCTTGCAAGTGTCAGAAAAAAAACAGATTTTAAACCGGAGGTGGCGCTGATCCTGGGCTCCGGGCTTGGTGATTATGCAGATGAGATCCAGATTGAGACCACAATTGATTATACAGAAATTGAAGGTTTTCCAACCTCCACAGTTGCAGGACACAAGGGAAGGTTTGTATTCGGCTATGTGAAACAGGTGCCGGTTGTGATCATGCAGGGAAGAGTGCATTATTATGAAGGCTATCCTATGACCGATGTGGTGCTTCCCGCAAGACTGATGGGCATGATGGGAGCGAAGAAGCTGTTTCTCACCAATGCAGCAGGCGGCGTGAATCCATCCTTTCATCCGGGGGATTTCATGATGATCACAGACCACATTGCAACCGGAATTCCAAGCCCTCTTATCGGACCTAATATAGAGGAGCTTGGCTGCAGATTCCCGGATATGAGTGAGGTGTACAGCAGACGGCTTCAGGATGTGATCCGCACCTCAGCGAAAAAATGCGGCATTTCCATTCAGGAGGGTGTTTACGTGCAGTTTACAGGACCAAACTACGAGACTCCTGCTGAGGTGAAAATGGCAGCCATCTGGGGCGGGGACGCTGTTGGCATGAGCACTGCCTGCGAGGCGATGGCAGCCCGTCACATGGGCCTTGAGATCTGCGGGATTTCCTGCATCACCAACATGGCAGCCGGAATTTCAAAGGAAGAGTTAAACCACAAGGAAGTCCAGGAGACTGCAGATCGGGTTGCCAAATCCTTCAAGGAACTGGTAACAGAAATTATTGTGAATATGTAACAGGTAACAAAGGAGAAAGAGAAAGTATGGGAATTGTTGTAATCGGTGATGTTTTTATCGATGTGAAAGGGTATTCTACAGCGCCTTTTATTCCAGGCGGAAGAAATGCGGGAGAAATCCAGCAGATCCACGGCGGAGTGGGAAGAAATGTGGTAGAGGATATTGCCAATATAGAGCTGAAGCCCACATTTGTCAGTCTGGTGGATGACGATGCCATGGGCGAGGAAGTGATCCGCAAGCTGGATCGCCACAAGGTAGACACCAGGTTTATGCGCAAGGTGCCAAACGGCATGGGAACCTGGCTGGCTGTTTTTGACCAGGACGGGGATGTGGTGGCATCCATTTCCAAGAGACCGGATCACCGCCCCATTGAGCAGATTCTGGAGGAATGCGGAGACGAGATCTTCCAGAATGCGGACAGCGTGGTGATCGAGATTGACATTGACAAGGAAATCGTGAAGAAAACCTTCCACTATGCGGAGAAATACGGCAAAAAAGTTTACGCACTGGTTTCCAACATGACCATTGCCATGGAGCGCAGGGATTTTCTTCGGAAAACAGCCTGCTTCGTCTGCAACCAGCAGGAGGCCGGAATTTTGTTTTCTGAAGATTATGACGGCCTTTCCCCGGAGGAAATGGCAGAGTGCCTGACAAAGCGCATCCAGTCAGCGCACATTCCCAAGATGGTGGTTACCATGGGAAGTGAAGGCGCAGCCTACGCAGACCAGGAAGGAAATCACGGTGTTTACCCGGCCAAGAAGGTGGATGTGGTGGACACCACAGGCGCAGGAGATGCCTTTTTCGCAGGTGTTTGCGTAGGACTGACATACGGCAAGACCTTAAGAGAGGCATGCGCCATCGGCACCCGCCTTTCCTCTACAGTTATTTGTACATCTGATAACATTTGCCCAAGATTTATGCCGGAAGAATTCGGCCTTGACAGGTAGGAGCGAAAAAATGGAAAGTCTGATTATAGGAATTGCCGGAGGTTCCGGCTCTGGTAAATCAACATTTACAAACAGGATTAAAGAGCATTTCGGGGATGATGTGGTGGTGCTTTATCACGACAATTACTACCGCAGACAGGATGGAATTCCCTTTGAACAGAGGGTAACTGTCAATTACGATCATCCCGATTCCCTGGAGACCGAGCTTCTGGTAGAGCATCTGAAGCTTCTGAAGGCAGGAAAATCCATAGAATGCCCGGTTTATGATTATTCCCAGCACAACCGTTCCGATAAGATTCTTCACATTACCCCAAGTCCGGTGATCCTTGTGGAAGGAATCCTTCTTCTGGCAGATCCAAGGGTGAGGGAGCTTCTTGACATCAAGGTGTATGTGGAAGCGGATGCAGACGAGCGTATCCTTCGCCGGATCTCCCGGGACGTGGAAGAGCGCGGAAGGGACTTAAACGGAATCATCAACCAGTATCTGAATACGGTGAAGCCCATGCATTACCTTTATGTAGAGCCTACCCGTTCCAAGGCAGACATTGTGATCAACAGCGGTAAAAATGATGTGGCATTTGACCTGTTTGTTTCCAAGATCAGCATGGAGCTGGAGAAAAGAAAACAGGGCTGATAAGAAAAAAGCATGACTTAGAACCTTTTACAGGAGATGCAGATGTCACAGAATGATGAAAAGCTACAGGAGACAGAAATGACTGAGAAAATAAAAACTTCCAACGAGGGGCAGGAAGCTGCTTCACAGGACGCACAGCAGTCTCACAAAAGACGTGTGCGCTACAAGGGCAAATACCCGAAGAAATTCGAAGAGAAATATAAGGAGCTTCAGCCGGAGAAATACCAGGATACCATCCAGCATGTGATGCAAAAAGGAAACACTCCTGCTGGCATGCACATTTCCATTATGGTAAAGGAAATCCTTGATTTCCTGGAAATCAAGCCGGGACAGGTAGGCTTTGACGCTACTTTAGGCTACGGAGGCCATACGAAGGCAATGCTTCAGTGTCTTCAGGGAAAAGGCCATGTGTATGCCACAGATGTGGATCATGAGGAAGCCGCCAAGACCAAGAAGCGCCTGGAAGAGCTGGGATTTGGGGAGGACATTCTCACTATTAAGCTTCAGAACTTCTGCACCATTGATGAGATTGCAAAGGAAGTGGGAGGCTTTGATTTCCTGCTGGCAGACCTTGGCGTTTCTTCCATGCAGATCGACAACCCGAAAAGAGGATTTTCCTTTAAGGTGGACGGACCTCTGGATCTGCGTCTGAACCAGGAGGCCGGGATCAGTGCCGCAGAGCGTCTTGAGACCATCACAAGAGACGAGCTTGCCGGAATGCTTTATGAGAATTCTGACGAGCCCTACTGTGAAGAACTGGCAAAGGCCATCACTGATGAGATCCGCAGAGGAAACCACATGGATACCACCACCAAGCTTCGCCAGGTGATTGAGAAGACCCTTGATTTCCTTCCGGAGAAAGAGAAGAAGGAGACCATCAAGAAGACCTGCCAGCGTACCTTCCAGGCTCTTCGAATTGATGTGAACCG
Organism: Blautia segnis; assembly: GCF_014287535.1. Classification (NCBI taxonomy): domain Bacteria; kingdom Bacillati; phylum Bacillota; class Clostridia; order Lachnospirales; family Lachnospiraceae; genus Blautia; species Blautia segnis. Next base: position 70,254 of record NZ_JACOOT010000032.1, on the reverse strand, counting down.
GGAATTTGAGGTCCTCTATGAATTTATGGAAAAGCTGCCGGATGCTTTAAAGCCAGGCGGAAGAGCCGCTATCCTGACCTTCCATTCCGGGGAAGACAAGCTGGTAAAAAAAGCGTTAAAGGCAGGATATAAGGCAGGAATTTATTCCGATTACGCCAAAGATGTAATTCGTCCGTCCGCACAGGAATGTGCACAGAATGGCCGCGCACGGTCTACAAAAATGAGATGGGCGATTAAAGCCTAGAGCCTGTTTGAAAAATCATTCCTGCAATCTGCACGCCCCACTTTGCGGTATATTTCACCCGAATTCGGTTGTCGTAGCCCGCTACGACGCCCTCATCCGGGCAAAATCTCCCACAAATTGTGACGCACATCTTGCAGAAAGCCTTTTTCAAACATGCTCTAGAGCCTGTTTGAAAAATGGGGGAGAAACCGCATTACTGCAGTTCCATTCCCCATATTTTGCAGTCGCGGGTTCCCACGACCATATAACTTTGATAGACAGCAGGAGATGCTTCGATGACTCCCTCACTGATCTGGTGGCAGTCAAGAACCTCTCCTGTTTTTCCGTCCAGAAGATAAATGTGTCCGGTGCTGTTGCAGTAGAGCACTTTGCCGCTGCCGTCGGGATTGTACACACATACAGGAGAGGACCAGGCATAGGCAGCAGCATGCTCCCAGACGGCTTCCCCTGTATTTTTGTCAATGCAGGCAAGGACGCCCTCGGCCTGGCCTCCAGTTCTGGCTACGGTCACATAAATGTAGTCGGACAATTCCTCTTTACCCACTGCGATGGTGGACTGGACGCCGCCGGAGACCCCGTCCTCAGAAGAACACTCGTAGGATTTCTGCCAGATGATCTCTCCGGTCTCGGCGTCAATTTTCCATACCGGAACTTCCGCTGTGGAATTGCTTCGCCATCCAAGACGGAAGGAGGTGCTGATGTACAGGTAAAGATGTCCGTCCTCCACGGAAAGCACCGGGGAGGAGTTGGAGTCATCCAGAATGTCCTGTACCCACACCAGCTGCAGGGTGTTCAGATCCAGGCACATCAGATTGCCGCCATTGTCGGACATGAAAATATAGCCGTCGTAGATGGCTGCACTGTCCTCCATGCCAAGCCAGTAGGAAGCAACACTGGTTCTGGTTCCGTAATAATGCCATTTCACAACCGGGTCCGGGGCGATGGACAGGGTGCCTGCCGCTGGATCATAGCTGGTATTTAATTTGATCAGGTAGAGAATGCCGTTTTCCCCAGGATAGATCAGAGTATCGGTATTCGCATCCACAAGTGCGGAGGAGTCAAAATAGCTTAAGTTTCCGCGAAGGGAAAAAGAATCGTTATTTCCGAAGGTGTACATGACGCTGCAGTCCAGAAGGTTGACCACGAAAACCCTGGCGGTTCCTTCATTGCTGTCGTAGCCGGCACCTACATATAAGATTGGATAGCCTCTTGGGTCCAGTGCACCGGAACCCTTGAAGGTGTAGCCCAGGAAAAGGGCCTCTCTTGTCGGCTCGCCTGTTTCCAGATCCAGGAAATACACATATCCGTCCATGCAGGCGTAGATCACTTCCACAAGGTCGTCTTTTTCTTTGGCCCAGTCGTACATGTTCATGGACTGTTTGGCTTCTTTGGACCATTTTTCCATAAGAGGCTGTCCGGTCCAGCCGCTTCCCGACCAGGTAGCATCGCCTACCGTGATGGAACCTGTGCTGGCGGTCCAGAGATCTGTTATTTTGCCCTCCTTGATCTGGGTGTTTCCATAGGAGGCGGTGTCGCGGAAATTATTGCCCCGGAAGGTGACGATTCCGTCCACATCTGTGTAGCTGATCCCTGCATCAAAGGAATGGGTGTCAGCAGACTGGTAATCAGAAAGATTTGCCAGGGTCTGCCCATTTACCTCGATGGCTGTGGAATCTATGTAAAGGGAGGGCTTTGTGGATTCCACACAGGCGGGGGAAAAGCTGGCAGGCTTTGCCATAGCTGCCTTTACCTCTGCAAGGGAGTCGGTTTGTTCCATATTAAGCCCGCTGTCCCCGGAAGTGGCTGCAACCATGGAGACGGTGTTGGCAGATTCTTTGATTTTCCCCACAAGCCGGGCGGCACCAAAAACGGTAAGGGCTGCAGCGCCCAGAATCCCGCCTGTGAGAAGCTGCTTTTTCATTAGGTACTTTCTTTTAAGCTGCCGCTTTCGTTTTCCTATTTTTCGTTTCATACTGTAAATCCTTCCATTTCATTAAAGCTGAAAAAACCTTTTAAGAGATGCTAGAGCGTGTTTGAAAAATCATTCCTGCAATCTGTGACGCACATCTTGCAGAAAGCCTTTTTCAAACACGCTCTAAGATTATACAGCCTGCCGCATGGAAATACAAGGCTGGCCGGGCAATCTTTTTCCTTGACAGATACTATTGAACATTGCTAAAATAATATTAATTGTGCGATGAAATCGATGCATTTGACAGAGATAAAGGAGGAAGAGAAATGCTGAAAGTATGGATCGTAGGATCAGAAGGCCAGATTGGCGAAGCAATCAATGAAGTGCTGAATCCGCTGGAGATTGAAGCTCTGAATACAGATAAGAATGAGCTCGATATCACAGAAACCGATGAAGTGCTCCGTTTCGGTGAGATCAACCGTCCGGACGTGATCATCAACTGTGCGGCACTTACCGATGTAGAGCTTTGCGAAAAAGAGCCGGAGCATGCATTCCGCGTAAATGCCCTGGGTGCCCGTAACTTAAGTATTGTGGCAAGAAAAACCGGGGCAAAGATGGTACAGCTGTCTACAGATGACGTTTTTGACGGCTTGGGAAAAAAGCCTTATACAGAATTTGATGATACCAATCCTATCACCGTTTACGGAAAATCAAAGCTTGCAGGAGAAAAATATGTGAAGGAATTCACCCACAAGCACTTTATTATCCGAAGCAACTGGGTATACGGAACCGGAAATAATTTTGTAAACCGCGTGCTTGCCTCAGCAGATGAAGGGCAGGCCTTATCCGTTGCAGAAGATCAGTATGGTTCTCCTACAAGTGCCAGGGATCTGGCAAGAATCATTCTTTATTTGATCCGCACTAATGAATACGGAACTTATCATGCTACCTGCATGGGCGTTTGCAGCCGTTACGAATTTGCAAAGGAAGTACTTCGGCTTTCCGGAAAAAAAGAACAGCTGAATCCGGTTCCCACGCCGCAGTCAGATCTGTCCTCTGCAAGACCTGCATATGCAGTTCTTGATAATTTCATTCTTCGCATTATTGATGTATACGACATGCCGGATTGGAAAGAATCTCTGGCAGAATTTATGAAAGAGAGGATGGAAGGCTAAGATGGGAGCAAAGAAAGAAAATGCAAAAGAGAAAAAGAAAATCAGTCTGACCAGTAAGATTTTTATTGCACTGATCGTTGGTGCTGTCACCGGAATGGTTCTTCATTATCTGGTTCCGGATGGTAATATTAAAAATGACGTGATCGTGGAAGGCGTTCTTTATGTATTGGGTCAGGGATTTATCCGCCTCATGAAAATGCTGGTTGTTCCATTGGTATTTTGTTCTCTGGTTTGCGGAAGTATGGCAATCGGAGATACCAAGAAGCTGGGAAATGTAGGCGGCAAGACTCTTGCATTTTATCTGGTTACTACTGCGGTGGCCGTTGCAGTTGCCCTTGGAATCGGAACCCTTTTAAGACCTGGTATCGGTCTTGACATGAGTAAGATTCAGGTGAATGCTTCTGACATTGAAACTATGGAGTCTGCTTCACTGGCACAGACCATTTTGAATATTATTCCGGACAACCCTTTTAAAGCTCTGGCAAATGGCGAGATGCTTCAGGTGATCGTATTTGCCCTGGTCGTTGGTGTGATCCTTGCCAAGCTTGGAGAGCGCGCAGAGGTGGTTGCCAACTTTATCAGTCAGTTTAATGACATTATGATGGAAATGACCATGATGGTTATGAGTCTGGCACCAATCGGTGTATTCAGTCTTATTGCAAGAACTTTTGCCAATATTGGCTTCAGTGCGTTTATTCCGCTGGCGAAATATATGATTGCGGTACTGATCGCGCTGGCAATCCAGTGCTTTGGAGTGTATCAGATTTTGCTCAAGGCATTTACCGGCCTGAATCCGGTCAGATTTATCAAGAAATTTTTCCCGGTTATGGCTTTTGCCTTTTCCACGGCAACATCCAATGCAACAATACCTCTTTCCATCGATACGCTGCATAAGAAAATGGGTGTTTCCAAAAAGATTTCTTCCTTTACGATCCCGCTGGGAGCTACCATTAACATGGATGGTACTTCTATCATGCAGGGTGTTGCGGTTATGTTTGCAGCGCAGGCATTTGGAATTCATCTGACACCTATGGATTATGTAACCGTTATCGGTACGGCGACTCTGGCTTCTATTGGTACAGCAGGTATTCCAAGTGTTGGTCTTGTGACCTTGACCATGGTATTTAACTCTGTTGGTCTTCCGGTGGAAGCAATCGGTATTATTATGGGTATTGACCGTATTCTGGATATGGCCAGAACAGCCGTTAATATTACAGGAGATGCAGTTTGCACGACCATTGTGGCTTGCCAGAATGGGGCTGTGGATAAAGAAGTGTTTAATAAAGCTGAATAAAAATATTGGCGTGTGTATGTGAGTTTAGACTCAGGTATGCACGTCTTTTTTTGTGTGGCGAAGGCGGACGCCTGGGAGGGGCAGTGTGTTCAAAGTAACTATGAATTAATTGAAAATAAACAGCATATAACACTTGACAACAGTATAATACTGTTATATGCTGTTTGCATAAGGAGGGGTCACATGAAGATCATAATTAATCACTCGTCGATGCAGCCAATTTATGAGCAGATCACAGATCAGATTAAGGCGATGATCATTGACGGGACGTTAAAGGAAGAGGAAATGCTTCCCTCTGTGAGAACTTTGGCGAAGGAGCTGAAGATTAGTGCTCTTACGGTGAAGAAGGCGTATGACTTTCTGGAGGAAGAGGGGTTCGTGGTTACGGTGCATGGGAAAGGCAGCTTTATTGCCAAGAATAACCAGGGACTTCTTATGGAAGAGCGGAAGCGGGAGATTGAGACAGAACTGGAGGAAGTGATCCGGAAAGCGCGGATCAGCGGATTGTCTGAGGAAGAGATCCGGGAACTGTTTGAGCTTATTATGGAGGAGTAGATATGCTGTTGAGTTTGAAGAATTTGCAGAAGAATTATCCTGGATTTTCCCTGGATGTAAGTATGGAAGTAGAAGAAGGACAGATCACCGGTCTGATCGGAGCCAATGGAGCAGGGAAGTCTACTACCTTTAAGGTTATTCTGGGGCTGGTTCATCCTGATGCAGGAGAGATTCGTCTGTTTAATAAGGATATGGAGCAGATTTCCCAAAAAGAGAAAGCGGATATAGGCGCGACACTTTCTGACAGCGGTTTTTCCAATTGTTTGACCGTGAAACAGATTGTGCATATTCTGACAGAGACTTATGAGAAATTTGATCGGGAGATGTTTGAGAAGCGGTGCAGCCTGTTTTCCATCCCCATGGATAAGAAACTGAAAGAGTTTTCCACAGGAATGAAAGCAAAGTTAAAAGTGCTGACAGCCACCAGCTTTGATGCCAGGCTTCTTGTTCTGGATGAGCCTACAGCCGGTCTGGACGTGATTGCCAGGGATAGCATTCTGGAACTCCTTCGGGAATATATGGAGACGGAAGGAAGAAGTATTCTGATCAGCTCCCACATTTCCTCAGATCTGGAGAGCCTGTGTGATGATATTTATATGATTGATAAGGGACGGATCGTGCTTCATGAGAATACAGATGTGCTGCTGGATGAATATGGTCTTATCAAGGCTGACGAGAAGCAATATGAGTTGCTTGATAAGCAGCATATTCTCAAGGTGAAGAAGGAGCAATACGGCTACAGCTGTCTCACAGATGAGCGTGCATTTTATGCGGAGAACTACCCGCAGCTTGCAATAGAACGTGGGTCTGTGGACAAGGTTATTACCATGATGATCAAGGGGGAAGTATTATGAAAGGTATGTTTGTAAAAGACATGGAAATTATGAGGGGAAACATGAAAACGTTCATTGGCGTATATATTATAGCTATTTTCTGTTTCCTTAGTACTTCCGCAGGTCCTTCTTTTCTAATCAGTTATGTGTCTGTTCTGGCTGCCGTTATGGCACTGAATACCATAGCAAGTGATGATATGGATAATGGTATGCCTTATATTTTTACTTTTCCTATCAGCAGGAAAGAATATGTGAAGGAGAAGTATCTGCTGGGTGCAGGGATGGTCACGGTATTGTGGGCTGTTGCTGTTGCAATTGCAATTGGCGTAAATGCTTCCGGATATCGTATGGTGTCCTGGGAAGAACTGATCGCTTCTGCAGCTGTCGGTCTTTTTCTTGCTGTTTTCGCAAATGCGGTTGTGTTTCCGGTACAGTTGAAATATGGAAGCTCTACAGGAAGGCTGGTGCTGCTTGTTCTTGTATTTGGCATCATGGCTGTAGGATGGATTGGCGTAGAACTATGCCAGAAAATGAAAGTGGATTTTTCAGGTCTGAAAAATCTGGGCCTGCGCATTTGGAACCTTGGAATCCCAGTCTGTCTGGCGATGCTGTTTGTTCTTATGTTGCTAATGGTTCTGATTTCCTGTACAATATCCATAAAGATTATGGAGAAAAAGGAGTACTGATCCGGAAATGAAGAAGAATCAGATTTTTATAAAATGCGGAACTGAATATAAGGAGATGACGAAAGAACTGCTGGAGGCGTGTGATCTGGCAGGAGAGATAGAGAAGAAGTTTGTGAAATACGGATTGAAGGCGCTTTCAGAAAATTTCGAGGCAGGTTTACAGCAGAATAGTGAGAAGGTTATAACAGAAGCGAAGTTTGAAACAAAGAGCAGTCTTATTGACAGCTCTAAAGCAGAAGTGGACTGTTTTTATTCTTCAGATTCTGTGGAAAAACAGAATTCAGAATTTGGTTTGTACAATATGCGGATCGGCATCAAGCCAAACCTGGTCGCCCCCATGGAAGCCTACTGGGGCGGCACCACTCACCCGGAGGTAGTCGCCGGAATCGTAGAATATCTTCAGGAAAAAGGTTTTTCCAATCTGGTGATCATGGAAGGTTCCTGGGTAGGAGATAAGACCTCCGAATCCTACGAAGTCTGTGGTTTCAAGTCCCTCTGTGAAAAATATAACGTTCCGTTCCTTGACATGCAAAAGGAAAAGGGTGCGCCTGTACAATGTGGCGATATGACCTTAAACATCTGCAAAAGTGTCCTTGACCTGGACTTCCTTATTAATGTTCCGGTACTAAAAGGTCACTGTCAGACCAAAATCACCTGTGCATTGAAGAACATGAAAGGTCTTTTGCCCAACTCTGAGAAGCGCCGCTTCCACGCACTTGGCCTTCATGATCCTATCGCTCACCTAGGCCTTGCTATCCACCAGGATTTCATCATGGTAGATAATATTTGCGGCGATCTGGATTTCGAAGACGGCGGCAACCCCGTAGAGATGAACCGCGTTCTGGCAGCAGTGGATCCGGTTCTTATGGATGCTTACGTCTGCGACATGATGTACTATCAGCCAGAAGAAGTCCCCTACATCACAAAGGCTGCCGCCCTTGGTGTTGGCTGCGCCGACATCCGCCAGGCAGAAATCCGTGCCCTCGATGGCAACCCCGGCGCTCCCATTCCCAAGTCCCGGAAAGTGGTAGAGCTTGCCGACGCTGTAGAAGAAGTAGAATCCTGCAGCGCCTGCTACGGCAACCTGATCCCCGCTCTTGACCGCCTGAAGCAAGAAGGTCTCCTTTCAAACCTGACCACCCGAATCTCCATCGGTCAAGGCTACCGAAATCAAAAGGGTCTCCTTGGCATCGGTCACTGTACCCGAAGCTTCACCTGTCACCTCAAGGGCTGTCCCCCTACAGAAGAGGAAATCTATGAGTTTTTAAAAAGCTATATTACGGAAACATAATTTCAGCCCCGCAGGTTTGCGGGGCTGTTTCTATGCTTTTTGTTTTTGCTGTCCCAGAGAAATAATCCCTTTACAAAAGCTTCTTCACCATCTGGATAATCTGTTCTTTGGAAACAGTACTGCTGTTGATACACAGGTCATACTGCAGCATATCCAGCCAGTTGGTGTCTGTGAAATATTCATAATAAGCACGGCGCTCCTTGTCAGTGCGCTTCACCATCTTGCGAACACTCTTTTCCTCACGTCCGGTACGGGCCATTACCGTTTTCACTCGCTCCTCAAAAGGTGCATAGATGAACAGGCTGATATGCTTATCCTTATAGTCTTTTAATATATAGTTGCCGCAGCGTCCGACAATTACGCAGTTCTCTTTATCAGCAGCTTCCAGAATACTCTTCTTCTGCAGATCATAAAGCACATCGTTCATAGGAACAAAATGATACTCAGGATTCATCTGAAGCTCATAATCAACCGGATAAAGCCACTGGCTGGCTTTTTTCTCGTCTACTCTGGCAAACTCATCAAAGGGGATATTTTTCTCCTTGCTTGCCATTTCAATCAATTCCTTGTCATAGAATTTAAAGCCCAGTTCCTCAGCAAGAGCCTTTCCAATAATACGTCCGCCGCTTCCAAACATACGATTGATTGTTATGATGCATTTACTCATAAACGCCGCCTCCTTTTTGATAAAAACAGTGCAAAAAGTATATTATCTGTTCTTTTTTGCATTATAACATAATTATTTGAAAATTTCTATATATTTTGCATAAAATCAAAATAAAAAAATATTCTGAATCTGTCATTTCGCTGGAAATTTGGATTTTTTCTTGTTATACTTAAAGTTGATAATAAAAGAAAGGAAATCACCATGCTTAAAATAAAAAATTATGTGAAAGCGGAATCCCTGGAAGAAGCCTATGAGCTGAACCAGAAGCGTACTGCCTGTGTACTGGGCGGAATGGTATGGCTGAAAATGGGCAATCGCAATGTAACTACAGCTATTGACCTTTCAGGCCTTGGACTGGATACCATTACAGAGACGGAGGAAGAATTTGTAATCGGCTGCATGACTCCCTTGCGTGATCTGGAGCTTCATGAAGGACTTCATGCCTATACCCATGGAGCTATGAAGGAGAGTCTGCGCCACATTGTAGGCGTGCAGTTCCGCAACTGTGCTACAGTGGGCGGAAGTATCTGGGGGCGTTTTGGTTTCTCAGACGTTCTGACTATGTTTTTAGCCCTGAATACAGAGGTTGAGCTTTTTAAGGGGGGAAGAGTCTGTCTTTTGGATTTTGTAAAAATGCCAAAGGACAGAGATATTCTGGTACATATTATTGTGAAGAAAACTCCGATTAAGACTGCATACCTAAGTCAGCGTAACACAAAGACCGATTTTCCTGTGCTTGCCTGCTGTGTAAGCATGTCTGCAGATGGGATGAAGGCTGTTTACGGTGCCCGTCCGTCTAAAGCATTTCTTCTGGAGGATGCGGAGAATATTTTGAAGGCTGTGCAGACACTTTCTGAGGAAGAGAAAAAGGCAGCTTATGAGAAATTTGCGGATTATGCGGCTAAGAAGGTTCCAACCTCAGGAAATATGAGAGGAAGTGCTAAGTACAGAACCCTTCTTGTGAAGGTCCTTACAAGAAGAGCATTGGAAGCAGTGGGAGGTATGAGTGATGAGAATTAATTTTTGGCTGAACGGAGTTAAAAAAGAAGAAGAAATCCGTCCGGATACCCTGCTGCTGGATTTTCTTCGAAGCCTTGGCTGCTACAGTGTAAAAAGAGGCTGTGAGACTGCTAACTGTGGTCTTTGCACAGTTCTGGTGGAGGGAAGACCTATGCTTTCCTGTTCCGTTCTGGCAGCACGCATTGACGGCAAAAGGATTATGACTATGGAAGGTCTTCAGGGAGAAGCCAAAGAATTTGGTACATTTCTTGCCAATGAAGGCGCAGAGCAGTGCGGCTTCTGCAATCCGGGCTTCATTATGAATGTGATCGCCATGACAAAGGAATTGGCAGATCCTACAGAGGATGAGATCAAGGAGTATCTGGCCGGAAATCTATGCCGCTGTTCCGGTTTTGTGGGACAGACCAGAAGTATTCTGAAATATCTGGAATATAAGAAAAACCAGGAGAAGGAGGTGCAGGCATGAGCTATGTAAATCAGTCTCTGCAGAAAAAAGATGCCATGGCACTGGTTACAGGACAGCCTGTATATACCGATGACCTGGCACCTAAGGAATGCCTGATCATTAAGATATTAAGAAGTCCTTATGCCAATGCCTGGATAGAGGAGATCAAAACTGAGAATGCGAAGAAAACAGATGGTATTGCCTGCGTTCTTACCTGGGAAGATGTTCCGAAGAAAAGGTTTGCTTCTGCAGGGCAGACTTATCCGGAATTCAGCCCCTATGACAGATTGATTCTGGATCAGCATCTGCGTTTTGTAGGAGATGCAGTAGCAATTGTGGCAGGTGAGACAGAGGCGGCAGTTGACCTTGCCCTGAAACGCATTAAAGTGAAATACCGTGTGGAAACACCGGTTCTGGATATGCATACAGCCAAAGACAATCCGGTTCTTGTTCATCCTGAAGAGAATTGGGAATCCAAGTTCCCCGTAGGTGCTGACAACAAGCGAAACCTTGCTGCCAAAGGCCATGAGGAAATGGGTGACATTGACGCTGTTCTTGCCAGCTGCAAATATACGGTAGATGAGGTTTACCATACAAAGGCAGACCAGCAGTGTATGATGGAAACCTTCCGTGCATACTGTACCAAGGATCATTTTGGAAGACTGAATGTGGTAGCCTCTACACAGGTTCCTTTCCATCTTCGAAGAATCCTTGGAAATGCCCTTGGAATTCCATCCTCTAAGATTCGTGTGATCAAGCCTCGTATCGGAGGCGGCTTTGGTGCCAAGCAGACAGAGGTTTGCGAGATTTACCCGGCAATTGTCACCTGGCTGACCGGCCGTCCGTCCAAGATCGTTTACAGCCGCCACGAGGCCCTGATCTGTGCCTCTCCCCGTCATGAGATGGAGGTCCATGTACAGGTTGGAGCGGATGAGAATGGTATTGTAAAGGGAATTAAGGTGGAAGCCCTTTCCAATGCAGGCGCATATGGAGATCACAGCCCTACAACTGTGGGTCTGACGGGGCATAAGGCCATTGCACTGTATCGGAATCTTGAGGCCTACGACTTTGATTATGAAGTTGTATACACCAATGTTCAGGCAGCAGGTGCATACCGCGGCTATGGCGCTACACAGGGTATATATGCAGTAGAGTCTGCTGTAAATGAGCTGGCGCACAAAATGAACATGGATCCAGCCAGAATCCGTGAATTGAATATGCCTGTTGAAGGGGAAAGAATGTACGATTATGACGGCAATCTGACCCACACGGCAAGCTGTACCATGGATCGTTGTCTTGCCCGTGCCAAGGAGATGATTGGCTGGGATGAGAAATATCCATGCAGGGACATGGGAAATGGAAAAGTAAGAGGCGTAGGTCTTGCCATGGCAATGCAGGGCTCCTCTATTTCTAATGTAGACGTTGGAGGTGCAACCCTGAAGCTGAATGAGGACGCTTCCTATACATTATCCCTTGGATGTGCGGATATGGGTACCGGATGTGATACGATTCTTTCTCAGATGGCAGCAGACTGCCTGGAAACGGAATTTGACAATGTGGTTGCATTTGGAGTGGATACGGATGTTTCCCCATATGATTCCGGCTCTTATGCCTCTGCTACCACCTATGCCACAGGAAATGCAGTGATCAATGCCTGCGGTGAATTGAAGAAGCGGATCATCAAGGTAGGCGCAGGACTGCTTGGGGTAGCTGCGGAAGAAGCTGAATTTGACGGGAAAAGAGTTTATGCAGGGGATAAAGAGGTCAGTCTTCAGGATGTTGCCTATAAGGGAACCTGCGGCAATACGCAGGAGCTTCAGGTAACCACCGCCTTTTCTTCCAAGATTTCTCCTCCGCCGTATATGATCGGTGCAGCAGAGGTGGAAGTGGACAAAGAGACCGGAAATATTGACCTGATCGATTACGTGGCAGTGGTAGACTGCGGAACTCCTATTAACCCTAATCTTGCCCGTGTGCAGACAGAGGGCGGCGTTGCCCAGGGAATTGGCATGGCTCTGATGGAGAATGTCCAGTATTCCAAAGAGGGTAAGATCCGCGAGAACTCTTTCATGCAATACAAGATCCCAAGCCGCGTGGACATCGGAAATATCCGTGTGGAGTTTGAGAGCAGCTACGAAAAGAGCGGTCCTTTCGGTGCCAAATCCATCGGCGAGCTGGTCATTGACACTCCATGCCCGGCCATTGCAGATGCAGTCTACAATGCCTCTGGCGTGCGCGTAAGAGAGCTTCCTATTACACCGGAGAAGGTTGCCATGGGGATTTTGAAGGCGCAGTTAGAGGGAGAGAATCATAAATGATGAAAGATGTGTGTCTGGCATGCATAGGTTTTATTCTTCAGACGATGATATTTTTGGCGGCAGGCAGACTTGTGTTTCAGGTTCTGAAATTAAAGGAAGATATTTCCCTGCAGCTGATCCTGGGATATCTGGCGTACTTTGCGGTATTTGAAATCTTGTTTACCCCCATGACGCTTTTGTGGGTTTCTTTAAGTACTGCAGCAGGCGTATGGGCCGTGATCATGGCTGTAGCTGTGCTTAGGGCTTTTCTTTGCATAAGACGGCACAGGCATATGGATGGCACTCTGGGACAGACTGTGAGAGTGAAAGCAGAAGCAGTATGGAAACAGCACTCCGTGATGCTTCTGCTCCTGGCAGCGGTGATTTTTCTTCAGTGCCTGATCGTTATTTTTTATGAAGATATCACTGTGGATGCTGCCTACTATGTAGGAACGGTCAGTACCTCTGTATACACGAATACCCTTGGCAGATTTGATCCGTTCAGAGGCGGCATCCTGCAGAATTTTCAGGCCAGGTATGTTCTGTCCGCTTATCCTATGAATAATGCAGTGTGGTGCAGGCTTTTGGGAATCCATCCCATTGTACAGGCCAAAATTGTAATGTCCTGTGAAAATGTGATCATTGCAAACCTGGTCATCTATCAGATTGGAAAAAGATTGTTCGGGAAAAACCGCAAGAAAGCGGATCTGATGGTGCTGTTTGTGTGCGTCCTTCAGTTGTTCTGCGGCACGATCTACACGGCAGGAACCTTTTTCTTTACCAGAAGCTACGAGGGAAAAGCCATTCTTGCAAATATTGTATTTCCGGTTGTTCTTATGTGCGCCCTGTGGCTTTACGAAGAAAAAGAGGACCGTAGGGTGTGGGCGGTGCTGTTTATTACGGCGGTAAGCGCTCTGGGATTTTCCGGCTCTGCCATTATCCTTCCAGCTGCAGTTCTGGCTGGGATGGTACCGGTTATGCGGATGAAGCGCAAGCTTTCCGGCCTGCCTTACTGTATTTTGTGCATGGTTCCTTCTGTTCTCTATGCAGGTGTGTATTTTGCGTGTAAGCTTGGACTGCTCAGTCTGGCTGCATCGTAGAAAGGAGCGGAAGAATGGGTGGAATAACAATTGAAGAGCTGGGAATGAAATTTGTGGATGCCTGTATGAAATTGTACTGGGGTCCCTGCTGGTATCCGGTCCTTTTTGCCATTGGACTGATTGCCACGCTGATCTGGGGACGGAAAAAAAGCTCCATGATTTTTATTGGCTGCTCGGCTGTTCTGTTCCTGACGGTGTATAACCCGGTTGTTGTGAAATATATCATAGCAAAGCTGGGCTTTGACAAGGAATATTACCGCTTTATCTGGCTGCTTCCGGTAATACCGGGGGTGGCGTATTACGGAGTTAAGGCGGTGTGTCTTTTCCCCAAAAGGTGGATGAAAGCTGCAGCTGCGGCTGTGCTTCTTGGAATTTTTGTGCTCTTTGGCAATCCGCTGGACAGGGTGGTGAACAACTTCGCGTTTGCAGAAAATATCTATAAAGTCCCGGATGAACTGATACAGGTCTGCGGGATCATCCATGAAAACCAGAACAATCCGGAGCAGATGGCAAGGGTAGTATTTGACGGCACCCTGAACAATAAAGTGCGGCAGTATGATGCCAGCATGCGTCTGATCATCAGCAGAAATTCCAGTATTTACCGTGCAGGAAGCACTGTGACAGGCGTATATGATGAAAACAGCGATGGATACAAACGGCAGAAGGCGCTTCTGGATGTGGTGGATTATCAGCTGTATGACGATATGGAAGCATTTAAGAAAGCATTGCAGGAGACAAGAACAGAATTTGTGGTAGTCTCAAAGAACGAGGAACTCCAGAAGGTTCTGGAAGAAAATGACTGTGAACGGATTGGAGAAACAGCCTCTTATAATATTTTTCGATTTGTGGGATAGATAGAAAATAAGACTTGCAATTATCCGGGAAAGCTGTTACAGTAGTTACAAGATGCCAGGTCAGGTACTTTTCCCCTGGCATGATGAAGGAAACTGAATACGGGAAGTTATGATAGAGGCGCGGGCTTCATCAGTAATTCCGGCTGTGAGATTCTGTAGATTTGTGAAGCATCAGAATCCAGGCTGTCTGGCAGGCTGGCCGGGAAGAAAGGGAATACCGCCGAAGAGTTTGTTTTCGCCATGAGAAGAGAGCTCTGGGCTGACGCAGAATATGCGGCAGACTGTCACTGTTGTGGAGCGCTATCGAAGGTATGGATCCTGTGAAGAATAAATGCCATGAATGTGTCCCATAGCGGGGCGGCGTTCATGGCTTTTTTGTCGTATTCGCAAAAAGGATATGTCGCCTATGGCGACATCACCATGTATGAAAGCCAGCTGTTCCGCGCCTATGGACGCTCCCACAGCTGCCGACCGCATTCGTAATCCGGGCTATCGCCCTACTTACTCATACGGTCTAGCCCATCCGATATCCAAGAATTCGCTCATGCGGGGCATGGCTCATTCTTGGTTGCCGTCTGGGACTTTCATAGTAAAAGAGGGAGGAAATCGATAATGAAGTACAAACGCAGCAAAATTTATGCTCTGTTTGCAGCCGTTTTAGTATTCGTTCTGGCATGTCCGGCGACCGTACTTGCAGCTGCAGAGGAGGAAGTAAGCAGTCCGGCTGTTTACGCCACATTCTGGTCTTTGGTACCGCCTGTTGTGGCAATCGTTCTGGCACTGATCACAAAGGAGGTTTACAGTTCCCTGTTTGTGGGAATCCTGGTAGGAGCAATCTTGTATTCCGGCGGCAATTTCGAAGTTACCGTAAACCAGATTTTTTCCGGCGGAATGATCAGCGTGCTGTCCTCATCCAGCAACGTAGGTATCCTGGTGTTCCTGGTAATTCTTGGAACCATGGTGTGCCTGATGAACCGTGCTGGCGGATCTGCCGCATTCGGACGCTGGGCAAGCAAGCACATCAAAACAAGAGTGGGCGCCGAGCTTGCTACGATTTTACTTGGCGTTCTGATTTTTATTGACGACTATTTCAACTGTCTGACTGTGGGAAGCGTTATGCGTCCCATCACAGACCAGCACAATGTTTCCCGTGCCAAGCTGGCATATCTGATCGATGCCACAGCAGCGCCTATCTGCATTATTGCGCCGATCTCATCCTGGGCGGCAGCAGTCAGCGGATTTGTACCGGGAGAAGACGGAATGTCCGTTTTTGTGAGAGCTATTCCTTACAACTATTATGCAATCCTTACCATTGTGATGATGGTGTCCATGGTTCTGATGAAAGAAGAGTTTGGCTCTATGGGCGTTCATGAGTCCAACGCGTTAAAAGGAGACCTGTTTACAACTGCAGCCCGCCCCTATGCTTCCGGTGAGGGAGAAGACCCTGTGAATCCACGGGGAAAAGTAATGGATCTTCTGATTCCCATTATTTCCCTGGTAATCTGCTGTGTCATTGGAATGATCTACACAGGCGGATTTTTCAGTGGTACTGATTTTGTAACTGCTTTTTCCCAGAGTGATGCGTCTGTAGGCCTTGTGCTGGGAAGTTTTTTCGGACTGGTGATCACCATTCTTCTTTATATGGTACGCAAGGTGCTGCCGTTCCGCGACTGCATGGCATGTATCCCGGAGGGCTTCAAATCCATGGTTCCAGCAATACTGATCCTGACCTTTGCATGGACCTTAAAGAGTATGACAGACAGTCTTGGGGCAGCAGAGTTTGTAGCAGAGCTGGTAAAATCTTCTGCAGACGGACTGGTAAATATGCTTCCGGCAATTATTTTCATTGTGGCATGCTTCCTGGCTTTTGCAACCGGTACTTCCTGGGGAACCTTTGGTATTCTGATCCCCATTGTAGTACATGTATTTGAAAACACACCTGGAAATCTGATGATTATTTCCATCTCTGCCTGCATGGCAGGTGCTGTATGCGGTGACCACTGCTCTCCGATTTCCGATACTACCATCATGGCGTCCGCAGGCGCCCAGTGCGATCATGTAAACCATGTATCCACCCAGCTGCCTTATGCCATTGTGGCAGCAGTGGTATCTTTTATCACCTACATTTTCGCCGGCTTCATCCAGAGTCCGCTGTGCCTGATCATTGGCGTGGCGCTGATGATGGGTGCAATGTTTGTGATCAAGTTTAAATTCAGCGATCTGAAAAACGCCTGACGGGGCGGCCGCAGAGATTACGAAGGTATCTGATAACAGAGGATTGCCATAAGTTTCGTAGAAAATAAAATACAGGCCAGTTCTTTGCGTGAGTGCAAAAATACTCAAAATATATGTCTGGTATTTTTGACTGCAAAGAGCGGGTCTGTTTTTTGGCTTTCCGATTTCCAGATGATGTTTGCCTTGCATATGTCCGGGAAAAAATATATAATGGAGCAATGGACGAAAAAATCAGAATCAACAAATATTTAAGTGAAGCCGGCTTTTGTTCCAGGCGGGAAGCGGACAGCCTGATCCAGGAGGGACGGGTTACCGTGGACGGCCGCAGGGCAGAGCCAGGAGAGAAAATTACATCAGACACAGTGGTTTACGTAGACGGGAAGGCTGTGAAAAAAGTAGAAGAGAAGGTTCTTCTTCTATTTTACAAGCCCCGCGGCGTTGTGTGCAGCACCAAGAAGCAGCGCCAGGAGACCACCGTGACGGAATATCTGAACTATCCCCTGCGGGTTTACCCCATTGGACGTCTTGACAAGGACTCCGAGGGGCTTCTGCTTCTGACCAACCAGGGGGATCTGGTAAATAAGATCATGCGCGCGGGCAACTATCACGAGAAGGAATATCTGGTGACCGTAGATAAGCCCATAGACAGCGCTTTTGTGAAAAAAATGGCGTCTGGAATTCCTATTCTGGACACCATAACCCGCCGCTGCTTTGTAGAAAAAACAGGGAAGACTTCTTTTCGCATTATTCTCACCCAGGGCCTGAACCGCCAGATCCGCCGAATGTGCGAGTACCTTGGCTATCAGGTGCAGACCCTGAAGCGTGTGCGGATCATGGAACTGACCCTGGACGGGCTGAAGGAAGGCGAGTACCGGCAGGCTTCCCGGGAAGAGTGGGCGAAGCTGGAGAAAGGAATTGCAAATTCTTCACAGCTTCCCAGCAGCAATCATCAAAAAACAGGAGGACATCATGGAAAATTCTCTACAGCGAATGAAAGAACTGGTAGAAACCCTGAATGGCGCCGCGAAGGCGTACTACCAGGAAGACAGGGAAATCATGAGCAATCAGGAGTACGACAGCCTGTACGACCAGCTGGAGCAGCTGGAAAAAGAAACAGGCACCGTTCTCACAAATAGCCCCACTGTCCGCGTAGGATATGAGGCAGTAAACGAGCTTCCCAAGGAAGAGCATCCAAGCCCCATGCTGTCCCTTGACAAAACAAAGGACCGTGAGGTATTAAGAAGCTTTATCGGAGAGCACAGATGCCTTCTGTCCTGGAAGCTGGACGGCCTGACCATTGTTCTTACCTATGAAAACGGAGAGCTTGTGAAAGCCGTCACAAGAGGCAATGGAATCGTAGGCGAGGTCATCACCAACAACGCAAAAGTGTTTAAGAACATTCCTCTTCGCATTCCCTACAAAGGACAGCTTGTGCTCCGGGGAGAGGCCATTATTACTTACTCAGAATTTGAGCGCATCAATGAGACCATCGGAGATGCAGATGCCAAATATAAAAACCCCAGAAATCTGTGCAGCGGTTCCGTGCGCCAGCTGAACAACGAGATCACAGCCAGACGAAATGTGCGGTTCTATGCTTTTGCCCTGGTAAGCGTCCAGGATGTGGATTTCCATAATTCCCGGGAACAGCAGTTTATCTGGCTGAAGGAGCAGGGCTTTGAGGTGGTGGAATACAAGGTGGTAACTTCCACAAGCCTTGATGAGGCAATGAATTATTTTTCCACCGCAATCGTGAACAATGATTTTCCATCAGACGGGCTGGTGGTTACCTATGATGACATTGCCTACGGCGAATCTCTTGGAAGCACTGCCAAATTTCCAAGGAATTCCTTCGCTTTCAAATGGGCGGATGAAATGCGGGAGACCAAGCTGGTGGATATGGAATGGAGCCCGTCCAGAACCGGACTGATCAACCCGGTGGCGATTTTTGAGCCTGTGGAGCTGGAAGGCACCACAGTGAGCCGTGCCAGCGTGCACAACATCAGCATTGTAAAGGAACTGCAGCTTGGAATCGGGGATACCATCAAGGTCTATAAGGCGAATATGATCATTCCCCAGATCGCGGAGAACCTTACCAGAAGCGGCAACCTGGTAATTCCGGACAAATGTCCCGTATGCGGTCACGAGGCCAGAATCCGCAAGGAGAACGATGTGGAGACCCTTTACTGCATGAACCCGGACTGTGTGGCAAAGAAGATCAAGTCCTTCAGCCTATTTACCAGCCGGGATGCCATGAACATTGACGGCCTTTCCGAGGCAACCCTGGAGAAATTTATTGCCATGGGCTTTATCCACAATCTGGGAGATATTTTTGAAATCGGAAAATATAAGGATCAGATCGTAGAGATGGAAGGCTTCGGACAAAAGTCCTTTGACAACCTGATGGCAAGCCTTGAGAAAGCCAAAGAGACCACTCTTGCCAAGGTGATCTACAGCCTTGGAATCGCAGGAATCGGTCTTGCCAATGCCAGAGTGATCTGCAGATATTTTGACGATGACATTGAGAAAATCCGCCATGCGGATGCAGAAGAGATCAACTCCATTGAGGGGATTGGCCCGGTGCTGGCAGGCAGCCTGGCAGATTATTTTTCCAGTGAAGAGAATAATAAGAAGCTTGACCATCTGCTTGGCCATCTTCACCTGATCCGTGAGGAGACCGCTGGGGAGCAGGTATTTGCGGGCAAAACCTTTGTCATCACGGGAAGCGTGGAGCATTTTGCCAACCGCTCTGAGGCGAAAGCCTTTATTGAGGCAAGAGGCGGCAAGGTGACCGGCTCCGTGACCAAGAAAACCGACTATTTAATTAACAACGATAAAACTTCCGGCTCTTCCAAAAATAAGAAAGCACAGGAGCTTGGAATTCCTATTCTGTCAGAAGAGGATTTCCTGGAATTAGCGGGAGAGTAAGAATTCACATAGAGGAGGAAATAAAATGCCAATTAAAATACAAAGTGACCTTCCGGTCAAGGAAATACTGGAAAAAGAAAACTTATTCGTCATGGATGAGAACCGTGCCATGCACCAGGACATCCGTCCGATCTACATCCTGATCCTGAACCTGATGCCTTTGAAGGAAGAGACCGAGCTTCAGCTGCTTCGTTCCCTTTCCAACACCCCTCTGCAGGTAGATGTAAGCTTCATGGCCGTAGAGTCCCATCAGGCAAAGAACACATCCCGAAGCCATCTGAACAAATTCTATCAGACCTTCACAGAGCTGAAGGACAAGAAATTCGACGGAATGATCATCACCGGCGCACCTGTTGAGCAGATGGAATTTGAAGAGGTAGATTACTGGGAAGAGGTGACCAGGATCATGGACTGGTCCGAGACCCATGTGACCTCCACCATTTTCCTGTGTTGGGCAGCCCAGGCAGCGCTCTACCATTTCTATGGCTTGAAAAAGCGTATGCTGGACAAGAAAATGTTCGGCCTTTTCTGGCACAAGGTAATGAACCGCAAGATCCCGCTGGTAAGAGGCTTTGATGATGTGTTCCTGGCACCGCACTCCAGACACACAGAGGTTCCCATTGCGGACGTACACGCCTGCAAGGACCTTACTGTTCTGGCAGAATCCGACGAGGCAGGCCTGTTCCTTGCCATGGCAGAAGATGGCCGCAAGATCTTCGTCATGGGCCATCCGGAATACGACCGAGTCACCCTGGATGGCGAGTACAAGCGCGACCTTTCTAAAGGCCTTCCCATCGAAATGCCAAAGAACTATTACAGGGATAACAATCCGGATAACGGCCCCCAGCTTCTCTGGAGAGCCCACGCTAATAATCTGTACACAAACTGGCTGAATTACTACGTCTACCAGGCAACCCCGTACAACCTGTACGGAACACCGGATTTCAACGGGAAGTAAAGACAGGAGCAGATGTTTTTTCAGGCTGAGAAAGAAATACAGTGGATTATCGGCGAAGAGAAATCCTCACCCGGATTTCTCTTCCTATTTCACCATTAAACCTAAATATTCAACCAAAAGAAAAAACTTTACATCAGCCCGATATTGTGCTATACTTTTCAAAGTCGAAGTGGTTGTACATTGATAATTCAACAACTCGAGTTTTTTATGCACCTGTAGCTCAGTGGATAGAGCAGTGGTTTCCGGTACCATGTGCGGGGGTTCGATTCCCTTCAGGTGTATTGCCTGGAACGATCGGGCGTTCCGGTGCGTTGTATTAAGGAGGACAAGAACTTGGATAATTTCAGAGAATGGTTATCAGATAACCTTCGCTATTTTATGCTTGGCGGAGCGATTCTGTTAATCGTGGTTGTCCTGTTCTTCGGTGTCCGTGCATTTATGGGAAGCGGGAAGGGCGATTCCAGTAAGGACACAGTGGAGAATCAGACGACAGCAGACAACGACCAGGGAAATGTTCCTTCTTCTCCGGCAAATGATGGGGAGACTGACGGGAAGAAAGACGCCAATCCCATGGAGACGGCTAATGAAGAGATTACTTCATTGATCAAGAGCTATTATAAAGCTCTGGGGGATAAAGATATTGCGACGCTGCGTACTCTTGTGGATAATCTTGCACCATCAGATGAGTCCAAGATTACCAATGCGAAATACATTGAAGGGTATGAGGCTGGAGATATCTACACGAAAAAGGGGCTTGATGACGATTCCTATGTAGTATATTCCTGTTTTTACTACATCTGTCAGGGGATTGATACAAAGGTACCTGCGCTTGCTGAGTTCTACGTAGTGAAGGACACAGACGGGAACTGGAAGATTGATGGCGCTGTTCATGATGACAGCGACGAAATAACGAAATATGAAGTTTCTCTGCGACAGGATGATGATGTCAAGGAATTGAAGGACAAGGTGAAGAAGCTGTATGACGATGCACAGGCTTCCGACCCGGCACTTACCACATTCCTTGAAGGACTTGGTGAAGATGACACCGGATCTGAGGACACAGCAGAGGGAACGATTCTGGTAGTTACAGAGGATTGTAATGTCCGTGCAGCAGCCAGCAGTGATGCGGAGATACTGGGAGGTTTATCCGCCGGTACTGAGGTTGAGAAGAAAGGCGAGGACGGTGAGTGGGTACAGATCGATTACGATGGTACAGAAGCTTACGTTCACAACAGCCTTCTCCAAGAGAAAACTGAATAATGCAAAATAAAAAGAACTGCCGTATATTTGGGGCAGTTCTTTTTTTGCAGAGAAACAGGTTTTTTCCTGAAGTATTTTAAACAGGTTAAAAATCAGAAAGCTCCATAGGAAGTTCCGGCTTCCAGTGTGATACCCTTGGCCGCAGCCAGCTCACTGACTGTAACCAGCTGATATCCCTCCTGGATCAGCTGTGGAATAAAGACCTCCGCAGCATCTACAGATTCCTTAAAAATATCGTGCATCAGGATGATCGCGCCATCCTGGGCATTATCCATCACATTCTGGACAGTAGAATCCGCATTCTGCGTCTCCCAGTCCAGGGTATCCACAGACCACATGATCAGAGGTCTTGCAGCAATCCCTGCTACAGTATCATTAAAAGAACCATAGGGCGGGCGCACCACAGTAGCGCTATGTCCCACCAGATTTTGAATCTCTTCATCTGTGCGGGAAAGCTGGCTGGTCACGTCCTCTGCGGAAAGGGTGGCAAGATCTGCGTGATCAAAGGAATGGTTGCCAATCTCACAGCCAAGTTCCTCCATTCTGGACAGAGGCTCCTGGAAGTATTCGATCTCCTGGCCTACCAGGAAAAAAGTAGCCTTTGCATTATTGGCTTCCAGACAGTCAAGCAGACGGTCGGTGAAATCACTTGGCCCGTCGTCAAAGGTAAGGGCGATCATTCCCTTTGGTTCTGGCGTAGGTGTTGGTTCTGGCGGCTGCTCACCGTCCCCTTCAGATGAAACAGAAGCTTCCGCTGCAGATGAGGAATCACCTGCTGCAGAAGCTGTAGGATCTGCGGTGCCTTCTGCGGAAGAAGCCTGTTCCCCGGAAGCTGTGTTCATATAAAATACCAGTCCGGTATCAGAACTGCCGTCTGTAGGATCACCCTGCTGTACCCCGTTGGCATCAAAATGATAAACCTGTCCGTCTATGGTGACATCACCTGTCTGCAGAACTCCGTCGGCGTTCAGATAGTAGCGGCTGTCATCCAGCTCCAGCCATCCGGTCTGCATCACGCCGTTTGCGTCAAAATAATAGCGGCGGCTGTCGGTATCGGTCAGCCATCCGGTGTATCCTGCGCCGTTTACCATGAAGTACCAGCTGCTTCCAACTGGGGTCCAGGTTCCTTCAGAAGCTTCCGGTGAAGCTGTGATCACGGCTTCCGGCTGTTCTGTAGGAGATGGCTCCGGGGTGGGGGTATCGGCAGGTGCCGAAGATGGCTCTTCTGTCTGCTGTTCCCCTTCTGTATGATCGGTATCCAAAGCTGTCCCGCCACCAGACTGGAGTGCGGAATCATCCGCATTCCCTGCTACGAACATATCCGGCGCCTTGGTGTCCTCAATGGGAGAGGGCGCTGCGGAAGACTGTGTAAAGGCAATTCCGCAGCCAAGACACATAAGAACAGCTGCAACTGCCAGCCCCTTGTTCGTATGCGGTTTATGGCCTGACATAAAATTCCTCCTTTATGAAACTCATTATAGTAGGATGCCAGAAGTGTCTGCCGCCTGGCATCATTCTTTCTAATCATACAATATATGACATGAAAAAACAAGAGCAGGTTGCAGCTGCAAAATTCCGGTTATCGTTCAGGTGGTAAGCCAAGACTAATTCTTGTGCAACCTGTTCGTGCAGAAGGAAAAAAATTCACAGAAAATCATGAAAATTTATTTTGAAATTTACATAAGTTTCTGCTATATTAGATATTGATGACGTTAACCGAAAAAGCACATACAAACGCTTTTTACAGTTTGATGATTCTTATCTGGTACAATGGATAAGAACAGGAAAGAAGAGGAAACGATTGCGTAAGAAATCCCATATACTGGTAGCCAGATATCTGGCAGACCAGATGCCTGCTACAAAGAGCCTGCAGTCCCACAGAAAGGCGTTCTGCCTGGGAAGTATCCTTCCAGACATCAAGCCGTCTTTTCTGACGAAGAAGCATGAGTATTTCGGTACCTTTGATGAGGTGCAGAGGAAGATGGAGGCTCTTGTCAACAGTAGTCCCCAGGAGTGCAAGGAACGCGTTTACTGGCGCAGAGCCGGAGAAGTCATGCATTATATGGCGGATTATTTCACTTTTCCCCATAATAAGAACTTCACTGGCAATCTGTATGAACATAATAAATACGAGAAGCACCTTAAGAACTATCTGAAGCGCTACATAAACAGCGGAGCGGCAGCACAGCTGACCATCATTCCGGTTTACTTCGGAAGTTTCCAGGAGCTTGTGGCATACATTAAGAAAGCGCATGAAGGGTATCTTCTCAAGGAAAGAAATATTGTAGAAGATATTCAGTATATTCTCAGAATCTGTTCACAGGTCATTCATGGAATCCTGCAGCTGGCAGCAGTCCGGCTGGGCAGCGAGAATATTCTGTTTCCGGTTGCGTGCTGATCGCATCGAAGTCATTTTGAGCCGTCAGGTACCGGGAATCCACAGAATCTGTTCTGCGGAAGACCGATCCTGACGGCTCTTTTTGCCTGCGTACAGGTCTGTTCTATGGAAAGAAGGGATGGGGGAAATACCTTTTTGCTCTGTCCTTATTCTGTGAACAAAAAATGAAAATTTACGAAAATCCAGCCGGATATTTTGAGGACGGTTGATTTAGAAGGGCTAGTATGCTACAATAATTCGTGTTAATATTTAAGACGAACTGTTTTTGCAGTAAAAATGCATACCTTTATATTAGGGGAGTAAAGGGATGTTCATAGATAGAAGGGAGCATCTTTTAAATATGAAGAATAAATACCTGACA
This sequence comes from Blautia segnis, assembly GCF_014287535.1. Classification (NCBI taxonomy): domain Bacteria; kingdom Bacillati; phylum Bacillota; class Clostridia; order Lachnospirales; family Lachnospiraceae; genus Blautia; species Blautia segnis. The sequence continues at coordinate 45,744 of NZ_JACOOT010000032.1, read as the reverse complement.
AAATGTTTATGTGTCACCATGGCAGCAGCCCTGTCTCTGGCAGGTCCGGCTGGTGTCCTGGCAGCAGACGGGACATCCTTGTCAGTAACAGAAGCAGCGATACAATCAGATGAGACAGCACAGGAAACAGCTGCAGCTAAGGCTACGGTGCCTACACAGGTGCCGACAGCAGCACCTACCCAGACTCCTACAGCGGCACCTACTCAGATGCCTGCAGCGCAGCTCGCAGAAGCAGCAGAAGCATCTGCCCAGGTACCGGCAGATCCTACTCAGACGCCGCAGCCTTCTGAATCAGCAGAGCCCAGTGAGACCCCGGATGACACACCAACCGTGACACCAGAGCCAGGGGAGACCCCGGATGTGACGCCAACCGTGACACCAGAGCCGGGGGAGGAGCCGGATGTGACGCCTACCGTGACACCAGAGCCCAGCGAGACTCCGGATATAACACCTACCGTGACGCCGGAACCCGGGGAAGACCCGGATGTGACACCTACGGTTACTCCGGAACCTAGCATAACACCAGAACCAAGCGTGACCCCGGAACCCAGTGTAACCCCCACCATTCTCCCGGAATTATCTGAGGAGAGCCAGAAGAAAGTAAAGGCCCTTATCGAATCCATTGATAAGACCTTCCAGGAAGAACTCAGCGAAGGGAAGATCGAAGAGGTAAAGCAGCTTCGGGCGACCTACGACAGCTTTACAGATCAGGAGAAGGCAGCGGTTACCAATTACCAGCTGCTGACCGAGATGGAGGCGACCATCAATCTTACGCCCACACCTACGCCTACCGTGACTCCGGAAGATGTCCAGGCAATTCAGGGAACACCTGTTTATTATGCCACCAATCTTCATGCCGGCAAGGAGTTTTATCTGAACAGTCTTAAGGATAATTATCAGCTGACCTTTTCCGATGATTTTGCAGATATCATGGATCAGATCGAGTCTGAATACAAGGTGAAGAAACTGCTTACAGATGTATCCGATACCACAGGGGGTGTGACCACCTCCGCAGATTCTCTTCTGGTACGCAACTGGCAGGACATTCTTGCCGTGTATATCTATGAGCAGAGCCTTCAGGGCGTTACCTCCTACACACTGGATGGGTCTTGTAAGGAAGCTCTTGCCCGGATTTTTGAAGAGATGAATCCGGTTGTGCGGGATGAGAATGATTCCCGCAGGGTTACATATGGCTGCTACCATATTAATGATTACATCAAGAAGAACAAGATTCCCAAGGAAGAGCGAGGTGTGCTCAAGAAGTACCTGGAGACAGACTGCAAGCTTCTTTGCGCCACTGTCACAGCTGCCAGGGGATTTGTAAGACAGAGCGTGGGAGATGACGTTTCAGAGGAGCGTGTGAATGTAATCACAGCTGCCTATTCCCTGGTGGGCAAGGTTGGCTATTTCTGGGGCGGCAAATCCGCCACCATCGGCATGGACCCATACTGGGGAAGTGTGGAGCAGGTGACTGCAGAGGGAAGTCAGAGTACCGGATCTCTTCGTGCCTACGGACTTGACTGCAGCGGCTTTGTTACCTGGTCTGTGATCAACGGTTACAGGGACCAGGCCATGATCGCAGCGGTGGGAAACGGAACCTCAGACCAGTGGGAGAGAGCCAATGTGGTAAGCGAGGCAGACGCCCAGCCTGGAGACCTGGTTTTCCAGAGAGGTCCGGAAGCCGGCAGCTCCAACCACGTGGGTATTATCTGCGGCAAGACAGATGCGGGAGACTGGATCGTAGTCCACTGTTCTTCCGGTAAGAATGGCGTTACTGTAGGAGAGGCATACAGTGCAAGCTTCCGTTATATTCGTCAGCCCTCCTTCTATCCGAATGCACAGCAGGTAGAGGAGATGAGAAAGAGCGGCCAGGCAATCACCAGTGCACAGTATATTACAGGAATTGACGTATCCAATAACCTTCAGAGTCTGATCAACGCAAATCTGTCCAATACAGGAGACCTGGATACCGTTACCATAGATCCTTCCGGAAACGGAACGATTTCACCTAGCAGCCTGTATGTGGCCAACAGCCTTCAGGAGCTGTTTGACGCCGGCAAGCAGGTAAGCGTATTCAATCAGGTGACATATGGAGATGCGGCAGAGATGGAAGTCCAGAGTGCCGGCTCCGATGGCAGCGTATCAGCGGAGATGCTGCAGGAGGGAGACTTTACAGGCATTATGGTTGCCAACCGTCTCCAGGAGATGCTTTTAGCGACAATTGTTCAGTGATGAAAAAAGTGCTTCCATACCCGATGGCGGGCAGGAAGCACTTTTGCTATCGTAGGAATGTGCGTTTGAAAAGTTACTGTGCAGGCAAAGAACAATAGCAATCGGGGAGGTTCCCTTATCGGTTGATACCGGATAATACATCCTCGATCCATTTGTCCGTATTATAATTACCGTCGAAGAACTTTACAATCACGCCGTAAGGCTCCGTCTGGTTGGAGAAAGCATTTGCCTCGTCGGTATCCACATGCATGGCAAGGCGGTAGCTCCAGTCCACACGGACTACCACATCTGCATAGATCAAGGCGCGGCCGTAGCTTTTGGTAAGGACGAAGACCTCGTCATTGTCTTTTACCTTAAGAGTGACGGCATCGGCCGGGGTCATGTGGATGTGCCGCTTGGCAACGATCACGCCGTGGTCGATGGTCAGTTCACCCTTGGGGCCGATCAGAGTGCAGCCTGGGGAGCCAGTAGTGTCGCCGGACTGGCGGATCACGCCGGGAAGCCCGATCTTCCGGGTATCGGTAAGGGAAAGCTCCACCTGGGTCTCTTTACGGAAGGGACCAAGAAGAGCCATATTCTGGTATTCGCCTTTGGGACCTTTTACGGTAAGGCGTTCCTGGCAGAGGTATTGTCCGGGCTGGCTTAGTTCCTTCGTATAATGAAGCTGGGCATCCTCCCCGAAAAGGAAACGGAAATCCTCCTGGGAGACATGGATATGCCTGGCTGAAGTTTCAATAGGGATTTTGGTACTCATGAAAAATTCCTCCGAAGTGACGTTTTTTGATTCACTGAAATCGTTATATGTTATGATGAGAATTGCGGGAGCTGCTTTGCAGCGGAGCAATTCGTGGATATCAAGTTAGGGGCAAAAGACCTTTTGACCCTAACATCATGTTATAGAGTTTAATCTTAATGAGAAAAAATAGCAAGTATTTTTGTAACTATTCAGAAGGTAGCATTCCGCGAGGTGTTTTTTGTGAACGTAGTTCACAGAAAACCCGAGAATTGCGGCGCGAAATCATGCAAAGCATGCTTTCTGTGCATCGCGAAGCGTGTAACTGTGAAGGTACTGAACAGTTACGTCTTTTTTACATTACCATATTAAAGGAGCTTATCCAACATGAAAAAGCATACAGACAGCGGATTTACCTTTGACATTCAGGGGGATCACGCTGTGGTCATGGAAATAGACGGGAATCCGCAGATCGTGGAAATTCCCGGTGAAATTGATGGAGTTCCGGTTACCGAGCTGGCGGAATATCTGTTTTCCGGCAAAAGCTGCCAGGTGATCCGCATTCCTTCCGGCGTATGGAAGATCGGCAGATACGGCTTTTACAATTGCCGGGAGCTGGAAGAACTGTGGTTTTCCAGTGATTTCACAGATCTTGGAAGCGGAGCCTTCACAGGCTGTCACAAGATCCGCAGGATGGAAGTGCAGATGAACAGCCAGGAATCCGGTCTGAAGGAGATTCTTTCCGAGGTGGGAGAAGAACTGCAGGTGCACCTTTACGGGGAGGTGGAGGCCATGCTCTGGTTCCCGGAATATTACGAGGAGGGCGTGGAGAATACCCCCGCCAGGATTTTAATGACTGAGGTACACGGAAGCGGCCTTTATTACCGGAACTGTTTTCAGGGAAAAGTGTTCCACTTCCTGGAATACGACAAGCGCTTTGAGCTTGCCAGGGCCCAGGAATCTCCGGATTTTCTCCGGGAAATGGTGTACGGAAGGCTGTACTGGCCAGTAGGGCTTACCGCCAAGGCCAAAGCCCAGTATGAACAGTATCTGCAGGAGCATATGGCACAGATCGCTTCAGCGTTTATCCGGCAGAAGCGGGGCAAAGAGCTGGAATGGCTTCTTCATACTTACCCTTTAACGCCGGACCAAAGAGAGCTGTTTGCCGGTCTTATGGATCAGGCAAATGCTTCCCACGCCTCAGAAATCCTCAGTATGCTGATGGAATACCAGAGAGTCCATTTTCCATCCAGAAGGAGAAGCTTTGACTTATGAGTGATTCAGGAACATTTAAGGTAAATCCCATTCACGATGCCCAGCAGCGGGCCCTTGCGGCAGAGGCCATTTGCCAGGATATCCTGACCGGAGCAAGGAACCAGCTGTATCTGAACATGCGGTTTCTGGACAGTGCGCTGGCGGCCCTTCCTTTTGTAGGGGAGATGGGCATACATCCTGTGGGAACGGATGGAAACGTGCTGTATTATCAGCCGGAAGAATTGATGGAGCTGTTCAAAAAAGGGACGGAGAAGGTGAACCGTGTTTATCTGCACAGCCTGCTGCACTGTATTTTTCTCCATGTGTTTCCAGAGCGGGACAGTGAGGGGAATCCGGCAGTGGATGTCCAGTACTGGAATCTTGCCTGCGACATTGCGGTGGAGAACATGATTGACGGCCTTTATCTGAAATGCGTCCATCAGCCAGCCTCCATGGTGAAGCGCCAGGCACTTTCCCTGATCTTAGAAGAGGGCAAAGTGCCTACCGCTCAGCGGATTTACAGACGGCTTCAGACCCTGCATCTGCCGGAGAACAAAATGCAGGAGCTGCGAAGGGAATTTTCCCAGGATGACCATAGTAAATGGTACGAGAACCATCCAAACAGCCCTCAGATGTCCCAGAGGAAAAAGAACTGGGATGACATCAGGAATCGCATGCAGACCGAGATGGAGACCTTTTCCAAAGAAGCTGGACAGGGCGGGGAGACCCTTGCGGACCAGCTTCGGGCGCAGAACCGGAACCGCTATGATTACAGGGAATTTCTGCGGAAGTTCTCTGTTTTGAAAGAAGAAATGAAAGTGGATATGGACACTTTCGATTATATATTTTACAATTATGGAATGAATCTGTATGGCAACATGCCCCTGATCGAGCCGTTGGAGACCAAGGAAGAACGGAAGGTGGAGGATTTCGTCATCGTCATCGACACTTCCATGTCCTGTAAGGGTGAACTGGTACAGAAGTTTCTGGAGGAGACCTACAGCGTGCTCAGTGAATCGGAGAGCTATTTCAGGCGGATCCATGTGCATATTCTCCAGTGCGATGAGAAGATCCAGTCCGATGTGGTCATTGAGAATGCCATGCAGTTAAAGGAATATATGTCCCATTTTACTGTGAAAGGGGGAGGGGGTACGGATTTTAGACCGGCCTTTGCCTATGTGGAGCAGCTGATGCGGGCGAAGAAATTTACAAAGCTTCGGGGACTGATCTATTTTACAGACGGCTATGGAATCTATCCTGCCAAAATGCCTCCTTACGAGACGGCTTTCGTTTTCATGAAGGAGGATTACCAGGACATTGATGTGCCGCCCTGGGCTATTAAACTGATTCTGGACAGTGAGGATCTGGAGAAGTAAGATGATCCAGACGTGGATGTGGATTTTGGCAATACGAGGAGAGAGATTATGAATATTAAGCGAGCGAAAGAAGAGATTCGAAATACAATAGAAGCTTACCTTCTGAAAAATGAGTACGGGGAGTACGAGATCCCGGTGATGGCACAGCGTCCCATTTTTCTCATCGGGGCACCTGGAATCGGCAAGACCCAGATCATGGAGCAGATTTCCAGGGAATGCAAGGTGGGCCTGGTATCCTACACCATCACCCATCACACCAGACAGAGCGCCATCGGCCTGCCCTTTATTTCCAAAAAGGAATTTGACGGCAGGGAAATGGCGGTTACAGAGTATACCATGAGTGAGATCGTGGCTTCCATTTATGAAAAAATCCAGGAATCCGGACTAAGGGAAGGAATCCTTTTTATTGATGAGATCAACTGCGTTTCCGAGACGCTGGCCCCTGCCATGCTGCAGTTTCTCCAGTGCAAAACCTTCGGAAGCCATAAGATTCCGGAGGGCTGGCTGATTGTGGCTGCAGGAAATCCGCCGGAATACAACAAATCCGTCCGGGAATTTGATGTGGTGACCATGGACCGTGTGAAAAAGATCCAGGTGGAGCCGGATTTTGATGCGTGGAGAGAGTATGCCTATACAGCTGGTGTGCACCCTGCCGTGATTTCCTATCTGAACACAAGGCCTGCCAATTTCTACAAGATGGAAAGTACTGTGGACGGCAAAAATTTCGCCACACCAAGAGGCTGGGAGGATCTTTCCAGGCTGATCCAGGTCTACGAGAAGCTGGATAAAACGGTGGATCGGGAGGTGGCTGGCCAGTACATCCAGCATCCTCAGATCGCCAGGGATTTTGCCAATTATCTGGAGCTGTTTTATAAGTACCGCACAGATTATCAGATCGATGAGGTATTAAATGGCCGCATCGACGATATTCTGGTGAAAAAGGCAGCTCACGCATCCTTTGACGAGAAGCTGAGCGTCACCGGGCTTCTTCTTTCCAGGCTGAACAAGGGGTTTGAAATGGTCCGCGAGGAAGAAGATGTGCTTGCCGCTGTTTTTGATATTTTAAAGGAAAGCAAGGAGCCTCTTATGGAAGGCCAGAGGGAGCAGCCTGTGGTTTATCTTGAGGATGTGAAGAACCGTTATCAGGCAGAGTCCGCCGCCCGAAAGAAGGCAGGGCTTTTGTCCAGGGAAGACATTCATCACGACCAGCAGGTGCTGGACACTTTGGAGCGCTACGTGATGAACCTGAAAAAAGAAAATGTCCAGGACGGGGAAGCAGCCTTCGCTTTTCTTCGCCAGTGGTTTAATGAGTCTAAGGAAAAGTATGACGAAGATTTTGACCAGGCAGCCAGACAGCTGGAATATGCCTTTGATTTTATGGAAAGCGCTTTTGCAGGAGGACAGGAGCTGGTGGTGTTTATCACAGAGCTGAATACCAGCAGCCCGGCAGTTTCCTTCCTTCAGGAGTACTCCTGCGAGAGATATTACCGTTACAACAAGGAACTTTTGTTCCGGGAAAATACCAGAGACATTCTGGAGCGGATCCGGCAGCTGGGATAAGGAGGCCAAATGCGAAAAAGAAATCCCTGGAAGCTTATTTTTATCATTCTGTTTGCAGCGGCGGTTCTGGTGGGAATTTATGTGTATCAGCAGCAGTATGAGCCTGGAAGCCTGCTGGAAAAGGCGGGAGAAAAGCTTTTTGAAAATGCTCCTGAGATTTTTTCGGGAGAGCCCAAAGAAGTGCGGGAGCTAAGAAAGCAGAAGATTGCCGGGACGGATGAACAGTCCGGCCGCCAGGAATATTATTTCGGGCTTTTGACAGAGGAGGAGCAGCGGGGATACCGGGAAATGCTTACCGGGATCCAGAACCGGGAGAAGGAATTTTACCTTACGGTCTATGAAGATGACACGGTAAACCGGGTCTATCATGCGGTTCTTATGGATCACCCGGAACTGTTCTGGGTCCATAACCGGAAGTCGGTTTACAAAACCACATTCTCAGACGGCAATTACTGTACCTTTTCCCCGGGATACAGCTACACAGAGGAAGAGATCGAAGAAATCCAAAAGGCGGCGGAAAATGCCTGTCAGGAGGTAAGTGCGCTGCTTCCAGAGGGGGCAGATGACTACGAAAAAGCCAAAACAGTGTATACCTATCTGATCAATACCGCAGAGTACCAGGAGTCTGAGGATGACCAGAGCATGGCAGGCATCTTCTGGAAAAAACAGGCGGTGTGTGCCGGGTACGCAGGCGCTGCCCAGTATCTTCTGGAATATTTGGGAGTTCCCTGCATCTATGTGGAGGGCAGCACGGCGGGAAGCACAGAGGGGCATGCCTGGAACATCATCTTGCTGGATGGGGATTACTATTATTTTGATGCCACCAACGGGGATCAGCCGGAATTTCTGGAAGGAGATGCGGTTCAGCTTGCAGAACACAAGACGATCCTGTATGATTATCTGTGTCCCTTCCCAAAGGAATATGAGATGACTTACACGCCGTCCAGTGAATTTACTTTACCGGAATGTACGGCTACTGCTAAGAATTTCTATGTGCTGAACCAGGGGTGCTTTGACACCTATGATTACCAGGAGATCCTGGCGTACTGTCAGATGCGGCTGAATAACGGGGCGGCGGTAGTGAGATTTAAGTTTTCCACTCAGGAAGCTTTTGATGCGGCCAAGGCAGAGTGGATCAACGGGGACTCCATTCAGGAAACTGCCAGATATTATATGACCCTATATGGAATGAATCAGGTGGAATATCACTATGGCATTCTGGAAAATATGAAAACCATTTATTACATGTTCTGATTACAGTGTTTTGAAAAAAATAGTATATAATGAGGATTGCGGAAGCTGCTTTGCAGCGGAGCAATTCGTGGATATCAAGTTAGGGGCAAAAGACCTTTTGCCCCTAACATCATAGAATCAATTGTGGGAGGAGGCGTTACTTATGACAGATATTCTGAAAAATGTTTTAAATATTGCCGCCAGAATCCATGACATGCAGGCGGCGGGAACGCTGGCAATGGCGTTCTTTGGAATCGTGCTTGTATTTGGACTGGTCAACTGTATTCTGGGCTATCGGCTTTTGCGGTTCTGGATGATGATCTTCGGCTTTCTGATGGGTGCCGGGGCAGGCTTCTTTGGCGTATATGAGGCGGGAGCCAGCGACAAAACCATTTATGTGGTGGTTATGCTGATCGCAGGCGTAGTCCTTGCGGTAATATCCTTTGCCATCTTTAAGGCTGGTATTTTTATCATCGGTGCCGGAATTGGGCTGACAGTAACCATTTACCTGATCCATCCTACCACATCCTTTACCTTTTTCCTGTGCCTGCTGACCGGTGTGGGGCTTGGTTTTCTTGCCCTTCGCTATGAGCGGGAAGTGATCATTGTGGGAACCAGTATCCTCGGCGGAATTTTAAGCGGCTTTGCCACTGCCAAGCTGACAAATATGGAGGAAATTCCTTTTGGAATCATCTTTTCCATCGGCTTTGCCCTGGTGGGAATGCTGATTCAGTTTGCAATCAACAGGCTGAAATACGAGGATGAGGACGAGGGAGAAGCTGAGAATTCCAGAAGAACTTTCCAAAAGAGAAGACCTGCAGTATACGAAGAAGAACCGGACACCGATTTCCAGGAAGAGGACGAAGCACCAAGGAAAGTTCGCCAGTCAGGAAGAAAGCGCCGGGACACCTACGAGGAATATGACCAGGAGGATGATCTGGACTATGGAGTGAACGGTTTTGATCTGGAAAATGATGAGCTTCCGGAGGATGACCCGGATGCTATGGAAGAGATTCTGGATGAATATTCGGTGGATGAGGACGAGGTAATTGAAGAGTACTTAGAGGACTACTACGGCGAAAACAAAAAGAAAAAGAAGAAAAACAGCGCCAGTCCGTACCAGAGAAAAACAAGAAAATAAAAGACGGTTTCGCGGCTTCTGATGCTGACGAAAATGCAGATAAAAAAGCAGCCAATTCTTTTAATATATAAGTTCTGTGTTCAGAACCTGAAAGAACTGGCTGCTTTCTTTATTATTTTGAGTTTCGTATATCAAGCAAGTGTGAACTGTCGCGGCTCCGCTGTGCTTTAGAACTCAATCTCCTTCAAATATCTGGAAAGTGCATCCTGCCAGTTTGGAAGAGGAGTGAATCCGTTTTCCACCAGCTTTTTCTTATCCAGGCGGCTGTTAAATGGGCGTGCAGCCTTGGAAATGCCGTACTCTGCAGTGGTTACCGGAAGAACTGTAACTTTGTCTTCTGCATACTCTGTATGTCCAAGCTCTACAGCCTGACGGAAGATTTCTTTTGTGAAATCATACCAGCTGATGTAACCGCCCTCGTTAGTTGCGTGATAATAGCCGTATTTGTCTGTCTGGATCATGTCCACCATGAGACGGGCGAGATCATAGGTATAAGTAGGGGTACCGATCTGGTCGTTGACAACCTTTAAGGTATCGTGAGTTTTTGCCACGTTTAACATGGTTTTGATAAAGTTTTTGCCATTTTTGCCGAATACCCATGCAATACGGATGATGAAGAATTTATCAACATTGTGATAAACGGCAAGCTCGCCATCCAGCTTGGTCTGACCGTAAACATTCAGAGGCTTGTATGCCTTGCAGTCCGGCTCCCACGGAGTGGTGCCCTGACCGTCAAACACATAGTCTGTGGAAAGATACATCATTTTGATGCCAAGCTTTTTGCAGACCTTTGCAATGTTCTCTGTGCCAAGAACGTTGACGCGGCGGACGATTTCCTGCTTGTCCTCATCCTCAGCTGCATCTACAGCTGTCCATGCCGCGCAGTGGACCACGCCGTCCACGCCAGCCTCTGTGATGGCTTTTTCTACAGCAGCTGCATCTGTAATATCCACGGAAACGTAAGGCATTCTGGTAACAGCAGATCCATCCTGGATTCCGCTGTACTGGGGGGCAAGGTCAGAGCCTACCCCTTCGTATCCGCGCTTATCAAGCTCGTTCATTACATCGTGGCCAAGCTGACCTGCCACACCTGTTACAAACAGTTTCATATCTGTCAGCCCTCCTTAGCGGTTGCCGTACATTTTTTCGTAGTAATTCTGATATTCGCCGGAAATAATGGTCTCCCACCACTCCTTGTTGTCCAGGTACCACTGGATGGTCTTTTTGATGCCGTCAGCGAATTTGGTCTCCGGCAGCCAGCCAAGCTCGTTGTGGATCTTGGTCGGGTCGATGGCGTAGCGCATGTCATGTCCTTTACGGTCTGTTACGTAAGTGATCAGGCTTTCCGGTTTGCCAAGCTCCTTGCAGATGATCTTGACAATGTCGATGTTTTTCATCTCGTTGTGTCCGCCTACGTTGTAAACCTCACCGACACGGCCCTTGTGGATGATCAGGTCGATGGCACGGCAGTGGTCCTCAACATACAGCCAGTCGCGGACATTCTCACCTTTTCCGTAAACTGGAAGAGGTTTGTCATTTAATGCGTTTGCGATCATAAGCGGAATCAGTTTTTCCGGGAAATGATATGGTCCGTAGTTGTTGGAGCAGCGGCTGATGGAAACCGGCAGGCCGTAGGTTCTGTGGTAAGCAAGTACCAGAAGGTCAGCGGATGCCTTGGAGGAGCTGTACGGGCTGCTTGTATGGATCGGGGTCTCCTCTGTGAAGAACAGGTCCGGTCTGTCAAGAGGCAGGTCACCGTAAACCTCGTCAGTGGAAACCTGATGATAACGTTTGATGCCGTATTTGCGGCATGCGTCCATCAGCACTGCGGTACCGATAATGTTGGTGTTCAGGAAAACCTCCGGGTTTTCGATGGAACGGTCAACATGGCTTTCTGCTGCGAAGTTTACAACCATATCCGGATGCTCTTCCTCAAAAAGCTTGTAAACGGCCTCACGGTCTGTGATGCTCTCTTTTACAAAACGGAAATTGGGGTTGTCCATAACCGGAGCTAAAGTGGAAAGGTTGCCTGCATAGGTCAGGCAGTCCAGGCAGATGATGCGGTAGTCCGGGTATTTTTTTAACATGTGGAAAATAAAGTTGCTTCCGATGAATCCGGCGCCGCCGGTAACGATAATGTTCATTGTGAATTCTCCTTTTCGTGTCATTATAAAGTTAGGAGCAAAAGATATTTTGCCCCTAATTTGAGGTGCTTAGTGAAGTACATCCATGTACTTGCCGTCAAGAACGTCCTTTAAGTACTGGCCGTACTGGTTTTTCTTGAGAATATTGTAAACTTCCATAACCTCTTCTTTGGAAATCCATCCGTTTAAATAAGCGATTTCCTCCAGGCATGCGATTTTACGATGCTGGTGAGTCTCTACGGTTTTTACAAAGTTGGTAGCATCTACAAGGCTCTCGTGTGTACCAGTATCCAGCCAGGTGAAGCCCTGACCAAGAAGTTCTACATTTAACTGGCCTTTTTCCAGGTAAATGCGGTTCAGGTCTGTGATCTCAAGCTCGCCTCTTGCGCTTGGCTTTAAGTTCTTTGCATATTCTACTACCTTGTTGTCGTAGAAGTAAAGTCCGGTTACGCAGTAGTTGCTCTTTGGATGAGCCGGTTTCTCTTCAATGGAAACGGCCTTGCCGTTCTGGTCGAATTCCACAATACCGAAACGCTCCGGATCGTCTACATAGTAGCCAAATACAGTAGCGCCTCTGCCTGTGCTTGCATTCTCAACCGCTGCTTTCAGACGTTTTTTCAGGCCGTGTCCTGCGAAAATATTGTCGCCAAGAACCATGGCAACAGAGTCATCCCCGATGAAATCTTCGCCGATGATAAATGCCTGTGCAAGTCCGTCCGGGCTTGGCTGTACCGCATAGGTAAGATGAACGCCGAACTGGTGACCATCGCCAAGAAGCTCCTCAAAACGAGGGGTATCCTGCGGTGTGGAAATGATCAGGATGTCACGGATCCCTGCGTTCATGAGAACGGACATTGGATAGTAGATCATTGGTTTATCATAAATTGGAAGAAGCTGCTTGGAAGTAACCATGGTTAACGGGTAAAGTCTGGTACCGGATCCTCCGGCTAAAATAATTCCCTTCATAAAACATTCTCCTTTGCATGATTTCTACAGTCAGGACAAAATTTACGCAGATCCTGACCCTTGCTGTGTAACTACATTATAAAAGGTGACCTTACGTTACCTTCAAGGGCTTTTTTACAATTATTTCAAATTTGTTACTTTTTCACAAAGAAACACCCCTGCGTCTTTGGTAATGTGGAAGCCATGCTCGGTTTTTTTCTTCACATGGGCGCGAAAATCCTTGTAGCGGTCGGGCAGATACTGGTTCTGGTTGCCGTGGCAGGACAGAATATAGGAAATCAAAGGCTCCGCATCTGTGACGATCAGCTCATCCTCATAGGACTGCCAGGTGATTTTTCCGAAATACGGGGAAAGGATATCTGCGCCGTTTTCCCGGCCGAAGCGCTCGTACAAGCTGTCCGCGGAAAGGACAATGCGCTCGTCAAAGGACTGGACCAGCAGGCTGACTTCCCGCATGTGGCCGGAGCCGTAGGTGCTGCAAAGGAACCTTCCCCCTGGATTTAGGATTTTGCTGACGCCTTGGCACACTTTTCCCACATCCTCACAGTAGAAAAGCACATGGTTGGCGATCACCAGATCAAAGGTGCCAAGCTTGGATGGAATATTGTGGCAGTCAAATGCCTTGAAGGAAAAGCGGGGATCTTTTCCTCCGATGGCACGTCTGGCATCACGGAGCATGCCTTCTGAAATATCCGACAAAGTAATGTGCACATCTTTTGGAAGCCGGGAAAGATTCTGGGTCCAAAGGGCGCCGTCTCCACAGCCAAGCTCCAGAATGCGCATGCCCGGCTGAATCTGGCAACGGGTAAAGATCCAGGGAAACCAGCCTTCCTTATTTACGGAATAAAGGCTGTGCAGGTTGATCCGGGAGGAGATGTTGGATGCATTCTGATACTGGTTTTTCAGGCTTTTTTCCATGACGGTCAGGTGGATCAGGTCCAGCATGCGGCTCCAGTCCACGGTGTGTTCCTCGGAAATGGCCTGTGCCGTGTCCTTTAAGGTTTTTTCCACCAGCTGCATCTGCTCGATCCGGTCCTGGACCAGTTTCAGCTGGATATTTAAGGCATTCAGCATAAAATGGCTGTCCGGGTCTTCGATGGTCATTTCCTGGATATCCTCCAGGGAAAAGCCAAGGTACTTCAGAAGCAGGATCTGCTGCAGCCTTGCAAAATCCCCGTCTGTATAAAATCTTGCCCCTGCCTCTGTGACAAGGGATGGTTTGAGAATGTCGTGCTGGTCATAGTACCGGATGGTGCGAAGGGTCACCCCTGCCATCCGCGCGAACTGACCGGAAGAATAGTAGCCGTCTTTTTTCAAAGGATACCTCCCGGGCCGGGAAAGCTGCCCGACCCTTTTTCTATAGCAGTATTATAAGAAATATAAGTTCGATGCGCAAGGGGGAAGGATAGCTGCAGACAACCGTATGCAGTCTAATGCCGTCTTTTTCGCTGATTTTGCACGATTATGAGTGTTGTCGGCTTATGTTGTCACAATGAGTCGAACGTTTTTTCTTGAGCTTTTCCACCGAATATGCTACCCTTTATCCAAGGCCGCAAATGCGGGACCTTTTCCTGAAACTGGCAGTTCTGCCAGCTATTTTCCACAATAAAATGTAAAGAAGAGAAGAAAAACGGACAGGAGGTCAATATGAATCTATTCGATTTCACCTACTGCGGAAATTATAACCGTCAGATTCAGAACCTGGCCAGGATCGCCCCGGAAAAGTGGAGTTTCGGAGACTCCGGGGACAACGGGATCCTGAAAGGGTATCTGGAAAACACCTTTCGCAGACTGTATGAGGAGGGCAAGGTGACAGAGGAAAAAGAATACGCCCTTTTTCATACAGGACTCTTTAATCAGTATTATCAGCCTATTTATGCTTACTTTGTTCCCAATGTTGTGCCGGACAGACAGAAATGGTTTCTGGAAGGATTCTACACGGACTATTCGCTTTTGAAAATCAAAATAAAGGACCTGCCTCCGCGTGCCAGCTACGTGGAAAATCCTTCGGATCTGGTGTTCGACACCAAGCTGCCTGTGGTGCCCCAGTATGAGCATATTTTTGATGATGAGGAAAATGTGCAGCGCCTGCCTGCGGCTGTGCGGGAAAGCGGCATGCGGGTGCAGCTTTTTGACGGGGCGCTGCAGCAGACAAGGCGAATCTTGGAGTCGGACTACAAGGCGGCAATCCCTCAGTATTATAATCATTCCATCCAGCTCCTGATTCCCATCTGCCTGCAAAATCCCGGCGTCCCGGACCTTGCCCTCGCCTGCATGAAAACTCCGGACGGTACCAAATATCTTGGCAGGACATGCCTGACCCTTCGCATGGCGTACCACAACGCAAGGCTGCTGGCAAGACTGGATACAAGCTGGCTGCGGGCATGAGAAGTGATGCCGGCAGGCGACATGCCCGTTTTGTGAAAAAGTGTGAAAGAACTGTGATTTCTCATGTGAGACTGTTCAAAACTTTAAAATGGTGTTAGAATAGTAACATTAAGATCACAGAACGCAGGAGAACAAATGAGAATCGAATTAAAGGATGAGAATCAGGAAGAACCAAAGCAGATCGATGAGAATGATATCCACAACAAACACGAATCTGATCTGACGAAAAAGGAGAAGCGCCAGTTAGAAAAAGAGAAGCTGGCAGGCATGGGCCTTGGCGCCAAGCTTGGCTATATCTGGGCTTATTATAAGCCGCAGATGGCAGCCATCGTAGGCGTGATCGTACTTATTTTTGCGGCGAAGGATATTTATGACAATGCCCAGATTGAAACTGCCCTTACGATGATGGTCATTGATTCCTATGGCATGAAACAGGCCGGTGCAGAGGAAGCGGTTGAAAATATTCTGGGAATCCAGGATGACCCTTACCAGATCGTTACAGTAGATGAGAGCCTTCGCACAGAAGGAGACGGGGCAGCCCTGGAGTCCTACAGCCAGATGTCCTTTACCACCAAGGTGGCGGCAAGGGCCATAGATGTGCTGGTAGGTTCCGAGATCTATATCGACAGCTTTGAGAACAAGGAAGAGTATTTCGCCAATTTAAGAGATCTTCTTCCGGAAGATGTTTTCGAGAAGTTAGGTGACCCGGAAGATCCCTACAGCATTTCCATTACCTCCCAGGAACTGGCATCTGAGCTTGAGGTAGCATACGAACCAATCAAGATCAGCATCCTGGTAAACTCCGAACACACAGAAAACGCAGTAACCTGGATCAGCGCACTGGCTGAGATGGCGGATTGAGGAAAGGAATATGTGCGGCATCGTCAGGAAGGAAAGTTAACGGTTTTGCATCCATGGCGAGTTTGGATGCAGCAGAAACTATAATCTAAGTTGTATAGAAGGCAGAGAATGTTCCATGAAAGCACATTCCCTGCCTTATTACATTCAGAAAGAAAAGCAGTGCTTTTTACAGCTTTTTCTGATAGTATTTTTCAATAAAAGCCAGGATGCCGTAGAGAAGCATGGCAATGATGCAAAGGATCACAATGGACATGAGAACCCAGGTAAGCTTGAAGCAGTGACTGCACATTCTGACAGGAAAAAAAGTGCAGAAACGCTCTGGCAGCAGGAGAAACTATGTGGCAGTTTGGAAGGAAAAACATAAAACAATTTAAAAAATCAGAGGAAGCGTTCGGCAATCCTCTTATGGGATATGCGCCCGGTGCGTGGAACCTGGAAATCAGCCAGGATATTTCCCTTCTCTATATGGACATTACCTGGGCAAAGCTTGAGCCAGAGGAAGGCGTTTTTGATTGGGAAACCATCGAGAGGGAAAACCAGCTGGCAAGATGGCGAAGCGAGGGCAGGCATCTGGTGCTGCGCTTTGTCTGTGATCTTCCAGGGGACAAGCCTCATATGGACATTCCCAAGTGGCTGTACGAAAAGACCGGGGGAGACGGAACCTGGTATGAGGGTGCTTACGGAAAAGGCTTTGCCCCGGACTATAACAATGAACTTCTGATTCGGTATCACAGCCTTGCGGTACAGGCGATGGGAGAGCATCTGGGCAAAGACGGACTCATTGCCTTTGTTGAGCTTGGAAGCCTGGGACACTGGGGTGAGTGGCATGTGAACTATGGACAGGGCATCAGACGGATGCCAAAGGAGTCGGTGAGAAACCAGTATGTAACGCCCTGGCTGGAAGCTTTTCCAGAAGCATTTTTCCTTATGAGAAGGCCCTTTGCCATTGCAGAAGCGTGCAGTATGGGCCTGTATAATGACGTTGCCGGGAAAAAAGAGGATACCGAGGAGTGGCTTCAGTGGATCCGGGAGGGCGGCACCTACAGCCAGACCATGGAGGAAAACGCTCTGTGTGCTATGCTGGATTTCTGGAAAAAGGCACCTTCCGGAGGGGAACTGACCAGTGCCCTGTCTATGGAAAAAATGCTGCAGATAGATCTTGAGGAGACAATGGAGCTGATTCGTTCGTCCCACACTACATTTCTGGGACCGAATATTGCAGATAAGACTTATAAAGAGGGTTACGACCAGCTTCTGGGAAACATGGGATACCGGCTCTGGATTTCGAAAGCCAGATGGAAAAGAAACCTTCTGGAACTGACCTGGGAAAATGACGGGGTGGCTCCTTTTTATGGAGACTGGAAGGTGTATCTGTATCTGGAAAATCCAGAAGGCAAAATTGTGGAGAATCCACAGGCAGACATTACGCTGTCACAGATTTTGCCCGGAGAACAGGTGAAGACAGCCATCTTGTTCGCCACAGAAAAGGTGACAAATCTTCTGAGGGAAGGTTACCGCCTGTCTGTAGGAATCGAAGATCCTATGACTGACAGACCCCAGGTACGACTGGCAATGAATTGCAAATATAAGAATGGAAAGAACATTTTGTGGGACGGACTAAAGTAGAAGGAGACACATAGAATATGGGAGAAAAAACAGTAAAATACGAGTATGAATACGGTCTTTGCAAGCGGATGCATTACCGGGGACTGTGGTGTGTGCGCTACGAGGGAGAACCAGGACATTTTGAGAAGGCTGGCATGGCCTGTTCCTGCGCGGTGGACGGATGCGATAAAGACTGTGCAGTTCTGGAAAGTGCGGATGCAGTCATCGACCCGGAGTGGGAATGGCACATGATCGATACGCCGCCAAGCAAATAATTTGCCTGGAGACGACAGTCCATATATGTTGCAACTGAGCCGGCGGCAGTAGTTGATGCAAATATGGGAGTGCTATTTGGTTAAGCGGCCTGCATATAATGACAAAAAGCGAATCAGGGAACAGGAGACGGATTCCCTGAATCTGCTGTCAGCCAGAGGAGAAATGTGCTATGCTTCCGTGTGAAAACAGAAGTGAAGGAAATGGGAAAAATGTTTGTGATGAAGAAAGGTCTGCCGTTTTTTCCAAGAGGAAAATTCTGGAATATCTTGCGGACATTTTAGAGGACGAGAATTTGATATCTCCTCTTGAGAAAATAGCCCTGAAAGAAAAAATAAATAAATACGAAGGCACTTTTTTATGATCCGCGCCGTAATCTACTGCAGATGCAGCACGGAGGAAGAGTGCCAGAGGGACGCCTTGGTAAGACAGGCGGCGGAGGCAAGAGAATGCGTCCGCCGCCTGAACTGGTTTCTGGCAGACGAATACATTGAAAGCAGATCCGGCACCAGCGTTCGGGGACGGGAACAGTACCAGCGGCTTTTTGAGGATCTTCTTGGAAAACGGTTTGACGTGGTGGTGATCAAATCCCAGGACCGTCTCATGCGCAACACAAAAGACTGGTACATTTTTATCGACCGGCTGGTATCCTGTAGGAAAAAGCTGTATCTGTACCTGGAACAGCGGTTTTACACGGCAGATGACAGTCTGATCACAGGGATCAAGGCCATTCTGGCAGAGGAGTACAGCCGGGAGCTAAGCCGCAAAATAAACAATGCCCATAAGCACCGCCAGCAGACGGGGAATGCCCTGATGCTCACTTCCAACACTTACGGCTACCGGAAACTGCCAGATAAAAGTTTCGAAATCATCGAAGAGGAAGCGCAGGTGAAACGCCAGATGTATGAGCTGTGTGCCGCGGGCTACGGCAGCAGGACCATCGCCCGGCTCCTCCGGGAAAAAGGAATTCGAAAACGAAACGGAACCTGTTTTTCCGACTCCGACATCCGCCGGATGATCCGCAATCCCATCAATAAAGGGACAGTGGTGATGAACCGCAGGCACTTTGATTTCGACACCAAACAGATGGTGAAAAATCCAAATGAGGACCAATATGTCTACGAAAACCGGATTCCCGCCATTGTTTCCAAGGAGTTGTGGGAGAGAGCAAATCGGGAAATCGATAAACGGGCAGGAAAAAAAACAGTAGGCATTAACCCTGGAAAACATATATTAAGTGGCAAGTTGGTCTGCGGTCTGTGCGGCGCTCCTTTTTACCGCACTACCAGAAAGCGAAAGCATGACCAAATCTGTCAGTGGAAATGCCGTACCTACCTGGAACAAGGCAGAACCAAACCCGGAAAAGAAGGCGGCTGTGATAATATTCATCTGGAAGAAAACGGTCTGTTTTCTTTTCTGGCGAATTCTATTTTTACTAACAGCAGTTGCTGTGAAGCAGAAGAGTTACTGGCAAAAATCTTTCTAAAGCTTCTAAAAGAATGCCTGCAGGAAACCCGGCAAAAAGAACAGGCACACTCCCAGCAATACCATCAAAAGCTCCGCCAGCAGCAGTCCCTTCTCCTGGAAAAATATTTAGAAGGTCTCATTGACGAATCCCTTTACAAAGAAAAACAGCTTGACCTGCAAAGTAAAATACAGGAACAAAACATACGGAATATTCCAAAGGAAAACTCTCACAGATCTTTCCCCACGCCGGAAGAACGCTTGGAAACGATCCGTCAGTTTCTCCTGCAAAATCAGTGCATTTCAAAAGCCTGTGTTTTTGGCATGCTGGAAACTGTAGAAAAAATCACGGTATTCCCGGAAAGGCTGGAAGTTCTCCAAAAAGGAAAACTGGGACAGACAATATTCTTGTGTGAGCTTTGCAGAATATGCTATACTACAGATTAAGCGCCAGACGGCGTACTATTTTTCCGAAGATAGGAAACAAAAAGTCGGATCAACAAGAAAGGATATAAAACAATGAACATAAGAAAATCCACTTCCCAGGATCTGCCCCAGATTCTGAATTTATATAAAATCGCCAGAGAATTTATGAAAAACAACGGAAACCCCAACCAGTGGGAGGACCGCTACCCGGAGGTCTCTACGGTAGAAAATGATGTAAAACAGGGGATTTCCTACGTGTGCGAGGAAAAAGGCAAAATCGTGGGCACCTTCGTATTTTTTATGGGAGAGGATCCAACTTACCGCGTGATTGAAAACGGTGCATGGCACAGCAGCAAGAAGCCCTACGGCGTAATCCACAGAGTAGCATCTGATGGAGAGACCAAGGGCGTCACCCGTGCCGCCTTTACTTTTGGAATGGAAAGAAGCGGCTATCTGCGCATCGACACCCACAGGGACAACAAGCCTATGCAGGGGGCTTTGAAGAAATTTGGCTTTCAGGAATGCGGAATCATTCACCTGGAAAGAGGAGATGAAAGAATCGCGTTTGACTGCCTGGAAGGGTAAAAAAAGAACACCCTGTTTTTGAAAAAAATATTTTCTTTTTTGAAGGAAAATTGGAAAACGATTCGTTATAAGAAGTGGAAAGAAAAGAGAACACAGCTGTAACTGGAAATAACAGCTTGAAAGATGAAATGTGTAAAATAGAATACGAAAAAGCTTCAGAATGCATACCTGCTGGAATGTCTGACTGCCATATATGATCAGGTACCCAAGTCCCTGTCTGGCGCCGATGAATTCCCCGATGATTACGCCCACCAGGCAAAGGCCGATGTTCACCTTCATATTTGCAAGGATCAGAGGGATGCAGGAAGGAAGAACGATTTTCAGAAGCTCCTCCTTTTTGCCCCCGCCGAGAGTGCGGATCAGCTTCCGCTTTTCCGGGTTCACTTCCCCGAAGCCTGTGTACAGGTTCAGGATGCAGCCGAAGATGGCCACGGACATTCCGGCCACAATGATGGTGCGCTGTCTGGCACCCAGCCATACAATGAGAAGAGGCGCCAGGGCGGACTTTGGCAGGCTGTTCAGGACCACCAGGTACGGCTCCAGCACCTTTGCAAGACGGGGACAGCTCCACAGTAAAACGGAGATTCCAAGCCCTGCCAGAACTACAAAGGCGAAGCTAAGAAGGGTTTCCTTTAAGGTAGCGCCAATGTGGACAAAAAGAGACTGGTCCTGTGCCATTTTCACAAAGGTCTGGAAGATCATGGAGGGGCTGCTGAAAATAAAGGAATCGATCCAGCCAAGCCGTGAGAAGATCTCCCACTGTGCCAGGAAAATAAGAAAGACCAGAAGCCTTGCACCAACAACAAGACAACGGTCCCTTTTCTGCCGCGCAAGATATGCTTTTTGTGCGTGGGAGGGCTCATGCATTCTGATTCAGCTCCTTCCAGATTAAGGTAAAATAGGATTTGAAAGCAGGCGCATTTCTTGATGCAAGAGGCGTGCGCTCTTCCATATCCAGATCTATGGGAACGATTTTTACCACAGAGGCAGGACGCCGGGAAAGGATCAGTACCCGGTCTGCCATGCTGATGGCTTCGGAAATATCATGAGTAACCAGAATTGCCGGCTTCTTTTGCTTTTTTAGGATTTTTCCAATGTCATCACTTACATTCAGCCGTGTCTGGTAGTCAAGTGCCGAGAAGGGCTCATCAAGGAGCAGAAGATCCGGCTTTAACGCCAGGGTACGGATCAGTGCCGCACGCTGACGCATGCCGCCAGAGAGCTGGCTTGGACGGCTGTTCCGGAACTTATCCAGTTCATAAAGCTTCAGCAGTTCATCTACATAGGAGAGCTTTTCCTTTGTAAGCTCCCCCCGTATTTCCAGTCCAAGGAGAACATTGCGATAGACGCTGCGCCACTCTAAGAGATGGTCTTTTTGCAGCATATAGCCAATGCGGGAGCTGCCGCCTGTGAGAGGCTTTCCATCCATAAGAATGGTTCCCTGCTCCGCGCGGAGCAGTCCGCAGATCAGATTCAGCAAAGTGGATTTGCCGCACCCGGAGGGCCCTACAATTGCCAGGAACTCCTGGGGCATCAGATCAAAGGATATATGAGAAAGGGCAGCGGTCTCCCCGGAAAGACTATGGTAAGAAAGGCTGACATCCTTTACTTCCAGAAGCGGATTCATATCGAAACCTCCATTTTTCTATAATTTATGATATGCTTTTGGTGGTGGGTATGATATAATGAAGTAATATATTCGGGCATAGCACGAATATATTACGCTACGCAAACGCAGCGAAGCGGAGTTCGCGGTTCCCGTGAAGCGAAATAATTTGATTTCAGGAAAGAAAAATATTATGAGTAAGAAGCAAACGGTTTTTAACCTTTTATTTCTGGTTGTGGTTTTCGGACTTACCATGTATCTGGTATTTCGCGGTAAGGATATCGGGGACATTATCAGTACAGCCAGGGAAGCAGATGCAAGATATCTGCTTCTTAGCATTGTGTGCGTGGTGCTTTTTATACTGGGAGAATCGGTGATCATCTTTTATATGATGAGAACCCTTGGCACCAGTGTGAAAATGGGACACTGTGCACTGTATTCCTTTGTAGGATTTTTCTTCAGCTGCATCACACCGTCTGCCTCCGGCGGACAGCCTATGCAGATTTTTTATATGAAGAAGGATAAGCTGCCCATTCCGGTTACCACCCTGGTGCTGATGATCGTCACCATCACCTACAAGGCGGTGCTGGTTGTGATCGGCCTTGTGATCTGCCTGTTTGGCGGAGGATTTCTTCGTGGTTATCTGGGAGATTACATGTGGGTGTTCTACCTTGGGGTAGGCCTGAATGTATTTTGCGTCACTTTTATGATGATACTGGTGTTTGCTCCCGGGCTTGCCAAATGGATCATGGTAACGGGGCTGAAGCTTATCGAGCACATCCGGATTCTGAAGCCAAGGAAGAGCAGACTTGAGAAGCTGGAGGCTTCCATGGATCAGTACCACGAGACTGCAGCATTCTGGGCCAGCCACAAAAGAGTGATCCTGAATGTGTTTCTGATCACCTTTGTCCAGAGATGCATTTTGTTTACTGTGACCTACTGGGTATACCGTGCCCTGGGACTTCATTCTTATGGAATCCTGACGATTACCATTTTGCAAGCCGTGATCTCTGTGTCTGTGGATATGCTTCCTCTGCCGGGAGGCATGGGAATCAGCGAGACCTTGTATATGGTGATGTTTGTTCCCGTGTTTGGAAGCCTGATGCTGCCGTCCATGCTGCTGAGCCGCGGAATTTCCTATTACGGGCAGATGTTGATCAGTGCAGTGATGACCTGCGTGGCCCACATGACCATAGGAAGACAGAAATAGAAAATAAGGATATGATTTGCTGCTATGAAGGAAGAAGAACGTTTGAAGAAGGAGAAACAGGATATGCTTGGATTTTATGATTATACGGTGGTGCTTACTTACATAAGCCTGGTAATTTCAGTATTTGGCATGACAAGGGCACTGGCCGGGGATTTTAAGGTTGCAATTTTGTGTCTGGCACTGTCCGGACTTTGTGATATGTTTGACGGGAAGATCGCGCGGACCAAGAAGGACCGTACAGAGGATGAGAAGAAATTCGGAATTCAGATCGACTCCCTGTGCGATGTGGTATGTTTTGGCGTATTTCCGGCATTGATCTGCTACTGTCTGGGAATGGACCGCATTCCTGGAATCATCATTTTGTGTCTGTACTGTGTGGCATCCGTGATTCGTCTTGGCTACTTTAATGTAATGGAAGAGAAGCGCCAGAATGAGACTTCTGAGCTGCGTCAGTATTACCAGGGACTGCCTATCACCTCTATGGCGATTATCCTTCCCTTTATTTATCTTCTGCGGAAGGGCTGCGGAGCGAACTTCCTTCTGGTGATCCATGTGGCAGTGGTTGTGGTCGGCGTACTTTTTATCAGTGACATTAAAGTGAAGAAGCCTCAGAATCCTATGGTGATTCTCCTGGTTGCCCTGGTGGCACTTGCGCTGTCCATGATGTTCCATTTGCTGTAAGATTTTCAGCATCAGGATCAGAAACTATCTGATTTCAGAGAAGTTTGGGAGGTACCTATGAAGTATATAGACAGAAAAGGCAACATTACCATAGAAGAGAATGAGCAGGACAAATTCCTCCGCCACCTTTACAACGACTGGGGCGGTCGGCTTTGTCTTCGGATCCTGGTGCAGCCCTTTGTGACAAAGCTGGGCGGCTGGTTTTTAAATACCAGGTTTTCTGCTGGAATGGTGCCGGGATTTGTACAGCGAAACGGCATTGATCTGTCTGTGTGCACCAGAGACAGCTTCCGCTCTTATAATGATTTTTTCACCAGACGGCTGAAAGATGGCCAGCGTCCGATTGCAGAGGACGAAAGCGTGCTGGTTAGTCCCTGCGACGGCAAGGTGACAGTCAGCCGGATCGGAAGTGATTCCCGGTTTTTTATTAAAGATACTCCCTACACTCTGGAACGGCTTCTGGGAAATAAGAAGCTGACAGAGCGGTATCTTGGTGGCTATGCCCTGATCCTTCGCCTGACTGTAGACGATTATCATCATTACTGTTATCCGGCAGACGGAATGAAATCACAGGCAGTGGAGATTCCTGGGGTTTTCCACACAGTGAACCCGGCTGCCAATGAGGTGTATCCCATTTACCATGAGAACACCCGGGAGTACTGCCTGTTAAAGACGGGGCAGTTCGGCACGCTTGTGCTGATGGAAGTGGGAGCTATGATGGTAGGAAAGATCACCAACCTGCATCCGGAAGCCTGCCAGGTAAAAAAAGGCGAAGAAAAAGGTTATTTTGAATTCGGCGGTTCCACTATTGTGCTGCTGATTCAGCATGGAAAGGTAAGACTGGATGCGGATCTTGTGGAGAATTCAGAGAACGGTTACGAAACAATTGTAAGAATGGGTGAGAGAATTGGCAAATGTAAATTACCAAAAAGAGCTTGAAAAATTAATTGAAGGGCAGCAGAAGGCGGGAAGAGTCCCCAGACTTTTCCTTCACGCCTGCTGCGCACCCTGCAGCAGTTACGTCCTGGAATATCTTTCCAGGTTTTTTTCTGTTACAGTATTTTTTTATAATCCCAATATTTCCCCGAAAGAGGAATACGAAAAAAGGGTAGCAGAGATCCGCAGGCTGATCAGCGAGATGGAGTTTCTTCATCCTGTGTCCCTGGTGGAAGGGGAGTATAAGCCAGAGGATTTCTATGAGATGGCGAAGGGGCTTGAGGATGTGCCGGAAGGGGGCGAGCGGTGTTTTAGGTGCTACCGCCTTCGTATGGAAGAGGCAGCCAGACTGGCAGAACAGGGAGGCTACGATTATTTTACAACTACGCTTTCTATCAGTCCTTTGAAAAATGCCGGAAAAATAAATGAGATTGGACAGGAGCTGTCCCAAATTTACAAGGTGGAACATCTGCCTTCTGATTTTAAAAAGAAAAACGGCTATAAACGTTCTATTGAGCTTTCCCATGAATACGGATTGTACAGGCAGAATTACTGCGGCTGTGTATTTTCCAAACGGGAGAGCATGGAAAAGCAGCGACAAAGGGAAGAAGAGGAAAAATGCGAATGTGGCTCTAAAATGCAGTAAAGTAGAAGAAACCTGGAAATTCTCTTTGCAATTTAGATAAAGTGTGTTAAACTAGCACTTGAATGTAGTAAAGTTAGAAAGAAATGAGGAAAAATATATGGCACAGCTTTGGGGCGGACGTTTCACAAAAGAAACCGACAAACTGGTTTATAATTTCAATGCGTCCATTTCATTTGATCAGAAATTTTATGAGCAGGATATCCGCGGCAGTAAGGCACATGTAAAAATGCTTGCCAAACAGGGCATTCTGACAGAAGAAGAAAGAGACAAGATCCTTGAGGGACTTGAGGGAATCCTTGCAGATGTAAAGGCAGGCAGACTTGCAATCACATCTGAATACGAGGATATTCATAGCTTTGTGGAGGCCAATCTCATTGACAGAATCGGAGATCCGGGTAAGAAGCTTCACACCGGAAGAAGCCGTAATGATCAGGTGGCACTGGATATGAAGCTGTATGTGCGCGATGAGATTGATGCCATTGACCAGGAGGTGAAGGCACTTCTTGAGGCTCTTCAGAAGATCATGGAAGAGAATGTGCATACTTATATGCCTGGCTTTACCCATTTGCAGAAGGCACAGCCGGTAACCCTGGCACATCATGTGGGTGCATACTTTGAGATGTTCCGCCGTGACAGAGGACGTCTTTTTGATATCCGAAGACGAATGAATACCTGTCCCCTTGGAGCAGGTGCCCTTGCAGGAACTACCTATCCTCTTGACAGAGAATATACCGCCAGGCTTCTGGATTTTGACGAGCCAACCAGAAACAGTATGGATTCCGTATCTGACAGAGATTATGTAATTGAGCTGTTATCTGCCCTTTCTACTATTATGATGCACCTCAGCCGTTTTTCAGAGGAAATCATTTTGTGGAATTCCAATGAGTATCGTTTTGTGGAAATTGATGATGCATACAGCACCGGAAGCAGTATTATGCCGCAGAAGAAGAATCCGGATATTGCAGAGCTGGTAAGAGGAAAAACAGGCCGCGTTTACGGTGCGCTGATGTCTATTCTCACTACCATGAAAGGCATTCCCCTTGCATATAACAAAGATATGCAGGAGGACAAGGAACTGACCTTTGATGCCATTGACACAGTAAAGGGCTGCCTTGCGCTGTTTACCGGAATGGTATCCACTATGCAGTTTAATAAGGCAAACATGGAAGCCAGCGCAAAGAACGGCTTTACCAATGCCACAGATGCAGCAGATTATCTGGTGAATCACGGTGTTCCTTTCCGTGATGCACATGGAATCGTAGGACAGCTTGTGCTCAAATGTATTGACAGGGGAATTTCCCTGGATGAGCTGTCACTTGAGGAATATAAGGAAATCAGTCCGGTCTTTGAGCAGGATATTTATGAGGCTATCAGCATGAAAACCTGCGTTGAGAAGCGTATCACCCTCGGTGCACCGGGACCGGATGTGATGGAGAAAGTTATTGCTGGTAATAAGAAATACCTGGAAGAAAATTAAGAAATCCAGCAGTTCAGCCATTTCTATTATGCCGAAATGGCTTGCATGAAATAATAAATTTCATTTTTTATCACTTTAATTCAATAAAATTCAAGAAAGTACTTGCATTTTTCTCATACATGGTATAGTATGTCATAGAAATACACATGTACGCAGAGGAAAGAATGAGGAGAGCATATTATGAGTGAAAAGCTTAGAGTTGGTATTTTAGGTGCTACCGGAATGGTAGGACAGAGATTTATTTCCCTGTTAGAGAATCATCCATGGTTTGAGGTAGTGACTGTTGCAGCAAGCCCGAGAAGTGCAGGTAAGACCTATGAGGAAGCTGTTGGCGGCAGATGGAAAATGGATACCCCAATGCCGGAGGCTGTTAAGAAGCTTGTTGTTATGAATGTAAATGAAGTAGAGAAGGTTGCAGAAACTGTAGACTTTGTATTCTCTGCTGTAGATATGTCCAAGGACGAGATCAAGGCTATTGAGGAAGCATATGCAAAGACCGAGACACCTGTTGTTTCCAATAACAGTGCCCACAGATGGACACCGGATGTTCCGATGGTAATCCCGGAAATCAATCCGGAGCATTTCAAGGTTATTGAACATCAGAAGGAGCGCCTTGGAACAAAGCGCGGATTTATTGCTGTAAAGCCAAACTGCTCCATTCAGAGCTATGCACCGGCACTTACCGCATGGAAGGAATTTGAGCCATATGAAGTAGTTGCCACTACATACCAGGCAATTTCCGGAGCTGGAAAAACATTCAAGGACTGGCCGGAAATGGAACACAACATCATTCCATACATCGGCGGCGAGGAAGAGAAGAGTGAGAAAGAACCCCTTCGTATCTGGGGTAAAGTTGAGGACGGCGTGATCGTTCCGGCGAAAGAGCCTGTTATCACATGCCAGTGTGTCCGTGTTCCGATTCTGAACGGCCATACAGCAGCTGCATTTGTGAAATTCAGAAAGAAACCTACCAAGGAGCAGCTTGTAAAAGCACTTGTTGAATTCAAGGGAGTTCCGCAGGAATTGAACCTTCCAAGCGCACCGAAGCAGTTTATCCAGTATCTTGAGGAGGACAACCGTCCTCAGGTTACAGAGGATGTAAACTTTGAGAATGGAATGGGCGTATCTATCGGAAGACTTCGCGAGGATACTGTATATGACTGGAAGTTTATCGGACTTTCCCACAATACCGTAAGAGGTGCCGCTGGCGGTGCTGTTCTCTGCGCTGAGACACTGAAGGCTCAGGGATATATCCAGGCGAAATAAGAAGCTGTCAGAATGATATAAGAAAAGAAAATCAGGAGAGTGCGATCAGAAATGATGGCATTCTTCTTTTTTTTCGGCTTCAACGGGATAAACGACTGAATTAAAAAATGACCGTTTACGTAATTGAGGATTCATGTTAGAATAGATAACACGTTTGAAAATCAGGGAGGTGAATCCATGAGCGACAGAGAGCGAATCCGTCTTACCCAGTATTCTCATACATCCGGCTGAGCGGCGAAAGTTGGTCCGGGGACCCTTGCCCAGGTTCTGGGTAAGCTGCCGAAATTTTATGATCCAAATTTACTTGTTGGAACCGAGTCTTCCGACGATGCTGCTGTATACCGCATTTCCGATGAGCTGGCCATGATCCAGACGGTAGATTTCTTCACGCCGATCGTGGATGATCCTTACACTTTCGGACAGATCGCAGCAGCCAACGCATTAAGCGACGTGTACGCCATGGGCGGCGAGCCCAAGCTTGCCCTGAACATTGCGGCATTTCCAAACTGCCTGGACCCGGAAATCTTAGGAGAAATCTTAAGAGGCGGAGCAGACAAAGTATTGGAAGCAGGTGCCACCCTTGCTGGCGGACACACCATTCAGGACGAAGAGCCCAAATACGGCCTTTGCGTCACTGGCTTTGTAAATCCCGCCTCCATGTGGAAAAATGTGGGAGCCCGGACAGGAGACATCCTGATTCTGACCAAGCCCCTGGGAACCGGAATCCTCTCCACTGCAGTGAAGGGAGAGATGGCATCCCAGGAAGAAGCTGCTTATGCGGCTTCTGTGATGGCAACCCTGAACAAATATGCCAGAGACCAGGTGGCAGACCTGAAGATTCACGCCTGCACAGATGTGACGGGCTTTGGCCTTGCAGGACATGCCTTGGAAATGGCCAAAGGAAGCGGACGGACCCTGTCCATTTCCCTGAGTGCCCTTCCGATTATGACAGGCGCTCTTGATTACGCATCAATGGGACTGATTCCTGCAGGTGCATACCGCAACCGGGAATTTGCAGGAACGGAATGTGAATTTGCATGGAAGAATCCGGACAATAGACTGTCTGAATTCCTTCCGGAAGAATCCGGAGAACAGACAGCTGATGCTCTGTCTGAGCTTGCAGCCCGCGAAGACCTTGTCTTTGATCCGCAGACCTCAGGCGGCCTTCTTCTTAGCATAGACCCTGCCGATGCCCATACCGCAATCCAGAGACTTTCCACCCTGTCCCTTCCCTGCGCCATCATAGGAAAAGTGACAGATTTACAAAAAAAACATCTGATATTTGTGAAATAACTCTTAATTGATAAAATTTTATCATTATCTATTGTGAATAATATACGAAAGTGCTATAATGAGAAAAAACAAAGCGGAGGTGTTTTTTCATGAACTATGAAGATGTACAAAAAGTCTCAAATGCAGCCAAAAACAAGATCGGTCTGCTGAACACCAGTTTCCTGAAGTATTTCCTTCGGGCTGTAATGGCTGGCTTCTTTATTGATGTAGCCGTGATCTACAGCAACGTTGCGGGAAATGTATTCTCAGGATCCGATCCGGCATGGGGAAAATTCCTGGGGGCACTGGTATTTTCCATCGCAGTTCTTCTGATCAGCTTAGTTGGCGGAGAGCTGTTCACAGGCAACAACCTGGTAATGGCATTTGGCGCCTATGACAAGAGCGTATCCTGGGGGGATGCAGGCAAGGTATGGCTGGTGAGCTACCTTGGCAACTTTGTTGGATGTGCACTGTTCGGCCTGTTTTTCGTATGGGCAGGAGCATCCGGCACTGGTGATTATTTCGCAGGCTTTATCAACAACAAGCTGACCATTCCAATGGGTCAGATGTTTTTTAGGGCAGTACTTTGTAATTTCTTTGTATGTCTTGGTGTGCTCTGCGGAATCAAACTGAAAAGTGAAACAGGTAAATTCCTGATGATCGTAATGTGCATTTCCGCATTCGTTTTCAGCGGATTTGAGCACTGCATTGCAAACATGGGAATTTTCGTAATAAGCCTGAATCTGGTAGACGGCGTTTCCGTAGGTCTTATGCTGAAAAGCATGCTGATTGTCACCATTGGAAATATGGTGGGCGGAGCCCTTTTACTGGCATGGCCATTAAGAAAGATGAGTGCAGATAAATAATATGTCAAAAGCTTTATACATAGCAGAGAAGCCCAGCGTGGCTCAGGAATTTGCTAAAGCTTTGAAATCCGGCGGACAAAGACGGGATGGCTATATGGAATCTGATACCTGCGTGGTGACCTGGTGTGTAGGACACCTGGTCACCATGAGTTATCCAGAGAAATATGATCTGAAGTATAAAAGGTGGAGTTTAGATACCCTGCCTTTTTTGCCGCGTGATTTTAAGTATGAAGTGATTCCTGGAGTGGAAAAACAGTTCCAGATCGTCAAAGGGCTTCTGAACCGACCTGATATTGATACTATTTACGTGTGTACAGACTCCGGGCGTGAGGGAGAATATATCTACCGCCTGGTGGCACAGATGGCGGGAGTGAAGAATAAAACACAGAAGCGTGTGTGGATCGACTCCCAGACAGAAGAGGAAATTCTACGAGGTATCCGTGAGGCAAAGGACATCTCCGAGTATGACAACCTTGCCGCAGCCGCTTATCTTCGGGCAAAAGAAGATTATCTTATGGGAATTAATTTTTCCCGTGTTCTGACCCTACGCTATGGAAACAGCGTAACTAATTATCTCGGGGGAAAATACCAGGCGATTTCCGTAGGCCGTGTCATGACCTGCGTCCTTGGAATGGTGGTGCGCCGGGAACGTGAGATCCGCGCATTTGTGAAAACCCCTTTTTACAGAGTCATGAGCAGCATTGCTCTTGAGGGAGAAAGCTTTGAGGGAGAGTGGAGAGCTGTGGAAGGCAGCCGTTATTTCCAGTCCCCTGTTTTATATAAAGAGAATGGTTTTAAGAAAAAGGAAGATGCCGAAAGGCTGATTCAGGAATTAAGTATGGGACAGCCCCTTGTCTGTACGGTAGAAAAGGTGGAGCGAAAGAAAGAAAATAAGAATCCGCCTCTTTTATTCAACCTGGCGGAGCTTCAGAATGTATGCTCCAAGCTGTTTAAGATCAGTCCGGATGAGACCCTTTCCATTGTGCAGGATCTGTACGAGAAAAAGCTGGTGACTTACCCAAGAACCGACGCCAGGGTTTTATCCACAGCTGTAGCCAAGGAGATTTATAAGAATATTTCCGGGCTTCGCAGTTATCCCCAGGCAGGAGAGGCTGCCCAGGGCGTGTTAGAGCTTGGCACTTATAAAAACATTGCCAAGACTCGTTATACCAATGACAAACAGATCACAGACCACTATGCCATCATTCCCACCGGACAGGGGCTTGGAGCCCTGAAGGGACTTTCCCTAACCGCCCAGCGGGTGTATGAGACCATTGTGAGACGTTTTCTGAGCATTTTTTATCCACCGGCTGTTTACCAGAAGGTAAGCCTTGTGACAAAGATCCAGAATGAATCCTTCTTTTCTTCCTTCAAGGTATTGTTAAGTGAAGGTTATCTGAAGATTTCCACCAATTCCTTTGCGAAAAAAACGGCTGCAGATGTCGGCAAAGCGTCTGAGGGAGAAGGCGAGGAGGTTTCCTGCGACGAAGCTTTGTTAGCTGCATTGCAGAAACTGAAAAAGGGTGATATACTGAACATAAACGGTCTGGGTATCAAAGAGGGAGAAACCTCCCCGCCCAAGCGTTATAATTCCGGTTCTATGATCTTGGCTATGGAAAATGCCGGACAGCTGATCGAGGATGAGGATCTGCGTTCCCAGATTAAGGGAAGCGGAATCGGTACCAGTGCCACCAGGGCGGAGATCCTGAAAAAGCTGTTTAACATTAAGTATCTTTCCCTGAATAAGAAGACTCAGGTGATCACACCTACCCTTCAGGGAGAAATGATCTATGACGTGGTGAACTGCTCCATCCGCCAGCTTCTTAATCCGGAGCTGACAGCCAGCTGGGAAAAGGGTCTTACCTATGTGGCAGAGGGATCCATTACGGAACAGGAGTACATGGACAAGCTGGAGCGTTTTGTGCGCCTTCGCACCAAGCAGGTGGAGGACAGCAGCTTTCAGTACGCACTGCGCCAGTTTTTTGATGCAGCAGCCCAGTTTTATAAGAAGCCGGAGAAGCCTGCTGTGGCGAAGCCCACGAAAAAGCCGGACAGAAAACCAGAATGAAATGAGGAGGATATGTATTATGTTAAAAGATTTTACAATTGCAAATATGCTGGATATGAGCCAGACGATTGCAGGAGAGCTTTTTGAGGGAAAGACCTATCCATGGGAAGTACTCCCTGAGATTGGTGATTTTATTGTGAAGCTTGGCAAGACACTTGACCCGGATGAATACGATTGTGTGGAAGGAAATGTCTGGATTGCCAAAACTGCAAAGGTTGCACCTACCGCCTTTATTAACGGACCGGCTATTATCGGAAAAAATACAGAGGTTCGTCACTGTGCATTTATTCGCGGAAATGCCCTTGTGGGAGAAGGCTGCGTAGTGGGAAACTCTACAGAGCTTAAGAATGTCGTGCTTTTTAATAATGTTCAGGTACCCCATTACAACTATGTAGGAGATGCGGTTCTTGGCTATAAATCTCATATGGGAGCTGGTTCCATCTGTTCCAACGTGAAATCTGACAAGAAGCTTGTTGTGGTAAAAGACGGTGATGAGAAGATTGAGACCGGACTTAAGAAATTCGGAGCAATGCTGGCAGATCACGTGGAAGTTGGCTGCGGTTCTGTATTAAACCCGGGAACTGTAATCGGAAGAAACACCAATATCTATCCGCTTTCCCCGGTACGCGGCTGCGTTCCGGCCAACAGTATTTATAAAAACAAGGACGAGATCGTAACCAAACAGTGAAATCAGATAAACAAATAATAATCCCGGCAGCTTGCAGTTGATAGGCAGGCTGTCGGGATTGCGTTCAAGCGGATATTTGCAATCCGCTTCGCTACTTGCTCATAACCGAATAACTGCTCCGCAGTTTATCAGAAGGAGCTGCACTCCTCCTGATACAAGCAAGTCCCCACCCACTGCTTATTGCTTTTCGCAACCCCAGCAGGGGACTTACTTGATTCGGTTAAATTCCAAACCACTTTTTGCGTATGATTGTTAATATTGCAATATGAACAGGGTAAAATGCATAGAAGAAATATTTCGCCCATTTTCCTCTTATGAAGCCACGTCTGCCATTGTACATGTTCAGAGAAATAAAAGCAAAGCATGCCTTCCATTCGTAGATCAGCCAGCAGCTTCCGATCAGTGCCTGAGCTGGCTTATACTGGTGCAGCCAGAACATGATCAGCAGGAAAACATAGCCCTTGTAGCCGTAATCTGCCTTCAGGAAATAGGAAACCGCCAGAAGCGCCAACATGCTTACAAGCTGCATGGTTGGATTTTCTTTAAATCGGTCGATAAGACAGAATGCCAGATAACCAAGGAACAGTGTGAAAAATACGTTCTGCTTGTCTGCAAAAAGCAATGTGCCGTTCTGCGCAAAATTCCAGGGGATCTCGGAAATACATGCGAAAATCAGAAGATTTCTTCCATATTTAAAACGGTCATGGGTATGAAGAAAGCCCTCAACGAGAAGAAAACAGAAAATGGGAAACGCAGCCCTCCCCACATCCCGCATCACCCGGTACAAAGAATAGGAGGTGCTTCCAATCTGAAACCAGGCTCTGGTGACTGGCGGATAATACCGCAGAAGAAAAGAAGCGGTGTGATCAATAAGCATAATCGCCATAGCCAGCACCTTCAGGGCGCTTCCGCTTAAAATTCTGTATTTTTCAGGAATAAATGAAGTGGATGTTTGTAATGTCATGGTTCCTCCGGTAAATGAAATTTATTAGATATTTGAATATTTTAACACGAAACCGCAAACTGCACAATAGAAGTCCTTTAAACAGTACCGACAACTTTTTCGTAAATTTTGCAAAATATGACTAGACGAATTGAGGATTTTGTGAGAAAATAACACTAGGTTGTTAGGTCTTTAACAACGATTAAGTAATCAACACTGAAAGGAGTCTTAAAATGATTTACACTAAGGAAGTTGAAAACATGTGCCCAGTAGCTAAGGGCGCAAAACATGAGCCAGCTCCGATTCCGGAAGAAGGCCAGTGGGTCCATGCAAAAAAAATTGAAGATATCTCTGGTTTTACACATGGTGTAGGCTGGTGTGCTCCTCAGCAGGGTGCTTGTAAGCTGTCCTTAAATGTTAAGAACGGTGTAATCGAGGAAGCCCTTGTAGAGACAATCGGATGTTCAGGTATGACACATTCTGCAGCTATGGCAGCAGAGGTTCTTCAGGGCAAAACCATTCTTGAGGCTTTAAATACAGACCTTGTCTGTGATGCTATCAATACAGCAATGAGAGAACTGTTCCTTCAGATCGTTTACGGACGTACTCAGAGTGCTTTCTCTGATGACGGTCTTGCTGTAGGTGCAGGTCTTGAGGACCTTGGAAAAGGCCTTCGTTCCCAGGTTGGTACAATGTACGCTACCAAGGAAAAAGGAGTTCGTTATCTGGAAATGGCAGAGGGCTATGTAACAGGTATCGCTCTTGACGAAGACAACGAAGTAATCGGATATCAGTTCGTTTCTCTTGGAAAAATGACTGACTTTATCAAAAAAGGTGATGATCCTAACACTGCATGGGAAAAAGCAAAAGGTCAGTATGGCCGTGTAGCTGATGCTGTTAAGATTATCGACCCGAGACAAGAGTAAGCCACAAGCGAAAGGAGACGAACAGAAATGGCATTATTTGAAGGATATGAGAGAAGAATTGACCAGATCAATTCTGTATTAAACAGCTATGGAATCAGCTCCATCGAAGAAGCTGAGAAAATCACAAAAGACGCTGGTCTTGATGTTTATGAGCAGGTTAAGAAGATTCAGCCGATCTGCTTTGAGAATGCTGCATGGGCTTACTTAGTAGGCGCTGCAATCGCAATCAAAAAAGGCTGCAGAAAAGCTTCTGACGCTGCTGCTGCAATCGGTGAAGGACTTCAGGCTTTCTGTATTCCAGGATCCGTTGCTGACCACAGAAAAGTAGGTCTTGGACATGGTAACCTTGGTAAAATGCTTCTTGAGGAAGAGACAGAGTGCTTCTGCTTCTTAGCCGGACATGAGTCCTTCGCAGCTGCTGAGGGCGCGATCGGTATCGCTGAGAAAGCTAACAAAGTACGTCAGAAACCATTACGTGTTATCCTGAACGGTCTTGGAAAAGACGCTGCTCAGATCATTTCCCGTATCAACGGATTTACATATGTTGAGACAAAGTATGATTACAAAGAAGCAAAATTAAATGTTGTTTATGAGAAGCCATACTCCAACGGACTTCGTGCTACTGTCAAATGCTACGGTGCAGATGACGTTCAGGAAGGTGTTGCTATCATGCATCATGAGAATGTTGGTGTTTCCATTACAGGTAACTCCACTAACCCAACCCGTTTCCAGCATCCGGTTGCAGGTACATACAAGAAAGAATGTATCGAGCAGGGTAAGAAATACTTCTCTGTTGCTTCCGGCGGCGGTACAGGACGTACTCTTCACCCGGACAACATGGCAGCAGGTCCTGCTTCCTATGGTATGACAGATACAATGGGACGTATGCACTCTGACGCACAGTTCGCAGGATCCTCTTCCGTACCGGCTCACGTTGAGATGATGGGTCTTATCGGAATGGGTAACAACCCGATGGTTGGTGCTACTGTTGCTGTAGCTGTTTCCGTTGAGGAAGCTGCTAAGGCTGGCAAGTTCTGATAATTGAATAAGAGGATAAATACTATCTGATAAAACAAAGCACTTTCAACAAAATTGGAGGTGCTTTTGTTTTGTGAATATTCCCAGGCAGTTAAAAGATCATCAAATCGACCTTTTGACACTCATGCCATATTATGATTAGTATGCCAATACACAACAGGAGGTTGACCCAGAATGGCAAAAGAAGCGAAAACAAATGCAATGAGAATGCTTGACAGACAGAAAGTAAAGTATGAAGCACTTAGCTATGAGTGCGATGAATTTATTGACGGAATCCACTGCGCGGACATTACAGGTGCGCCCTATGACCAGTCCTTTAAAACTCTGGTGATGGAGGGCAAAAGCGGCGGATACTATGTCTTTGTAGTCCCCATTGAAAAAGAAGTGGACCGAAAAGCCGCAGCCAAGGCAGTGGGAGAGAAGACGGTAGATATGATCCATGTAAAAGATATCACCAAGATCACCGGCTACGTTCGAGGCGGCTGCAGCCCCATTGGAATGAAGAAGCCGTTTCCTACCGTTTTTGACGCATCCGCAGGCAATTTCCAGGAAATTTATGTGAGCGGCGGAAGAATCGGACTGACCCTGAAAGTTCCGGTAGAAGATCTTCTGAAAGTAACCGGTGGAAAATTAGCCAACATTACAGCCAGGGAAGAGTAATCCCAAGTAATCCCAATTTACAAAAACAGGGAAAGAGTATGCTAGAATATCCATAAATAAAAACGGCAGACACGAAGACGTGTCCGAAAACAACTCTTACCTGTCAATGTAAATAGTCAGCCCGAAGGGCGGCAAGGAGGATTTATGAAAGAAGGAAAAAGAATTAAGAAATGGCTGCTTGGAGCAGCGGTTGCGGTGATGACTATGATGAGCGCTATACCAGTATCGGCAGCCAGGAAGACATTCACAGCTACTGTTCAGAAAGGAAACTGCCTTCATATTGTAAATGAGAACATCAGTGGAAATGCGATCAGTAAATATGAGCTGCAGGTGATTCCGAAAACATCCGGTGCGAGATATGATATTGTGTATGCGTATGGCACGGAAGCTATGGCCATGAAAGACTGCCGCAAGAAATCCAGCATCACCAATTCCACTTATTTTAAGGCGAACCGCAGTGCGAACCGTGGAATCATCGCATGCGTGAAAGCGAATTCAGGTACTGTAGAAATCCGTGTGGTAGCGACTTCCAGGAAATCCAATGTCAAAATTAAGAAAAGCATTATGAAAAACCACAGCCCGTTGAAATCTCAGAAGGTTACAAAAGGCAGAAAGCTTTGGCTGAAGGGTACCGGCAGCAACATCACAACCTTACCGCTGATCATTTCCGGAAATTCCACTGTGGTTATGCAGAGAAATCTGAACAAGAATGCTTTTGAGCGGTATGATTTCAAGGACAAATATATGTATTTCAGAAGATATGTAAATAATAAACGTACCATGAAGAAAAACCGCTCTTATGCATCTGCCTATGGCTCTACCAGGTATTATTCCTGCCTGATCCCTGCAAATTCCAAGGGTGTAGCCTACACTGGAGATATGATTACCAAGAGAGGTACGATCACATACTATTATCCATCCGATTATCTGAAAGTAACAGGAGAAAACAGAAGAGCATCCTGATTTTGTCACATACAATTGAAGATTTATAAAAATAGGACGGCGTACAAATCTGTACACCGTCCCATTTTTTATATGGCAGATTCACAGGAATCTCATCTCTTAGTTATCCTGTGCATCCTCCTCATTAATCTCAAATACATGACGCTTCTTAGCCATCTCATCGCTAGCCAGATACTCGTCATAAGTGGTGATCTTATCGATCATAGTACCGTTTGGCAGAATCTCCATAATACGGTTTGCAGTTGTCTGAACAAACTGGTGGTCATGAGAAGTAAACAGGATCACACCTGGGAACTTGATCAGACCGTTGTTCAGTGCTGTGATAGACTCCATATCCAGATGGTTGGTCGGCTCATCCAGAATCAGGATATTGGCACCGGAGATCATCATCTTGGAAAGAAGGCAGCGAACCTTCTCACCACCGGAAAGCACGCGCACACGCTTCACGCCGTCCTCGCCCGGGAAAAGCATACGTCCAAGGAATCCACGCACATAAGTGGCATCCTTGATCTCAGAATACTGGGTCAGCCAGTCTGTAATGGTAAGGTCATTATCGAATTCCTTGGTATTATCTTTGGGGAAATAAGCCTGAGTAGTTGTGATTCCCCACTTGTAATTTCCTTCATCCGGCTCCATCTCGCCAGTAATGATCTTAAAGAAAGTGGTAATGGCCTGCTCATTTGCACCAACGAAAGCAACCTTATCCTCACGGCCAAGAGTAAAGGAAATGTTATCCAGAACCTTCACGCCGTCAATGGTCTTGGAAAGATTCTCCACCATAAGAACTTCGTTTCCAATCTCACGGTTAGGACGGAAGTCGATGTATGGATATTTACGGCTGGAAGGACGCATGTCATCCAGCTGGATTTTCTCAAGGGCTCTCTTACGGGAGGTTGCCTGCTTGGATTTGGAAGCGTTGGCACTGAACCTGGAAATAAATTCCTGCAGCTCCTTGATCTTCTCCTCTTTCTTTTTGTTGGCTTCCTTCATCTGCTTGATCAGCAGCTGGCTGGACTCATACCAGAAGTCATAGTTACCTGCGTACAGCTGGATTTTGCCATAGTCGATATCTGCAGTCTGTGTACAAACCTTGTTCAGGAAGTAACGGTCATGGGAAACTACGATAACGGTATTGTCAAAGTTGATCAGGAACTCCTCAAGCCACTCAATAGCCGGAAGGTCCAGATGGTTGGTGGGCTCGTCAAGAAGCAGGATATCCGGATTTCCGAAAAGGGCCTGTGCAAGAAGAACCTTGACCTTCATGCTTCCTGTAAGGTCAGCCATCTGCGCATAGTGGAATTCCGTGTCAATTCCAAGACCGTTCAGAAGGGTAGCAGCGTCAGACTCTGCTTCCCATCCGTTCATTTCTGCAAATTCGCCCTCCAGCTCGCTGGCGCGGATTCCGTCCTCATCGGTGAAGTCTTCTTTGGCATAGATGGCTTCCTTCTCTTTCATGATCTCGTAGAGACGAAGGTTACCCATGATAACGGTATCAAGAACCGTATAAGCATCATATTTAAAGTGGTCCTGCTGCAAGAAAGAGAGACGCTGTCCCGGTGTGATCACGATGTCACCCTTAGTCGGCTCAAGCTGGCCGGAAAGGATCTTCAGGAAAGTAGACTTTCCTGCGCCGTTGGCACCGATCAGGCCGTAACAGTTCCCCTCTGTAAATTTGATATTTACATCTTCGAAAAGAGCTTTCTTTCCAACTCGCAAAGTAATATTGTTTGCTGAAATCATATTATCCTCCTATTAAATAAGTCATCCTTATGAAATGAACACACATAATAATAAGTATAGCCGATTTTCATTTTATCGTAAACTGGCAAATATGCAACAATTATTTCTGGTTTTTTCGCTGTTTTGTAGCAGAAACACGCTAAAATAGGGGACGGCAGCCCAATAAGGCTCTTTACAAAGAAAAAAACCACTGCTATAATATCTGGAATATCAAAATTTACGTGGAAAAACTTTGCTAGGAAGCTTTTCCACGAGGAAATACAGAGAGGGAAAAGATATGCCGAAAAGACAGATCTATCTGACCGGATTTATGGGAACCGGCAAAAGCACCATTTTAAACTGCCTGCACCAGCTGTGCGGCCTTCAGAAAATAGAGATGGACGAGCAGATCGTCCAGGAACAGGGAATGAGCATTCCTGATATTTTTGCACAAAAAGGCGAGGAAACTTTCCGCAATCTGGAGACAGAGCTTGTGAAGAGAATCTCCCACATGGACAACATTGTAGTTTCCTGCGGCGGCGGTACCGTAATGCGCCAGTGCAACGTAGAGGAAATGAAGAAGAACGGAACCATTGTGCTTCTTACCGCCACCCCTCAGACCGTTTACGAGAGGGTAAAGGGCAGCCACAACCGTCCCCTCCTGGAAAAAAACATGAATCCCCAGTACATAGAACAGCTGATGGAGGCCAGAAGACCGAAATATGAAGCAGCCGCAGACATCATAGTGAAAACCGACGGACGCACCGCAAAAGAGATCTGCCAGGAAATAAAGGAACGTCTTGAAATTAACGATAATACAAAATAACGTGAAATAAATGTTAAAAAAATTAAATAACAGTTGAAAATTGTAAGAATAATTGTTATACTTTAGGAAGTTTTTGGGGGAAGAAGACCACATAAGGACAGTATACATTTTTTATTATGATGTCAGGGCCAGAATACTTTTTAACCCTAACATCTTATTATGATTCGTGTCCAGTAAGGAGAAAGGTTACAGATATGTTTATTACGAGAGAATGCGATTATGCAGCAAGAGTTCTTCGGGCACTGTCAGCGGAAACCCGCCTTAGCGTTAATGAAATCTGTGAGAAGGAATCCATTACCGCACCCTTTGCCTACAAGATCCTTAAGAAACTTCAGAAAGCAGGCATTGTAAAAGGATACCGCGGTGTACATGGCGGATATGCCATGAATAAATCTATGACGGAGCTGACATTATTCGATGTGTACAGTGCCATTGACCCTGATCTGTTTATCATTGAGTGCATGGCATCCGGTTACGAATGTCCGGTAGATGGAAGGGGAGATCACCTTCCCTGCTATATGCACAGGGAGCTCTGTGAGATTCAGCAGGGTGTTTGGAAAATGCTCAAAAGAAAGAATCTTCAGGAGGTTTTTGCTCCGGAGAATTAAAAAGAAGTGAATAAATGCTTTGGCAGCAGGATATCTGCTAAAGCCATAAGCGGCCATGAGATTTTCCCTCATGACCGTTTTTTGTATGTGATAATGTACAAAAAACAAAATGGACATCAATGGAAGATTATGCTATAATGTTATATGGACTTTTAGACACGATGTGTCTAGAGATATTATTTTCAACATACCTTTAAGGAGGAAAAACAAACTATGGCAAGAAAGATGAAAACCATGGATGGTAACCATGCAGCCGCTCATGCATCATACGCTTTTTCTGATGTAGCTGCAATTTACCCGATCACCCCTTCATCTGTTATGGCTGAAGCTACAGACGAGTGGGCAACCCAGGGAAGAAAGAACATCTTTGGACAGGAAGTACAGGTAACAGAGATGCAGTCTGAGGCTGGTGCTGCTGGTGCAGTACACGGATCTCTTGCAGCTGGTGCCCTTACTACTACCTATACAGCATCCCAGGGTCTGTTACTGATGATCCCGAACCTTTACAAGATCGCTGGTGAGCAGCTTCCGGGCGTATTCAACGTATCCGCTCGTGCACTTGCTTCCCACGCACTTTCCATTTTCGGAGAT
Organism: Blautia segnis; assembly: GCF_014287535.1. Lineage (NCBI taxonomy): Bacteria > Bacillati > Bacillota > Clostridia > Lachnospirales > Lachnospiraceae > Blautia > Blautia segnis. The sequence goes on along the minus strand of NZ_JACOOT010000032.1, from coordinate 4,513 downwards.
CATTCCGACGTTATGGCCTGTCGTCAGACCGGCTGCGCAATGCTGTGCGAGTCTTCCGTACAGGAAGTTATGGACCTTACTCCAGTAGCACACCTTGCAGCAATCAAGGGTAAAGTTCCATTCATCAACTTCTTCGATGGATTCCGTACATCCCACGAGATCCAGAAGATCGAGACATGGGATTATGAAGACCTGAAAGATATGGCAGATATGGACGCTATCCAGGCATTCCGTGATCACGCACTGAATCCGAACCATCCATGTCAGAGAGGTTCCGCTCAGAACCCGGATATCTTCTTCCAGGCAAGAGAAGCATGTAACCCGTACTACGATGCTCTTCCGGCAGTCGTACAGGAGTACATGGACAAAGTTAACGCTAAGATCGGTACCGATTACAAGCTGTTCAACTACTATGGAGCAGCAGACGCAGAGCACGTTATCGTAGCTATGGGTTCTGTAAACGATACAATCGAGGAGACAATCGACTACTTAATGGCAGCCGGCAGAAAAGTTGGTGTTGTAAAAGTTCGTCTTTACAGACCATTCTGCGCACAGGCTCTGATCGATGCTATTCCTGAGACAGTAAAACAGATCACAGTTCTTGACAGAACAAAAGAGCCAGGAGCTCAGGGCGAGCCTCTGTATCTTGATGTTGTTGCTGCACTTAAGAACAGCAAATTTGACGGCGTTAAGATCTTCACCGGACGTTACGGACTTGGTTCCAAGGACACAACACCGGCTCAGATCGTAGCTGTATATGACAATACTGAGAAAGAGAAATTCACTCTTGGTATCGTGGATGATGTTACTAACCTTTCCCTTGAGACAGGCGCTCCGCTTGTAACTACTCCAGAGGGAACTACAAACTGTAAGTTCTGGGGACTTGGTGCTGACGGTACTGTAGGTGCTAACAAGAACTCCATCAAGATCATCGGTGACAATACAGATATGTACGCTCAGGCATACTTTGATTATGACTCCAAGAAGTCCGGTGGTGTTACAATGTCTCACCTTCGTTTTGGTAAGAAACCGATCAAGTCTACCTATCTGATCCACAAAGCAAACTTCGTAGCATGTCACAATCCTTCCTATGTTAATAAATACAACATGGTACAGGAGTTAGTTGACGGCGGTACATTCCTTCTGAACTGTGCTTGGGATATGGAAGGCCTTGAGAAACATCTTCCAGGACAGGTTAAGGCATTCATCGCTAACCACGGTATCAAGTTCTACACCATCGACGGTGTTAAGATCGGTATCGAGACTGGCATGGGACCAACACGTATCAACACAATCCTTCAGTCCGCATTCTTCAAACTTACCGGAATCATTCCGGAGGATCAGGCTATCGAGCTGATGAAGGCTGCTGCGAAAGCAACATACGGACGTAAAGGTGATGACGTTGTTCAGAAGAACTGGGCAGCTATCGATGCTGGTGCTAAGCAGGTTGTTGAGATCCAGGTTCCGGAGAGCTGGAAAGATGCTGCTGACGAAGGTCTGCACATGACCCACGCTACAGAGGGACGTCAGGAAGTTGTTGATTTCGTTAACAACATCCAGGCTAAGGTTAATGCTCAGGAAGGTAACACACTGCCTGTATCCGCATTCAAAGATTATGTTGACGGTACTACACCATCCGGTGCTGCTGCATACGAGAAACGTGGTATCGCTGTAAATATCCCTGTATGGAATCCGGAGAACTGTATCCAGTGTAACAGATGTGCTTATGTCTGCCCGCACGCAGTTATCCGTCCGGTAGCTCTTACAGCTGATGAGGCTGCAAATGCTCCAGAGGGAATCAAGACATTACCAATGACTGGTATGAAAGAGTATCAGTTCACTATGACTGTATCCGCTCTTGACTGTACAGGATGTGGTTCCTGTGCGAACGTTTGCCCAGGTAAGAAGGGTGCTAAGGCACTTGCTATGGAAAACCTTGAAGCAAACATGGGAGAGCAGAAATACTTTGATTACGGTGTAACTCTTCCGGTTAAAGAAGATGTTATCGCTAAATTCAAAGAGACAACTGTTAAGGGAAGCCAGTTCAAACAGCCGCTTCTTGAGTTCTCAGGAGCTTGTGCTGGATGTGGTGAGACACCTTACGCAAAACTGATCACCCAGCTGTTCGGTGACAGAATGTACATTGCAAACGCTACAGGATGCTCCTCTATCTGGGGTAACTCCTCACCTTCTACACCATATACCGTAAATGCTAAGGGCCAGGGTCCTGCATGGGGCAACTCCTTATTCGAGGATAACGCTGAGTTTGGTTATGGTATGCTTCTTGCTCAGAAGGCTATTCGTGATGGTCTGAAAGCAAAGGTTGAAGATGCTGTAGCTAACGGAAATAACGAAGACGTTAAGGCTGCTGGTCAGGAATGGCTGGATACCTTCGCTTGCGGCGCTACCAACGGTGCAGCAACTGAGAAACTGGTTGCAGCTCTTGAGGCATGCGGATGTGACAAGGCAAAAGACATCCTTACACAGAAAGACTTCCTCGCTAAGAAATCCCAGTGGATCTTCGGTGGTGACGGATGGGCTTACGATATCGGATTCGGCGGTGTTGACCATGTTCTCGCAAGCGGACGTGATATCAACGTTATGGTATTCGATACAGAGGTTTATTCCAACACAGGCGGACAGTCTTCCAAGTCTACACCTACAGGTGCAATCGCACAGTTCGCAGCTGGCGGTAAAGAGACCAAGAAGAAAGATATGGCTTCTATCGCAATGAGCTATGGCTATGTATATGTTGCTCAGATCTCCATGGGAGCTGACTTCAACCAGGCTATTAAGGCAATTGCAGAGGCAGAGGCTTATCCGGGACCATCACTTATCATCGCATACGCTCCATGTATCAACCATGGTATCAAGAAGGGTATGTCCAAAGCTCAGACAGAGGAAGAGCTGGCTGTTAAGTGTGGATACTGGCACAACTTCCGCTTCAATCCTGCTGCAGAAGGAAGCAAGTTCAGCCTTGATTCCAAAGCACCGGATATGACAGATTATCAGGAATTCTTAAATGGTGAGGTTCGTTACAACTCCTTACAGCGTCAGAATCCTGAGAAGGCTGCAAGACTGTTCGCTAAGAACCAGTCTGAGGCTAAGGCAAGATATGAGTATCTGCAGAAGCTGATCACTCTGTACGGAACAGAGGAATAAGAATCACCCGCGGCAAGTCCGCATTATAAATATATAGTATAAGCACATAGTGCTTATCGTGTCGTAGCGTAAAGTAAGCCTGCGGTACCTCCTGAAAGGGTGGTATTGCAGGCTTTTCTTGTTATTCTATAAGGTTTGGCTTCTGAAAAGCTTGATATACAATTGTGTGAAGGAGGTTTTTTCTGTATAATATAAAAAATAGGAGGGCAAAGATGAATCGAACAAAACATGCAATTGTTGCTACCTTTTGGCAGCTTTTGGAAGAAAAAACATATAATAAAATTACTGTGCAGGACATTGTAGATCGATGCCATGTGAATAGAAATACCTTTTATTATCATTTTCAGGATATTCCATCTCTTGCAGAATGGTCAGTTGAAATATGGGCAGATGAGGTTATTAAAAACAGAGGGAGTTTTGATTCTCTGACACACTGTATTATCTACATGGCAGAAGAATGCACAAAGAGGAAAAAGGCGCTTTTACATCTTTTTCGTTCTGCAAAAAAAGAGTATTTCTTAAAGTACCTAAACAAAATGGGATACCATGTTATCTGTACTTACGTAGAAAACAGAACCGAAAATCTTTCACTTGCAGAAAATAAAACAGAAAGTCTGGTACGATATTATAAATGTACATTGATGGGGATTATACTCGACTGGCTGGAGAACGATGCTTCCTATGATCTGATTGCATTCTGTCAGGAGCTTTGTGAACTGTTTTCCGGTTCAGGAGAAAGAGCCATGCTTAAATGCACCGTTTCCAAGGACGAAATTGATGCAACCTGTTAAAAAGCAATTTGATTTCGTAAGTGAATCTGCGAAAAAAACTATAACTTTTTACAAAAAGTGCTTGACTTCTCCTTACGGAAGTGGTATATTAAACAAGCTGTCGCAAGGAATTGCTTCTGAAATACTGAAAAAGAAATCAGTTTTCAGAAAATTCAAATTAACTGTTGACAATCGACTGAACTTATGGTAAAGTAATCAAGTCGCTTGAACAGATAAGGAAAATGACGGTGACGAAATCCTTTGGAAAACACTTCGAAAAACTTTTGAAAAAAGTTCTTGACAAGATCTTCCAAATGTGATAATCTAAATGAGCTGTCGCAAAGAGCTGACAGCGAATAACCTTGATAACTAAACAGTGAAACACATACGATTCTCGAAAATTCTTAACGAATCATCATTCAAAAGAATGAACTTTTTATAACAGTAATGACGAGAGATAACTAAGCTAGTTGGTTGTCTTGAGTGCATCAAACATTTTATCAGAGAGTTTGATCCTGGCTCAGGATGAACGCTGGCGGCGTGCTTAACACATGCAAGTCGAACGGGAAATATCTTTATTG
>NZ_JACOOT010000031.1:0-91943 GCF_014287535.1 Blautia segnis | reverse complement strand
CGGAAGGGATAAACGCTGAAGGCATCTAAGCGTGAAGCCCCCCTCAAGATGAGATGTCCCATTCGAAAGAAGTAAACCCCCTTGAAGACGACGAGGTAGATAGGGCAGGGGTGGAAGTGCGGCAACGCATGGAGCTGACTGCTACTAATCGGGTGAGGGCTTGACCAACAATCGCAAGGTTGAAAAAAGATTCTTGACAAATTCCGAACAAGGATGTAACATGTATGTAGTTTTGAAGGTGCAAACCTTTATTCCTCCTTAGCTCAGTCGGTAGAGCATTCGGCTGTTAACCGAAGTGTCGTTGGTTCGAGTCCAACAGGGGGAGTTTAATCGGAGCATGAAGCCCGATTCAATAGGGCTCCATGGTCAAGCGGTTAAGACACCGCCCTTTCACGGCGGTAACAGGGGTTCAAATCCCCTTGGAGTCATTCGCTTTGGCGAATAATTAAATAATGTGGTGCCATAGCCAAGTGGTAAGGCAAAGGTCTGCAACACCTCTATCCCCAGTTCAAATCTGGGTGGCACCTCTGAAAGCTCTTGATGAAGAATCAAGAGCTTTTGTCATGTCATTTCCAGTTATTTTCTTATTCCACCTTCCATAAATGATAAAAAATCTCAACAACTGCATCTCTCAACAATTTTTTCACAAACCCTCTTGCATATTTGAAAAACCCGATTTATAATAGCAAACAAATAAAACCCATTGGTTTACTATGAATTAAAGGAGGAGAACAATGTCAGAACCAATCCTTAACATAAAACAGTTAAATGCAAGAGTAGAAGAAAAAGAAATTCTTCATGATATAAATCTTCAGATCCATAAAGGAGAGACCCATGTACTGATGGGACCAAATGGTGCTGGAAAGTCTACCCTGGGCTATGTACTTATGGGAAATCCCAAGTACCAGGTTACAGGAGGAAGCATTCTCTTTAAAGGAAAGGATGTTACAGAGGAAAGCGCAGATAAGCGTGCCAAAGACGGCATGTTTTTGTCCTTCCAGGAGCCTCTTGAGGTGCCGGGACTTACCGTATCTGCTTTTATCAGAAATGCGATCCAGCAGAAAAAAGGAGGCTATATCAAGCTGTGGGACTTCAAGAAAGAGCTGGACAAAAATCTGAAATTTCTGGATATGGATCCTTCCTATGCAGAGCGCAGCCTGAATGTAGGCTTCTCTGGCGGAGAAAAGAAGAAAGCAGAAATTCTTCAGCTGATGATGTTAAAGCCAAACCTCGCCATTTTGGATGAGACAGACTCCGGTCTGGATGTAGATGCTGTCCGTCTTGTATCCAAAGGTGTGGAAGAATACCAGAAGGACCGTGACGGAGCCCTTCTGATCATCACCCACAGTACCAGAATTCTGGAATCTCTTCATGTAGATTACACCCATGTTATGGTAAACGGTCACATCGTTGCCACAGGCGACGGCTCTTTGGTAGACCGAATCAATGAAGAAGGCTATGAAAGCTTCGTATCAGAAGCAGAAGAGGTGAAAGAACCGTGAAAGAAAAGACCTATGTAGAGGATATTGACCGGAGCATGTACGACTTCCGAAACGAGGAAAAAGATGCCTATAAGGTAAAAGAAGGTCTGACTCCGGCAATTGTAGAACAGATTTCAAAAGAAAAAAATGACCCGGCCTGGATGCAGCTGTTCCGGCTTCAGTCATTGCAGATTTATAATTCCATGGAAATTCCCAACTGGGGACCGCCAATTGATGAGCTGAACATGGATCAGATCGTCACCTATGTGCGTCCAAACACCAAGATGAGCGCCAAATGGTCCGAGGTTCCGGATGACATCAAGGATACCTTTGAGCGTCTTGGAATTCCGCAGGCAGAGCGTAAATCCTTAGCTGGCGTTGGCGCCCAGTACGATTCCGAGCTGGTATACCACAATGTAAAAGCAGAGGTAGCAGCCCAGGGAGTTGTTTACACAGACCTGGAAAGTGCTATGCACGGGGAATACGCAGATATGATCCGTACTCATTTTATGAAGCTGGTAAAGCCAAATGACCACAAATTTGCCGCCCTTCACGGCGCAGTCTGGTCAGGCGGATCCTTTGTTTATGTACCGCCGGGCGTTTCTGTGGAAATTCCCCTGCAGTCCTATTTCCGTCTGAATGCACCGGGAGCCGGACAGTTTGAGCATACCCTGATCATTGTAGATGAGGGAGCAGATCTTCATTTCATCGAGGGCTGTTCCGCACCGAAATACAATGTGGCAAACCTTCATGCAGGCTGCGTAGAGCTTTTTGTAGGCAAAAATGCAAGACTTCGCTATTCCACCATTGAGAACTGGTCTAAGAATATGTATAACCTGAATACCAAGCGAGCCATTGTGGAAGAAGGCGGCGTAATGGAGTGGGTTTCCGGATCCTTCGGTTCCCATACCTCCTACCTTTATCCCATGACCATTCTGAAGGGAAAAGATTCCCGCATGGAATTCACCGGAATCACCTTTGCAGGAAAAGGACAGAATCTGGATACCGGAGCCAAGGTGGTGCACACAGGAGAAAACACTTCCTCCTACATCAACACCCGTTCCATTTCCAAGGACGGCGGAATCAGCACCTTCAGAAGCTCTGTAACCATCGGAAAAAATGCAAAGCACAGCAAAGCAGCTGTCTCCTGTCAGTCCCTGATGCTGGATGATATTTCCCGTTCAGATACTATTCCGGCTATGGATATCCGTACAAAGGATGCAGATGTGGGACATGAGGCAAAGATCGGCAAGATCAGCGACGATGCAGTGTTCTATCTGATGTCCAGAGGAATTTCAGAGGAAGATGCAAGAGCCATGATCGTAAGCGGATTTGCAGACAATGTATCCAAGGAACTGCCTCTTGAATATGCAGTGGAAATGAACAATCTGATCCGCCTTGAGATGAAAGGCAGTATTGGCTGATCGCGGAAGGGAGGTTGAATGATATGGAAAAAAGTATGAATATGACAATTAACAGGCTTCCGGCAATCACTTGGAACCGGCTTAAAATGAATGAAGCATTTGTACCGGATGTAAAAATTCCTGTTGCAGGAACCTATGAAGAACAGCTTGGCAAACACGCAGGTATAAATTTAGGCAGCGGCCTTGAGCTTCATCAGGCAGATGAGAATGAGAAGCAGCTCTTTGACAGTATAGAAACAGCCCTTGGAAAAGACATGGATAAGCTGGGCGAAAATTTCCCGGTGGAAGTGATCCAGTGCACAGATGAGAAAAATCCAGAGGCAGGAAACCAGGCAATCTTAAATCTTACCGCAGACGGACGCTACGGAAGGTATTTTCTTTATGTAAAAGCAAATACCAGAATGAATGTGGCTGTTTACTGCACCTCCAAAGAAAAGGAAGCAGAGCCCTTTTTCCTGCAGCTGAAAATTTACGCAGAAGAAAATGCAAAACTGGATCTGACCGTTGTGCAGACCATGGACAAAAAAACAAAAGTATTTTCCGATATCGGCGGTATTCTGGGCAAAAACGCTTCCGTAGATCTGGTGAAGATGGAGCTGGGCGGAAAAGAAGTCTACTCTGGTGCCTACATGGATCTGAAGGAAGATTCCAGTTCCTTTAAAACCCACATCGGCTATCTGGGAGAGGAAAAGCAGCGCCTGGATATGAATTATGTGGCACGCCATCATGGCAGAAAGACCGAGAGCCTGATGGAAAGCAGCGGTGTTTTAAGCGGCGAGGCATTTAAGCTTTTCCGCGGAACCATTGATTTTGTGAAAGGCTGCCCGGGTTCTGTGGGAAATGAAAAAGAGGATGTACTTCTGCTGGGAGACGACGTGGTGAACCAGACCATTCCGCTGATCCTCTGCGCAGAGGAGGATGTGGAAGGAAATCACGGTGCATCCATCGGAGAGCTGGATGAAAAGACGTTGTTCTATCTGATGTCTCGCGGCTTTACCAAGGAAGCAGCAGAGAAAATGATTGCAAGAGCCCGCCTGGATGCAGTGGCAGGCCAGATCAAAGAGCCTTCCATCCGTGAAAAAACATTGAAATACCTGGAGGAACGCCAATGACAGATTACAAAAAGGACTTTCCCCTTTTAAAAGACAGCCAGGTGGCATATCTTGACAATGCAGCCACTGCACAGCGTCCTCTGGCTGTTCTGGAGGCGGAAAAGGCCTTCTACGAAAAATATAACGCAAACCCCTTAAGAGGGCTGTATGAGCTTGGAATGGAGGCTACAGACCGCTACGAGAAAGCAAGGGATACGGTGCGGGATTTCCTTCATGCGGCAAAGTCCTGTGAGATTATTTTCACAAGAAATACCACGGAGAGCATTAACCTGGTGGCTTACAGCTACGGTTTAAATAACCTGAAAGCAGGAGATGAGATCCTGGTAGGAATCGATTCCCACCACAGCAATCTTCTTCCCTGGCAGATGGTGGCAAGACAGACAGGAGCTGCCATTAAGTTCTTAGAATGTGAGATGGACGGAAGCTTTACAGATGAGGCAATCGAAAATGCCGTTACGCCTAAGACGAAATTTGCAGCCGTCACCCATATTTCCAATGTGATCGGACGCGTGAACCCGGTGGAAAAGATTATTGAGAAGATTCATGGCGTGGGCGGAGTAGTGCTTGTGGATGCCGCTCAGAGCGCACCCCATATTCCCATTGATGTGCAGAAAATGGATGCGGATTTCTTAGCATTTTCCGGACATAAGCTGATGGCGCCAATGGGAATCGGCGTTCTCTATGGAAAAGAGAATCTGTTAAATGCCATGTCCCCATTTCTGACTGGCGGGGAAATGATTGAAAGCGTTACCCGCGAGGGTGCTGTTTTTGCAGAACTGCCCCATAAGTTTGAGGCCGGAACGGTGAACGGCGGCGGTGCGTGGGGCTTAAAAGCAGCCATTGATTATCTGAATTCCATTGGCTTTGAAGCTATTGAAGAGAAAGAAAATGCGCTTACTGCCCTGGCAATGGAAGAATTGAAAAAAATTCCCCATGTGCATGTGATCGGAAGCCAGGATCCAAAGGAACACAACGGAATCCTGAATTTTACAGTAGACGGGGTACATCCTCACGACATTGCTTCCATTCTGGACGGAGCACATGTGGATGTGCGTGCAGGTCATCACTGCGCACAGCCTCTTCTGGCACATCTTGGAGTGATGGTGACCACAAGAGCGAGCATTTCTTTTTACAACAGTGAGGAGGATGTGCTTCGCTTAATCGAGCAGGTAAAAAATATCAGGAGGCTGATGGGCTATGATGAATAATACTTTTTACAATGAGATTCTGACGGACCACAATCTGCATCCGGCGCACAAAAAGAAGCTGGAGGATGCCAATCTGGTTCTTGAGGGAGTGAATCCAAGCTGCGGTGATGACATTATCCTGGAACTGAAGGAAGAGAACGGCGTGATCACAGACGGTGCCTTTGTGGGCAGCGGCTGCGCTATTTCCCAGGCTTCTGTGGATATGATGCTGGAGCTGATCATCGGAAAAACAAAGGAAGAAGCCTTACAGCTTGCTGATCTTTTTTCCAGAATGATAAAGGGAGAGGCAAAGGGGGATGAACTGGAACCCCTTGAGGAAGCTATGTCCCTTGCCGATATTTCCAAAATGCCTGCCCGTGTAAAATGCGCGGTTCTTGGCTGGCATACCATGGAAGAGCTGCTGGAAAAAGAGGCTGAAAAGAATTTATAAAACACAATGACAAAACTTAAGGTCAGTGTTATAATCCATATAACGATGGCGAAAAAAGGTCCACGGGGCCTTTTTTTTGCGCAGAAAAATATGGATGATGAAGGAGAAAAAAGGAAATGAAAGAGGACAGACAGGATCTGACTACAGGCTCCATCTGGGGGAAAATGCTGTTTTTCAGTATTCCCCTTATGCTGACGAACCTGTTTCAGGTGTTGTTTAATATGGCGGACATTGCGGTAATCGGGCAGTTTGCGGGCTCCTTATCCCTTGGGGCAGTAGGTTCCACCACCACGCTGGTAACTCTTTTTACAGGGGTTCTCATTGGCATGGCAGGAGGTATCAATGTTCTGGTTGCAAGGTACTTCGGCGCAAAGGACAAAAAAAGTACGGTGCAGACCATACATACGGCTCTTCTGGTAAGTCTTGGAACAGGAGTGATCGTCCTGGCATTTGGAATGCTCTTTTCCAGATGGATTCTGGAAGTGATGAATACCAAGGAAGAGCTGCTGGAGGGAGCGGTTCTGTACATCCGGATCTATTTCCTTGGAATGCCGGCTCTTGCTTTGTACAACTTCGGCAATGCAGTGTGCAGTGCATTTGGAGATACCAAGAAGCCGCTGTATTATCTGTCTGCGGCAGGGGTGGTGAATGTTGTGCTGAACCTGTTCTTTGTGATCATCTGCAAAATGGATGTGGCAGGAGTGGCAACGGCAAGCATTATTTCCCAGTACCTGTCTGCATTTTTGATCCTGCGCGCCCTGGTAAAAATGGGCGGGGATTATGCCCTTCGCATGTCAGAACTGAAATTTAACAGAAGAATGGCTAAATACATTATCCAGATCGGACTTCCGGCAGGACTTCAGAATGGAATCTTCCAGCTGGCCAACCTGTTTATCCAGGCGGGTGTGAATACCTTTGACGCCACTATGGTAGCCGGCAACTCTGCAGCTGCAAATGCGGACGCCCTTCTCTATGATTCCATGGCAGCCTTTTACACAGCCTGCGGAAGCTTCATGGGACAAAATTACGGTGCTGGCAAAAGAAAGCGCGTGAAGAACAGCTATCTGATCAGCCTGGCTTATTCCTTTGGAATCGGGCTGGTGGGGGGAATCTGCCTAGTTATTTTCGGAAGGCAGTTTCTTGGACTGTTTACCAACGACCCTGCGGTAATTGATGCGGGAATGAAGAGACTTACCATTATGGGCTACTGCTACGGATTTTCCGCCTTTATGGACGCTACTATAGCAGCTTCTAGAGCCCTTGGAAAAAGCCTTGTGCCCACTGTGATCGTAATCATGGGTTCCTGTGTTTTCCGAATAATCTGGGTCAACACGGTGTTTGCATATTTTAAAACCATTCCGTCTTTGTATCTGCTGTACATTTTCTCATGGGGAATTACGGCAACGGTGGAGATCATTTATTTCATACATGTGTATAAGAATACGAAGATCGGGATTGCGTAGGGAAACATGCAGGCGGAATGTAAGGATAGGATATTTCGAAATGGAAGAGAGACTTTCCAAATTTTGAGACAGTGAAATAAAGCGTAATCAATAAGGCCTCGGAAGCAGCAGAAAATGCCGTTTCCGAGGCCTGTTATGTGTAAGATGCTTAATTCTATGTACTGTGCAGGATGCTGCAGCAAAGGCGGTATAACAGCGCCGGAATCTTATTCAGCAGCAGTTACAGATGTGATGTGCGGGTTTACGCCCTCATACCAGTACAGGAAGCCTTCCATGTCGATCTTGTCACCGATGTTCAGGGCTTCTACAGCCTTGTATACATCGCTGTCCTTGTCGCAAAGGTAGGACTCTACTGTAAATGTATAGGTCTCTCCGTCAAGGGAAACGTTGAAGTAAAGGTCGTCCCCTTCAGAACCGGAGCCATCATAGTTGTAAAGATATGCAACATCATTTCCGTCTGCATCCTGTCCGGCAGCTTCTACAGTCATGCCCTTGAAGGATACCAGCTCGTTCTGATGGTCGATCAGCTCATCTTTGCCAAGAAGATCTGTTACATCAAGCGGCTCTGCAATATATTCGCCGTCCTCGATCTCGAAGGAGGATACGTCAGCAATTTCAATTTCTCCGGACCATTCAGCCTTGTATCCGGTTACTTTGATCTTGGTGCCAGGTACCAGCTGGTCGTATTCTTCCTGTGAGCATGGCATGTTGTAGATGAAGTATGCACCGTCTTTATCCTGTGTGTAGATGGTTGCCTTGTCTTCCCACCAGGATTGCTTAGCCTGTACATAAGTTTCGACTACAACCTCGTCATCCACTGCAGCAGCGAGATACTCGTCATGAGTCATAACGCCCTCAGATTTCACATCAGCGTCCTCGGAAGCATCAGCCTCATCAGAAGCAGCCTCTGTGGTCTCTTCAGTAGTGTTCTCCTCTGCCATAACTGCTCCCGGGAATGCGAAAGTAAGGGAGAGTGCCATCAGTAATACAAGTCTTTTTTTCATAATGTCTCCTTTCTGTGTGTACGCAAGAAACGTCACAAAGGTATGCCTTTAGCATATGTATTTTATTAAAAAAGGTGGCTGCATGCACAACCACCTTTATTATAAACGAAAACAGGAGGAAATCAAGGGATTAGGGGAAAGTTATTTTCTGCTTTTCCTTTTTTCCAGAAGCAGATAAAGAAGAATGAAAAACCAGACCGCCCCAAGGCTGACAAGAAGAATCTTTGATTCAACAGGAAGGGGGCCAAGGTCTGCTTTTCCGGAGGTTTCCGACGCGGATATCTGATCCAGATGGTACAGGGAGGTGACATCGCTGTAAAGCTGGGCAATGTAATCGGCGTCTATTTCCTGCTTTCTTCTCACAGACTTGGTCACGTTCTCGATCAGCTGCCCGGCTGCGTCACGAAGGGAAGCAGAGCCGTTGAATACAGGTGTGACAAAGGTGTGGTCCACATTTTCCAGAAGGGTTTTGGAGGCCTTTATTTTTACATCATAGTAGGTGGAATTGTCCTCGCCCTCTCTGGAAAGATAATCCTGATACTGGTCAGATTCCTGGGCCTTGCTGGTGACAGGTACGTAGCCTTCTGTTTCCGAGTAAGCGGTCTGCACCTCATTGGTAAGCAGATACTGGGTGAAAAGCCAGGATGCCAGCACTTCCTGGGAGTCCTTCTTATTGAACACGCACACGGAAGGTCCCTGGGAGATCATCTGGGGATTCTCCGGGTCAAACTGGGGAATGGTCATAACCTCTGTCTCAAAGTCCACCAGCGCATCGGAACTGATATCCACAAGCGGTGCATGAGTGCCCATCCAGGTAGCGCCTGCTGTAGAATCAATGGCGAAAATACACTGTCCGGCGTTCAAAAAGTTGGCAGGGTAGCTGGAAATCTTAAAGGTGGAAAAAGCACCTGTTTTTACATGATCTGCAATGGTGTACAGAAGATCGGTAGTAGTATCGTTAAAAAGCTGGATCTCGCCGCTGTCTGTGGAATATCCCGCGTTTTTCTGCTTCAGCATTTCGATCATCATGTTGTCTGTGGACTTGTCAATGAAGGGAATCAGCACGTTCTGTCCGTTGATCTTGTAGGTGCCGTCTGCATTTTGCTCCATGGCTTTTTCACTGACTTCCCAGACAAAATCCCAGGTCAGAGTTTCGGGAAGGGTGTAGCCAAGCTTTTCCACGTAGGTTTTGTTTACGTAGCAGACCTCTGTGGAACGCATGAAGGGCAGGGCATAGTAATGTCCGGCAAAGGAGCACTCCTCCAGAAACTGGGGGATGATCTCATCGCTTTTTACAGAGTCAAATTCCAGCTTGCTGCCGCCAAGACCGTAGCTTTCATCTGCCATCAGGTCATCCAGGGGAACCACCGTGTCATTTCCGGTCAGGTAAGTGGCAATGTGGTCCGGGTAAGTGATGCACACATTTGGGGTGGTTTCTGTGGCAATGTTGGTAATGACATCATTGTAGATCTTGCCGTAATCGGTGTAAAGCCGCAGGTCTACAGTAATATTGGGATACAGGGCCTCGAAATCGGAGATGGCCTTTTTGTAAATTTCCGTCTGGGTTTTGTTGGTGTCGTTTTTGGCCCAGAAGGTGATTTCATAGTTCTTGGAGGTATCAAATTCTTCAGGGATGGAAAATGCGCTCTGCTCCTTTGCACCGTGACAGCCGCTAAGTCCTGCCGCTAAGACAGCAGCCAGCGCCAGAACAAGAAGCTTTTTCCCTGGAAATTTATGTTTTTTCGTCATCATCCTTTTGTACCTCCTCTTGAAACCCCGGCCATGATCTTGTTGCGGAAAATCAGGAACAGAACGATCAGGGGAAGTGAGATTACCACAACCGCAGCCATCATGGCAGGAATATTTTCACGTCCGAAGCCGTTCTCACGGATTTCCTGGATACCATTGGAAACCAGGTAATAATTCTGGTCATCTGTGATGAGGCGGGGCCATACGTAGGAATTCCAGCATTCAATTACCTTCAGGATGGCGATGGTCACCATAGTGGGCTTGCAGATGGGGATCATAACCTTGCACAGGTATTTCAGATCGGAGGTGCCGTCCACCTTGGCTGCCCGGTAAAGCTCGTCCTGAACCTGCTCGAAATTTTCTTTCAGAAGGTAAATGTAAAATACGGAGGTGACAGAGGGAAGGATCAGTCCCAGGAAGGTGTTTCGCATATCCAGGTTGGTAATGGTCACAAAGTTGGTGATGATCACAAGCTCGTTTGGAATCATCATCAGGGAGAGAAATAAGGTAAAGGCCAGATTTTTTCCCCGGAACTCAAGCCTTGCAAAAGCAAAAGCGGAGAGGGTGATCACGACCATCATAATGGCGGTGGTGGCCGATGTGAAAATAAGGGTATTGAGAAGATATTTTCCCAGAGGCACCGCCGTAAATGCGTCTGCATAATTCTGCATGGTCGGAGTCAGGGTAAAAAAGCTGGGAATGTGCTCCGCGTTGTAGGAACTGTAGCTTTTTACAGAGGTCAGGACCATCCAGTAAAAAGGAAACAGTACGATCAGCGCCCACAGGGTGAGCAGAATGTAAGTGATCACGCTGACTGCTGTATGTCGTCTGGCAGCAGAGCGTTCATTGGTAAACTGGTTTGAATTTTCCATTTTTTGTCCTCGAATTGTTTCATGAGTAATAAACATGCTTCCTGCTCACCAGCAGATTGATGCAGGTGATGGTCAGGACGATCACAAACAAAATGATCGCCGCGGCAGATGCGTAGGAAGGATAGCCGCCCCCGTTGCCGTAAAGCATATCGTAAACATATCCTACAATGGTATTCATTCCTGCAGCGTTTAGGTCTGTGCCGAAAAGGGCCACTGCATCGCTGTAGGCCTTAAATGCTCCGATGAAGCCTGTTATGATCAGGTAAAATACAGTAGGTGAGATCATGGGCAGGGTGATCCGCACAAAAATACGGAATCTGGAAGTACCGTCCACCCTGGCCGCGTTGTAGTAGTTCTGGTTCACGGAAGCCAGTGCACTGGTCAGGATCAGCACCTTAAATGGCATGACGATCCATATGGTATAAATGCACAGAACCAGCATTTTCGCCCAATAGGGTCCGTCGATGAAATCAACGGGACCGCGCCCGAACAGCTGAAGGACCAGGTTCACAAGCCCGTCCGAGTAAGCTGTTTTCTTAAAAAGGATCATAAAAACAAGGCCAACTGCCAGAGTGTTGGTCACATAAGGCAGGAAGTAAATGGTCTGGTAAAGCTTCTTCAAAGCTTTTATGGAGCTTAAGGCAACGGAAATCAGAAGTGCCAGCAAGGTGGAAAGAGGCACAGTAATGATTACCAGAAGAAAGGTATTCTTGATTGCCTGAAGAAAATAGGAATCATGAAGCACATAGGAATAGTTGTATGCGCCTGTCCCGTAATAGGTCTGGGATGCAGAGTTATAGCCCTCTTCAAAGGAGTAGATAAAAACGTCAATGAGAGGATATACCATGAAAACACCCAGAAACAGGATTGCCGGCAGAAGATAGAGCCAGCCTTTTAAATTTCTTTTATTCATAGGAACCTCCCTTAAAGGTAAATCCTTTCTTCTGTTTCACGGCCAAAAAGGAAAATCTTGTTTGGCTTCACCGCAAAACGGATGGTTTTGGAAGAAAGATCAATGCTGCTCTCGGAGCTGATAATGGAGCGGATGGCAGGTGCCTGGGAAGCAGCGTGGGAGGATACTACGGAGATGTCACGTCCCATGACCTCAACGCCTCCAAGCTGGCAGCAAAGAGGGCCGTTTTTGTCAAGGACAAAGCCCTCGGGACGGATTCCGGCAAATACCTGCTGATCGGAAATTCCGGGAGCGTCCAGGATGGCATTTTCCCCGATATAAAGCTTCTGCCCACGGATCTCGCCCTCAAATACATTGATTGGCGGAGTGCCAAGGAATCTGGCTACAAACAGATTGACCGGGCTGTCATATACATCCTGGGGCTTGCCGATCTGCTGGACCACGCCGCTTTTCATGACAACGATCATGTCGGAAATGCTCATGGCTTCTTCCTGGTCGTGGGTGACAAACACAGTGGTGATCTTTGTGGCGCGCTGGATCTTGCGGATTTCTTCCCTGGTCTGCAGGCGGAGTCTGGCGTCCAGGTTGGAAAGAGGCTCGTCAAGGAGCAGCACCCGGGGCATTTTTACAAGGGCGCGGGCAATGGCAACACGCTGCTGCTGACCGCCGGAAAGCTCGGAGGGGCGTCTGTCCATCAGCTCTGTGATCTGCACCAGCTGGGCAGCGTTCTGGACGCGGCGGTCCATTTCATCCTTGGAAAGCTTGTCCTTTCCCTTTAGGTTCTGCAGGGGAAAAAGAATGTTCTGCTTCACAGTGAGATGAGGATAGAGGGCGTAGTTCTGAAATACCATGCCCACGCCCCGGTTCTCAGGGGGAAGATTTGTGACGTCCTCTTCGCCGAAAAGGATCCGGCCGTCAGTTGGTTTTTCAAGTCCGCAGATCATGTTCAGGGTGGTGCTTTTGCCGCAACCGGAAGGGCCAAGAAGTCCGATCAGCTGTCCGTCTGGAATTTCAAAATTGAAATTGTCCACTGCAGTAACCGATTCCCGGGATTTCCGCCCGCGGGCAGGAAACTGCTTGGTGAGGTGTTCTAATACGATTTTCATATTCTCTCTCCTACGTATTATAATTCAGATTTGCTTACTATTATAACGAATTCCAGTGGTTTGTACAATGCAAAAAAGTTTTCCTGCATTTTGGGTGGACGAAAAAGTTTAAAAGAGGTATACTGACGAAAAGAAATAAAGGAGCGCGCTTTATGGAAGATAAAAAAATGAAAGTATTAAAAGGACAGATTCCGGTTTCCATTCTCTACATAGCGCTGGGCGTGTGCCTGGCCCTGATGCCTGTGGAAACGGTAAATGTGCTGTGTAAGGTAGTGTTTGGCCTGGTTCTCGTGGGAGCAGGACTGTACCACATCGTGATCTATGTGCTGGAAAAAGAAAACGCCACAATTCTGGATCTTTTTTCCGGTGTGATCGTGCTGGTGATCGGGGCATTTCTGTTTATGAATCCACAGGTGGTGGTGAAGCTTCTTACTTTGATGCTGGGAGCCTTCATTCTGGTGGACAGTATCTGGATGCTTCGTGGAAGCATGAAATTAAGGAAAAGAAAGCTTGGGGCATGGAAAGCGTTTCTCATTGAGAGCCTGGTGTTTGTGGGGTTTGGCGTGCTGATCCTTGTGAATCCGTTCAGCGAGCTTCGTCTTACCATGCAGGTTTCCGGATGGATTTTTGTGGCAAACGGGGCACTTGATATTATTTTCTATCTGATCCTGAAGCATGGATTGAAAAAGGAGATTCCATCTGAGGAGACAGAAGAAAAAGACGACAGTAAGGCAGAAGCGGCTTCTGCACAGAATACAGAAGAGACAGGAAATACCTCTGCTCCAGCACCGGATGCAGGGAATGTAAGCAGCCAGATGGCGTCTGAAGAAAGTTCTAAGAACACAGAGACTGTTCCAGAAGAAAATGTTCAGCCAGACGGGGCTGTTTCCCAGGAAAGTGCCGGGAATCCAGAAGCCGTTCCAGATGAAGCTTCCGGGGAAAGCGAGGAAGCAGAAGAAGTCCTTGAGGAGTGGAAAGACTGATGGCAGAGATTGTGATCATGGATTTTTCCGGGATTTATAAGGAAGAGCAGTTTTTTGAAGGGGAAAAGGTATCCTGGCTGGATGTCCGGGAAATTCCCGGAACAAACTGCTATTGTGACGACGAAGCGAAGACGCAGATTCTGGAAAAGCTGGAGGAATTTTCAGCGGGAGGAATTTATTTTATTGATTCCGGCAATTATCATTATATGAGCCGGATTGGGATTGAGAGAGTGAAAGAGCCCTTTCGGCTTCTGGTTTTTGACAATCATACGGACATGCAGCTGCCGGCTTTTGGAGGGCTTCTCTCTTGCGGCGGCTGGATCGCAAGTGCAATTGAAGAGGCAGAAAATCTGGTTGAAGTATGGCTTGTAGGGCCAGATGAGGAAGCTTACAGTCAGGTGGAAGAGCCGCTGAAAGAGAAGGTAAAGTTTTTCTCAAGGGAGATGCTCCAGGACTTTCGAAATAACGAAAGCTATTCCGAAAAAACGAATAATATGGAAAGGAATGTGATGGATTTTTCTTTCCTTGGAGAAATTCCCACGGACCTTCCTCTTTATGTTTCCATTGATAAAGATGTGCTTGGTACAACGGATGCCAGCACTACCTGGAGTCAGGGAGATATGACTCTTGGGGAAATGATGGCAGCACTGGAATTTGTCACCAGGCATTTTAAAGAGGCCGGCGGAAAAATCCTTCAGGTGGATATCTGCGGGGAATGTGACCCGGACGGAGCAGACAATGAGAGAAATGATGCGGCAAACCGGGAACTTCTGAAGTTCTGGAAAAACTTTTTTGCAGAGCAGGAAGATAGAGGAGCTTTATTATGAAAAATGAATTGCTGAAAATAGGACCCTTTACCGTTTACGGGTATGGACTGATGATCGCGGTAGGGATACTGGCAGCTTACTTTACGGGAGAACGCAGAGCCAAAAAGCGGGGACTTCCTTACGAACATGTTTTTAACCTTGTGGTATGGTGCGTGCTTGGCGGCTTTCTTGGGGCAAAGATCCTGTACTGGATCACAGAGTGGAAGAGCATTGTGGCCAATCCGGGCTTTCTCGGGGATACCCTGACGGATGGGTTCGTTGTGTTTGGCGGCATTATCGGGGGAATCCTTACGGCGTATGTGTACTGCAGGATAAAAAATCTGGATTTTCTTCGGTTCTTTGATACGCTGATGCCGTCGGTGGCGCTGGCCCAGGGATTTGGCAGGATCGGCTGTCTGCTGGCAGGATGCTGCTATGGAAGGGAGACGAACAGTGCTTTTTCCATTACCTTTCATGACTCCGGCTTTGCGCCAAACGGGGTGGCACTGATTCCCACCCAGATTTATTCCAGTATTCTGGATTTCATTCATTATGGGATTTTGCTTTTTATTCTCAAAAAACAGAAAAAGGACGGGGAGACGGCCGCGGCTTATCTGATTTTTTACAGTGCGGGAAGGTTTGTGCTGGAGTTTTTCAGAGGGGATCTGGCAAGAGGAAGTGTAGGGGCATTGTCTACCTCACAGTTTATTTCCCTGTTTACTTTCGTGGCAGGAATAGTCCTGCTTCTTGTTTTCAGTGAGAATGCCCGGGACGGCAAAACGAAACGAGACATGTCTGCATGAGCAAGTTCATGGAAATCACAGACATAAAAGCAAAAAAACTGCATAGGCTTAACTGAATATAAGCTGGAGGGAAGCACATGCAAAAATCCCCGGAGTATGCAGATACAGTTGGAATTCAGGAAGAAGGGACAAGGCCGGATGCGTCTCCTGCCCAGAATGAGCTGTATGCGGATTTTATTGTGAAATATATGGGAAATTTTCAGGAAGACCTGGGCGATGTCCCGGGTCTTAGCTTTCAGAAAATCAATTCGATCTATGGTGTGGTCTATGCCCCGCTTACCGAGGTGGGAAATCTGAACATCAACACGTATTCTTACAGTTTTATTCCAAAATGTTATACTTATATGGATCTTGGAAGCCTTGGGGCGTCAGGGATTACAAGGCTGCAGGAGCATCCTTATCTTCAGCTGAAAGGGCAGGGGACGGCCATTGCAGTTATTGATTCCGGAATTGACTACCGTAATCCTCTTTTTCAGAATGAAATGGGCAGCAGGATTTTGTGTATCTGGGACCAGACTCTTGATGGAGACGGGCGTGAGGTGCCTTATGGAAAAGTGTTCTGGAAAAGTGACATTGACCGGGCACTGGCGTCGGAAAATCCGCTGGATCTGGTGCCTTCCCTGGATACAAATGGACACGGTACCAGAATGGCAGCCATAGCTGCAGGAAATTATGCCCCTGAGGAGGGCTTTTGCGGGGCGGCGCCGGAGGCCATGCTGATTATTGTGAAGGTGAAGCAGGCAAAAAAATATTTGCGGGAGTTTTATCTGTTTCCATCACAGGCAGAGCTTTTTCAGGAAAATGATATTATGATGGGGATGGATTTCGCTGTGCGAATGGCAAATGAGAGGAAGCTGCCTCTGTCTGTGTGTCTGGGAATCGGCAGCAGCCAGGGCGCACATATTGGGAAAAATCCGCTGAGTACATATGTGGATTATACTTCTGCGTATTCCCTGATCTCCGTGTCTGTGGCTGCTGGAAATGAGGGCAGCGCAAGGCATCATTATACAGGCAGGCTGTCAGAGCGGGAAAATCAGGCAGGGGCAGATCTTCGCGTGGGGAACAAAGAGCCTGGCTTTACCATGGAATTCTGGGGAGAACCTCCGGAAATCTACAATCTGTCTCTGCAGTCGCCAACCGGGGAAATCCTGGATATCAGTTCGTCACTTGGAGATGTGCCCCAGGAACTTTCCTTTGTTTTTGTGGAGACAAGGGTGGAGGTCGATTATGTGTCTATTGAGAGGCAGACGGGATATACGCTGGTGTATTTCCGGTTTATCCAGCCTGCGCCTGGTATCTGGCGGATTTTTGTCCGGGGCAGGGATAACCAGAATGTAAGCTTTCACATGTGGCTGCCTGTGCAGGGGCTGATTTCCGAGGAGACGTATTTCCTGGAGCCATCTCCTTACAATACCGTGACGGCCCCCGGAGATTCCCTGGAGAGCATTACCGTCACCGCCTATCAGTACCGTGACAACAGCCTGTACGTGCAGGCAAGCCGGGGCTTTATGCCGGACGGAAATGTGGTTCCCCAGGTAGCAGCCCCGGGCGTGCAGATCAAGGTCCCCCAGCTAAACGGCCTTTACGGCTACGCCTCCGGCACCAGCCTCTCTGCCGCTCAGACAGCCGGCACCGCCGCCCTCCTCTTCGAATGGGCCGTCATCCGCGGCAACCGCCCCTTCTTCACCGGCTCCAGCGTCAAAAACTACCTCACCCGCGGCGCCAAAAGAGAAGACCGTCTCCAGTATCCCAACCGGGACTGGGGATTTGGAAGACTGGATCTGTATCATACGTTTGAACTGTTGACGTGAGAAGATATTTTTGCTTTACATTAGTGTCTTTTGTGCTATGCTTAAGGAAGAATACGGCTATATGTGCCGGCTTTTTTGATACGGAAATTATAAAGCGCAATCATAAACAGGAGGAAAACAGCTATGGAAATATCAAGTATACTGATCAAAGACACAACAAAAGAAGAGAGAATCCGCATCGTCCAGGAGGGGCTGAATCAGTGCGGAGGTGCGTGTGATTTTTGCAATGGGTGTGATAATCTGGGCGGCGGGTCTGTGGATGCTTTTTATGAGCCGTATATTAATGGGGAAAAGGAACTGCGGGAACTGAATGAAGAATACAGAAGCAATTCCGGTCTTGTAAAGTAGGTGAGAGCATGAGACCACCGGAAATTAGCCTCTTATAAATATAGACAAAAACAATAAATATAGACAAAAACAAGCTTGTTTTTTTGTTAACAATAATACAAAGATTTTTAGGTAATCTAATTGTTTTTGCGCCCACTATTTGGTATACTATATAAAACAAAAGAAAGCAGGAGAACATTATGAAGAGAGGCAGTATTTTTGAAACTGATGGTATCCCGCGTATCCAGGAAGCTCTTCCTCTTGCGCTGCAGCATGTAGTTGCAATGATCGTGGGATGTGTCACCCCTGCCATTATTGTGGCAGGAGCAGCCGGCCTTGAGAATAAGGACCAGGTCATCCTTATTCAGGCTGCTCTTGTGATCGCTGCGTTTTCCACTTTGGTCCAGCTGTTTCCAATCGGGAAAAAGTTTCGGATTGGTTCCGGACTTCCCATGATCATGGGTGTCAGCTTCGCATATGTGCCAAGTATGCAGGCCATTGCGGACGGATACGGAATTGATACCATTATGGGAGCGCAGATCGTAGGTGGAATTGTAGCGGTTATCATGGGAATTCTGGTGAAGAAGATCCGCGTATTTTTCCCGCCGCTGATCACAGGAACAGTAGTTTTCACCATTGGACTTTCCCTGTATCCAACTGCCATCAACTATATGGCAGGCGGAACTTCCAATCCGGACTACGGTTCCTGGCAGAACTGGCTGGTTGCATTCTTCACCCTGGCTGTTGTAACTGCGCTGAATCATTTTGGAAAAGGAATCTGGAAGCTTTCCTCCATTCTGATCGGTATGCTGGCCGGATATCTGGTATCCATTCCCTTTGGCATGGTGAATCTGTCCAGTGTTGGAAATGCAAGCGTGTTCCAGCTGCCCCAGCTGATGCACTTTGGAGTGCATTTTGAGATTTCTGCCTGCGTTGCCATCGGACTTCTGTTTGCCATCAACTCCATTCAGGCCATCGGAGATTATTCCGCCACCACCATCGGTGCCATGAACCGTACTCCGAAGGATCAGGAACTCCAGAGCGGTATTGTGGCGTATGGTATTACCAACATCATCGGCGCTTTATTTGGCGGACTTCCCACTGCTACATACAGCCAGAACGTAGGTATTGTAACCACCACCAAGGTTATCAACCGCTGGGTTCTGGGACTTGCAGCTGCATTCCTTGGCATTGCCGGATTTGTGCCGAAGTTTTCCGCACTTCTGACAACCATTCCGCAGTGCGTGCTGGGCGGTGCAACAGTATCCGTTTTTGCATCCATTGCCATGACCGGTATGAAACTGGTGGCTTCCGCTGAGATGGATTACCGCAACTCCTCCATTGTCGGATTGGCAGCAGCCCTTGGAGTAGGCGTATCCCAGGCCAACGCAGCACTTGCCACACTTCCTTCGTGGGTGACTACTATTTTTGGAAAATCTCCTGTAGTTCTGGCAACGATCATTGCAGTCTGTCTGAATCTGATCCTGCCTAAGTCACGGGATGAGAAAAAAGAAGAAAAGATTCATGACAGCCAGATTCAGGAGAAGCTGGAAGTGGATCACAGACTTTTTGAGAATGAGAAATAAATGGGAAAATCTGAACGGAAAATTGAATATGGAAGAAATGGAATAAGATGAAAAACAGCACCGGATGGGAGTGATCTCTCGTCTGGTGCTGTTTGGGTATATGGATAATCAAAGTTTTCGATGGTTTGTCAAATTTCAAGTTTGCCATTCATGAAGCGTGTTATATTCATATACAGAAGTGCTTTTTATTTGCGATATACGCAAACCGGAAGCCCGTCTTCGCCCATAGGGAGCGCCACATTTCCCTGGATCAGCGGGCGTGCGTAGCGGATGAAATCCTCTGTCACATCAGAGCCATCCTCCGTAATCCAGGAGAGAGGAACGGTTTTCTCCTCGTTGCAGATCTGGTTCACATCCTCAAGTCCGCATTTCATCTGGTAAACGCCATCTGGAGTTTCCTGGCGGATAAAGGAAACCATCTTGCCCGTCTCACCCTTAAGTGCAGCCTGAACACCGAAAATTCCAGCTGTAACAGCTTCCTGCCGGTCTGTGTCAGAAAGAAGGGAAGCGCTGCAGCGCTGGCTTACATTCAGCTCAATGGAGCGGGCTTTCACTCCAAGGCGGCCACGCACCAGGTTTTCCAGGTATTTGCCGCAGCCTGCCAGCATTTTGTGTCCGAAGGTATCGGTGCCTACGGAGTTGTCATATTCACAGATGAAGGTGCCTTTGGCATCGTGGATTCCTTCAGAAACACAAACCACAACGTTGCAGTTTTTCTCAAATGCACTGCTTACCTTCGTAAGGAATTTCTCTGTGTCAAAAGCTGTCTCAGGCAGATAAATAAGAAGAGGATTGTCACCTGTATATTTGCGGGCAAGGGCACCTGCGGCGGTCAGCCAGCCTGCGTGACGTCCCATGATCTCCACGATGGTTACGGATTTTTTCTCATAGACGCTGGCATCCAGGGTGATCTCGCGGACTGTGGAAGCCACATATCTGGCCGCACTTCCAAATCCAGGCGTATGATCGGTATGCACAAGGTCATTGTCAATGGTTTTAGGTTCGCCGATAATGCGGATGTCACTGCCGATCATGGTTGCATAGCGGGAAAGCTTGCTCACCGTATCCATGGAGTCATTTCCGCCAATATAAAAGAACCAGCCAATATTCATCTCTTCAAACCTGCGGAACAGTTCCGGGTATACCGGGTCCTCCAAAGACTGGGGAAGCTTATAGCGGCAGGAGCCAAGATAAGCACCTGGGGTGTAAGTGAGGTATTCCAGCTTTTCCCCGGGAAGAGCTTCCTCAAAATCCAGGACTGTGCCTTTCAAAAATCCCTCAATTCCATTTACCATTCCATAAACATGTCCGATTTCCTCCTGACGGATTCCCTCAGAAACCACACCATAAAGACTGCTGTTTATCACTGCGGTAGGTCCGCCGGACTGTCCGACGATCAGATTCTTTTTTGCCATACAAGTAAGTCCTCCTGTTGTTCTTGGTCTCTTCATTATAACAGGAAGGCAGGCTGGTGGCTAGAGTCTGTTTGAAAAATCATTCCAACGCCCCGCTTTGCGGAAAACTCAGCTGGAATTTGGGTGGCGCAGACGGACTGTATTGGAAAATTTTACATTGTGGGAAAAGAAAGGATGGATTATAATAACAGGCAGGGAGACTGCATAAAAAAGTGAGCGTGAAAGAATCGATGGATAAAGAACAGGAATTTTTATACGAGAAATTCAAAAGTACGGGGCAGGAGAAAGTGAAGCTGTCCTGTGCGTTGGAAGGCTTTTTTCAGGAAAAAGAAGAGACTTCAGAAGAAGCAAAAAACGCATACAGCCAGTACCTGAAGCGGAGAATACGTCCAGCCATGGAAGAATTGATCCGCCAGGAAAATATCTGTGAAATGGAGCAGCTGGCAGGAATGGACTGGTTTGGAATAAATGAACTGGAGAGCTTTATCCGCACCGCCAGGAAAGAGCAGAAACTGGAAAGCCTGGTGTGGCTGATGAAATTAAAGGACAGTAAATATGGATATACGGACAGAGATTTCACCCTCTGAGGTTATGAAAAAAGAGGCGTCCACGAATGCAGAGGCTGCCCAGAGCGCCGGGACTTCGGAAAATGCCAGAGAATCCGCCTGTCGGGAGCTTGGAAGCCGTATTTTATATACCTGCCGCAGCGAAGTCTGCGCCAGATTTCCATTTTTTTCACCGGGAATCGCGGCCCTTTTCTGTGAAGTGATCAGCAGGGAGAAAAGCAGGAGAACAGACCTGCAGGAAATTCACGGAATCGGCACAGACGGAAGCCGGATTCTGGCAGATCCTATGTTTCTCATCCGTGTCTGGGAGAAAAATCCCGGAGCACTGAAACGGGGATATCTGCATATTCTGTTTCACTGCCTGTACCTTCACCCCTTTTCCCAGGAAAAAGCAAAGAAACGGTTGTGGAACCTTGCCTGCGATCTGGCAGCAGAGCTTTTGTTAAAGGAAAATATACCGGAAGATCTGTGGGGATTTTCTGCAGAAGAAAAGAAGCTACGTGGCCGGGTTTTGGAATTTTTTGGAGGAAGGCCTTTATCTGCGGAGGTATTGTACCATCGGCTTGAACAGGAGAAGCTTCCGTTTTCCCAGGAGGAAATGGAGCAGCTTTTTGCATTTGATGACCATTCTTTGTGGAAGTTGAATCCGGAGAGGGCAAAGCAGGAGAAAAGCCGCTGGGAGAAGATCCTCACCTACACCACCCTTGGAAAAGAACACCAGAAGCACCGGATCGGTGCCAATCCTGGAAACCGCCAGGAAGAGCTGGAACAGCTTTACAAAAGCCGTTATGACTACCGGAAATTTCTGAAAAAATTTGCTTTTCCAAGGGAAGAAATCCAGCTGGATGAGGAAAGCTTTGACTACATTTTCTATCATTTCGGAATGGAGCACTATGGAAATCTGCCTCTGATCGAACCGTTGGAGTATAAGGAAGTAAACCGCTTGGAGGAGCTGGTCATCGCCATCGACACCTCAGGTTCCTGTTCCAGGGAGCTGGTGCAGCGGTTTCTGGGGGAAACCTATCAGATTCTCAGCACAAGAGAGAATTTTTTCCGGAAAATGAAAGTCTACATTATTCAGTGCGACTGCTGCATCCAGTCTGTGTCCGTGATCCATTCGGAAGAAGAGTGGAAGGAATACGTGCGAAATGTGCAGATACAGGGGCGAAGCGGCACAGATTTTGTGCCTGTTTTTACTTATATAAAGAAAGAACGGGAGAAAAAGGAACTGAAAAACCTGAAAGCCCTGATTTATTTCACAGACGGCGACGGCATTTATCCGGGGCAGAAGCCAGATTACGAGACTGCTTTTGTCTTTGTGAAAAAGAATGAAAATATGAAATATGTGCCGAATTGGGCATACAAGCTGGTGATCAGTTAGGAGCAAACCGATGAATATAAAAGAAGCAAAAAATGAGATTAAGCATACCCTTTTGGCTTATCTGAGAAAAAACGAAAAGGGTGGGTACACCTATCCTCTGGTGCGCCAGAGGCCAATCCTTCTGATGGGACCTCCGGGAATCGGCAAAACAGCCATTATGGAGCAGATCGCAGAGGAATGCCAGGTTGGGCTCGTGGCCTATACCATCACCCATCATACCCGTCAGAGCGCGGTAGGACTGCCGAAAATCGTCACCAGAAATTATGGCGGCAAGGAAATGAATATCACCGAATACACCATGAGCGAGATCATCGCATCCGTCTACGAATGCATGGAGCACACCGGCAAAAAAGAAGGAATCCTTTTTGTGGATGAGATCAACTGTGTGTCCGAGACACTGGCGCCTGCCATGCTCCAGTTTTTGCAGAACAAAACCTTCGGAACCCATAAAGTGCCGAAGGGGTGGATCATTGTGGCAGCAGGCAATCCTCCTGAGTACAACAAGTCTGTCCGGGAGTTTGACATTGTAACCCTGGACCGCGTGCGAAAGCTTGAGATACAGGCCCAGACAGATGTGTGGCTGGAATACGCCGGGAAAAGGCAGGTCCACGGCGCCATTTTGTCCTATCTGACTCTGAAAAAAGAGAATTTCTACATAGTGGAAAACACGGTAGACGGAAAATTTTTTGTGACTGCCAGAGGCTGGGAGGACCTTTCGGAGCTTCTCAAAAGCTATGAAGAGCTTCAGGTGGAAGTATCCGAAGAGATTGTTGGCGAGTTTCTTCAGAAAGAGGAAATTACAAGGGACTTTGCCGCCTATTATAGACTATATGAAAGGTACAAAACGGATTACCGGGTAGGGGAAATTCTAGAGGAAACTGTGCCCCAGAAGGAATACAGGCTGATCTGTGAGATGGCAGCCAGGGCGCAGTTTGAGGAGCGGTTTACCCTGACCCAGCTTGTAATGGAAGCACTTGATCAGCAGGCAGCAGCTTTCGAAAAAGTGGATGTAAGAACTGTGATGCTCCACCAGAATCTGATACAGCTGAAGCGTTTTTTCCAGGAGCAAACATGTGTGGATTCCATGAAAGAGTTTCTGGCAGAAAGAAGAAAAGCACTGGATGCGAAATGGAAGGCAGAGCTTTTGTCGGAGCGGGAGAGATGCCAGGAGGAAGAGCAGATCGGGATTCTGGAAGAGTATTTTCTTCAGATCTGCGAGGCTCATGTGACGGACTGCCAGGAAGGCTTCCAGCTGATACGCCAGCTGTTTGAAAAAGAATGTGAGCTGCGGGGCAGGGAATTGGAGCGCACGAAAACTATGCTGGAGAGGGGCTTTGCCTTTCTGGAAGACTGCTTTGGAGAAGGACAGGAGCTGCTGCTTCTGGAGACCGGGCTTACCGGGAATCCGTGCACCAGTACTTTTATTTCCGAACATGGATGCGATGCTTATTTCAGGCACTGCGGGCTTTTGCTTTACCAGAAGCAGGAGAATGCCATGCGGGAAGAATGCAGGGCGATTCTGGATTCCCTGCAGGAATGATAGTTGCGGGAATTTTTCCCAGCGCTTATAATGACAGGGAGGAAATGTGCGAAAAAGTTCCGGGAAACTGCATCCCTGGAGAGGAAGAAAGTTCATGAGAAAAAGGAGGTTGCCATGAAGGAAGATAAGAAACCTAAAAAGAAGAAAAAGGCGGGAGATGTGCTGCTTACGGTTGTGCTGATCGCAGCAATCTGCATATTCTGCTATGCGGCATACAATCTTTATCATATTTACACAGAGTACAAAAAGGGCTCAGATGAGTACAATGCCATTGCCCAGATGGCAGTGACAGAGCGCGATCCGGATCAGGATGCCCAGGAACAGGAACCGGCAGGACCGGAAGGTCCCACCCTGAAAGCCCCTATGGACATTGATTTTGATTCTTTAAGAAGCATTAACACAGATGTGATCGGCTGGATTTATGTAGAGGCTCTGGACGGGGTCAGCTATCCGGTAGTTCGGGGAACTGACAATGACCAGTATCTTCATATGACTTATGAGAAGAACTATAATTTTGCCGGAACTATTTTCATTGATTATGAGAATAAGGCTGACTTCAGTGACTGCAATACCCTGGTTTACGGACATAATATGAAAAACGGCAGCATGTTCGGCCAGCTGAAGAATTTCAGCAAGGACGATTCTGCCTATAACAAGAGCAAATATTTCTGGATTTTCACGCCGGAGAAGAACTACAGATATGAGATTATTTCTGCGTACACTACAGCGGTAAACAGCGATACCTACACGCTGTTTAAGGGCCCGGGACAGGAATTTGTGGACTACATGAACAAGATTGTTTCTTATTCGGATATTAAGACCACGCCGGGAGAATTGGGAGTGGAAGATAAGATCGTTACCCTTTCCACCTGTACGGGCAATGAATCCACACGTTATGTGGTTCAGGGAAAAAGAGTGGACACCCTTGATGTGGTGAAAAAGACAGACAGCAGTGAGAACTGATTTTTGAGAAATGGAATGCAAAGGCGCGCAAGGCGGGAAATTCTCCTGCCAGGCTGCTGGGATTGGAGGAAGATGGCATATGAGCGAGGAAGCAAAAAGACTGCAGGAACTGATCGATAAGTATGACAATATTGTATTTTTCGGGGGAGCGGGAGTTTCCACAGAAAGCGGAATCCCGGATTTTCGAAGCCAGGACGGCCTGTATAACCAGAAGTACGACTATCCTCCAGAAACCATATTAAGCCATACCTTTTTTATGCGTCACCCGGATGAATTTTACCGTTTCTATCAGGACAAGATGCTGTGTGACACAGCAAAGCCAAATGCGGCTCATTTGAAACTGGCAGAATTGGAGGCATCAGGCAAGCTGAAAGCAGTGATCACCCAGAACATCGACAATCTTCATCAGATGGCCGGAAGCAAAAAGGTACTGGAGCTTCACGGAAGCGTATACCGCAATTACTGTATGAAATGCGGCAAATCCTACGATTTCGCCTACATGAAAAATGCAAAGGGCGTGCCTAAATGCACCTGCGGCGGAATGATCAAGCCGGACGTGGTGCTGTATGAGGAAGGACTGGACAACGGTGTGATCAGCGAGGCGGTGCGGGCTATTTCCCAGGCACAGGTTCTGATCATCGGAGGAACCTCCCTTGCGGTTTACCCGGCAGCAGGCCTGATCGATTATTTTTCCGGTGAGCATCTGGTGGTGATCAACAAATCACCTACACCAAGAGACCGGTATGCGGATCTTCTGATCAAGGAGCCTATTGGACAGGTATTTTCACAGATCCAGGTGAAAAAGGCAGAAAAATAGTATTTGGAAACGTGTGAAGAGACACACAGAATAAAACGTTTTTAAGAGGAGTTTGTCAGATTATGGCAGAAGTTTATGAAATCGGAGACATCGTTACTTTGAAAAAAGGCCATCCATGCGGCAGCAAGGACTGGGAGATCTTGCGAGTGGGCGCAGATTTCCGCCTGAAGTGCATGGGATGCGGGCATCAGATCATGGTTCCCCGTAAAATGGTGGAGAAAAACACAAAAAATCTTCAAAAAAAGGAAAAATAATGCTTTACAGTCCACAAAAAGTATGTTAGAATCAAAAATCGTGATATATAAAATATCCTTGCTCTTTGACAGGCAAAGGGCCAACAGACCATAAGGAGGTAAGACAAGCATGAACAAGTACGAGTTAGCATTAGTTGTTAGCGCTAAAGTTGAAGACGAAGTACGTGATGCAGTAGTTGAGAAAGCTAAAGGATACATCACTCGTTACAACGGCGTTATCACAGACGTTGAAGAATGGGGTAAGAAGAAATTAGCTTACGAGATTCAGAAAATGCATGAAGGCTTCTACTACTTTATTCAGTTTGAGGCAGACGCACAGTGTCCGGCAGAAGTAGAAAGACATGTACGTATCATGGACAACGTATTAAGATACTTAGTTGTCAGAAAAGACGCGTAATCTTTTTGCATGATCAGATTCAGAGAGCACCATTAAAGGTCGTTCACTTAGCATATTAAGAGAGGTAAGAAGAATGAACAAAGTAGTTTTAATGGGTCGCTTAACAAGAGATCCTGAGGTAAGATATTCCGCAGGAGAGAATGCACTGGCAATTGCCAGATACACATTGGCTGTAGACAGAAGATTCCGTCGCGATGGAGAGGCAAGTGCGGATTTTATTCCGTGTGTTTCTTTCGGACGTACAGCGGAATTTGCTGAGAAATATTTCCGTCAGGGACTGAAGATTGCCGTAACAGGCCGTATTCAGACCGGAAGCTATACCAACCGTGATGGACAGAAGGTTTACACCACAGAGGTGGTTGTGGAGGATCAGGAGTTTGCTGAGAGCAAGGCTTCCAGCGACAGCTACGCAGCTTCCCATCCACGTACAAGCGCTCCGGAGGCTTCCATGCCAAACCCGGGAGCTGCTGCTGAGGGCTTCATGAACATTCCGGATGGAATTGACGAGGAATTGCCGTTTAACTAGAGCACAGCTTTAAAAACTGAATAAAACAGGAGGAAAACCAACATGGCTTACAATAATAGAGGCGAAAGACCAGATTCTCCAATGAAGAGAAGAGGCGGACGCAGAAGAAAAAAAGTTTGCGTATTCTGTGGTAAAGAGAATAACGAAATCGATTACAAGGACGTAGCAAAATTAAGAAAATACGTTTCCGAGAGAGGTAAGATCCTTCCTAGAAGAATTACCGGAAACTGCGCAAAACATCAGAGAGCTCTGACTGTTGCTGTTAAGAGAGCACGTCATCTTGCAATGATGCCATACATCCAGGACTAATTTCCTGAATGCAGTGATGCAGACGCTTAAGGCCTTTAAATACTGGTTTTACTGGTATTTAGGGGCTTTTTTGTTTTTATAAACTCTTCTATGGAAAAATATCCAAGAATCTGTTATACTATCCTTCAAAGGCGAAAAATTTTCCCGGGGCAGTTTGCCTGCTGGGAATCTGAGTTTTTGTAAGTGAGGATAAACTTATGAATAAAAAACTGAAATTCAAAGGGTCCATGAAGCGGTTTATGAGATGGCCGCTGTATCTGACCATCCTTCTTGTTCTTCTGAATGTTCTGATTTTTACAGTAAATGTGAAGGCAGGACTTCTGTCACTGGCAGGACTGGTGATTTACGTGGCAGCTGCGCTTTTGCTGACCCACTATCATCGCCCGATGATTCTCAATGACCTGATTGCCTTTGCCAATCAGTATGAATCGCTGGAGAAGCGCCTGCTGGACGATCTGGCACTTCCCTATGCCATTATGGACACCAATGGCAGGATGATCTGGTCAAATAAGGTATTTTCCCAGCTGACGGGGAAAGACCAGATGTATAATAAGAATATTAACACCATCTTTCCGGAAATCACACTGGAGCGCATTCCCATCCCGGAGAAGCAGGCAATCGCGGAGATGAGCACCAGCTACGGAGACCGGATCTACCGGGTTTCCATGCAGCTTGTGACCATGAAGGATGTGATAAATGAAGCACGCATTCTGGAAAATGTGGATTCAGACGTCAGCGTGGTAGCGATGTTCTTCTATGACGAGACCGAGCTTCAGGAATACATCCAGAAGAATGAGGATGACAAGCTGGTAGTTGCACTTGCCTATCTGGACAATTATGAGGAAGCACTGGAGGGCGTGGAGGATGTGCGCCGTTCCCTTCTGATTGCCCTGATCGACAGGAAAATCACCAAGTATTTTTCCAATTTCGACGGGCTTGTGCGCAAGCTTGAGCGGGATAAATATTTCCTGATCATGCGCCAGAGTTCCCTGGAGGCCTTGAAGGAACAGCGGTTCCATATCCTGGACGAGGTCAAGACGGTGAACATCGGAAATGAGATGGCTGTCACCTTAAGTATCGGTATCGGACTGAACGGTGCCAACTATCTGCAGAACTATGAGTACTGCCGTATTGCCATCGAGATGGCCCTTGGCCGCGGCGGCGATCAGGTAGTGATCAAGAACGGGGATTCCATCACCTATTTTGGGGGCAAATCCCAGCAGGTAGAGAAGAACACCCGTGTGAAGGCAAGGGTGAAGGCACAGGCTCTGAAAGAGTTCATGAGCACCAAGGACCGGGTTGTGGTTATGGGACACAAGATCACAGATGTGGATGCTTTAGGCGCTGCCATCGGTATTTACCGTGCAGGCAAGACCCTTGGAAAGCCGGTTCACATTGTGGTCAATGATCCCACTACTTCCATCCGGCCGCTGATGGCAGGCTATATCAACAATCCGGATTATGAGCCTTCCATGTTTGTGGACTGCGCCCAGGCCAAAGAGCTTGTGGACAATAATACGGTTGTGGTTGTAGTAGATACCAACAAGCCAAGCTACACCGAGTGCCAGGATCTTCTGTACTTAACCAGGACCATTGTCGTACTGGATCACCACAGAAGAGGAAGCGAAGTCATTCAAAATGCCGTGCTTTCCTATGTGGAGCCTTATGCATCATCCACCTGTGAGATGGTTGCCGAGATCCTTCAGTATTTCTCAGATGATCTGAGACTGAGAAGCCTGGAGGCAGACTGTCTGTACGCAGGTATGGTCATTGATACCAATAACTTTACTACCCGCTCTGGTGTGCGTACCTTTGAGGCGGCTGCATTCCTTCGAAGAAACGGTGCAGACATTACGAGAGTGCGCAAGATGCTCCGTGATAACATTGATGCCTATAAGGCAAGAGCAGAGGTTGTACGGACTGCTCAGATCTACCGGAACTGCTTTGCAATCGGCAGATGTCCAAGTGAAGGCCTGGAGAGCCCTACCGTAGTAGGAGCCCAGGCTGCCAATGAGCTTCTGAACATCGCCGGCGTGAAGGCTTCGTTTGTGCTGACTCCATACAATAATGAGGTATATGTAAGTGCGCGTGCCATTGATGAAGTGAACGTGCAGGTTATGATGGAACGCATGGGCGGAGGCGGTCATCTGAACATTGCCGGAGCCCAGGTGAAGGCAACAGAAGATGAGACTGAGCAGATGATCAAAGAAATTATAGATCAGTTATATCAGGAAGGAGAATTCAAAGAATGAAAGTAATTTTGTTAGAGGATGTAAAATCCCTTGGAAAAAAAGGGGAAATCGTTAACGTAAGCGACGGATATGCAAGAAACATGATCCTGCCGAAGAAGCTTGGCCTTGAGGCTACCCCGAAGAACTTAAATGACCTGAAGCTTCAGAAAGCAAATGAGGAGAAGGTGGCACAGGAGAACTTAGAAGCTGCCAGAGTATTTGCAAAGAATCTGGAGGACAAAGAAGTAATCCTTACCCTGAAGGTAGGCGAGGGTGGAAGAACCTTCGGTTCCGTATCCACCAAGGAAATTTCCGAAGCTGCCAAGAAACAGCTGAACCTTGACATCGAGAAAAAGAAACTGGTGCTTCCAAACCCCATCCGCAACCTTGGCGTTACCAATGTACCTGTAAAGCTTCATCCTAAGGTAACCGGAAGCCTGAAGGTATGGGTAAAGGAAGAGGCATAAGGAGCAGTAAGAGAGGATGTTTGTGCTAAATGGAAGAAGCATTGATCAAGAGGATTCTTCCTCACAGTATTGAAGCAGAGCAGTCTGTGATCGGTTCCATGATCCTGGACCGTGATGCCATTTTGGTAGCGTCAGAGATTCTGACCAGCGACGATTTTTATCAGAGCCAGTACGGAATTATTTTTGATGCTATGGTGGAGCTGTGCAATGAGGGCAAGCCGGTGGATCTGATCACTCTTCAGAATCGTCTGAAAGAGAAGGATCTTCCGCCGGATATCAGCAGCATGGAATATGTGAGGGATCTGATTTCTGCGGTTCCCACATCTGCCAATGTGAAATATTATGCAAATATCGTCAGCGAGAAAGCTGTTTTAAGACGTCTGATTAAGGTCAATGAGGAAGTGGAGAATTCCTGCTACCTGGAGAAGGACAGCACCCAGATGATTTTAGAGGATGCAGAGAAGAAGCTTTTTAATGTTCTGCAGCGAAAGACCAGCGATGATTTTGTTCCCATTCAGCAGGTTGTGTTAAATGCAGTTAACAACATTGAAAAGGCATCCAAGCTGAAGGGGTCCGTAACTGGTATTCCTACCGGATTTGTGGATCTGGATTACAAGACCTCCGGAATGCATGCCTCTGACCTGGTTCTGATCGCAGCCCGTCCTTCCATGGGAAAAACAGCGTTTGTTCTGAACATTGCCCAGTATATGGCATTTCGCAAGGATGTTACCGTTGCCATATTCAGTCTTGAGATGTCCAAGGAGCAGCTTGTAAACCGTCTCCTTGCCATGGAGTCCCATGTGGATTCCCAGAACATGCGAACCGGTAATCTGAAGGATGAGGACTGGACCAAGCTGGTGGAGGGCGCGGATATTATCGGCCGTTCCAACCTGATCATTGACGATACGCCTGGTATTTCCATTTCCGAGCTCCGGTCCAAGTGCAGGAAATATAAGCTGGAGCACAACCTTGGAATTGTTATGATCGACTATCTTCAGCTGATGACCGGAAGCGGACACTCAGATTCCAGACAGCAGGAGATTTCCGATATTTCCCGTTCCCTTAAGGCTCTGGCACGTGAGATGAGCGTGCCGGTGATCGCCCTGTCCCAGCTTAGCCGAGCAGTGGAACAGCGTCCGGATCACAGGCCTATGCTTTCTGACCTTCGAGAGTCAGGAGCCATCGAGCAGGATGCGGACGTGGTAATGTTCATTTACCGTGATGATTATTACCACAAGGACACAGAGAAGAAGGACATTGCGGAAATCATCATAGCCAAACAGAGAAACGGCCCTATTGGTACCGTGGAGCTTGTATGGCTGCCAAGATACACGCAGTTTGTAAATATGAAAAAATAAGGAAATGCTGTCAGCTGCGGCATTTCCTGGCGAAGGCCGGCAGGTTATGTCGACCTTTTTTTCTTGCAATTAAAGGTGCCTTTGCTATAATAAAAGCAGTGAATTTCATGCTGCTGTGAACAACAGTAATCTCATAAGGAGGGGTAGTATGGAGAAATGCTATACCGTGGCAGAGACTGTGAAGATGACAGGGGTAAAATCCTATGTGCTACGTTACTGGGAGGACGAGCTGGATCTGCATATCGGCAGAAATGAGCTGGGACACCGCTACTACACCGGAGAGGATATTCAGCTGTTTTTGAATATTAAGGAACTGAAGAATCGGGGGCTGCAGCTAAGAGCCATACACGACCTGCTTCCAAAAATCGCAAGAAGAGACATGTCAGAGCCGAAGGGTGAGGCAGAAGCGTCCGGAATTCAGCTCTTGGAGTCCGCTTTGCCGGACAAAAACAAAAAGCAGGATGAAGAAATGTTTAAAGAAGAACTGCGGGAGAGCGTAAAGGAAACGGAAGAAGATACGAAAATCCTGGAATTCCAGGAAATCATGGAGCGTCTGATCACCCAGGAACTTCACGCCAAAAAAGAAGGGGAGGACAGGTGGCGTTCGCTGGATGAAACCATCCGAAGACAGCAGTCTGCCAGAAAGGAAGCCGCCGCAGCCCTGGATAAACGTGGGAAAAAGAAAAGCAAAGCGCATAAATAAAAAAAGGGAGCTCCCATTATGGAAGCTCCCTTCGCTATCATTGTCCGGAAAATCAACCCTCGCTGATAGCGCCCATTGGACAGGCGTCAGCACAAGTTCCGCACTCTACGCATGTATCAGCGTCAATTACGAAATGCTCATCTCCCTGAGAAATAGCTCCTGCTGGACATTCGCTTTCGCATGTTCCACAGCTTACACACTCATCAGAAATTACATATGCCATTGTGATATCCTCCTTTAATCTCTTTAGTTCCCTCTCGGGATATAACCACATTCTAATATATCTGGCATAAGATATCAAGTACAAAATTATAAACAAAGTTTTAGAATTGTGATGGTTGCGTAAATGAACATTTGGTATTATAATGGTGGAGCGTGGGAGAAACTGATTATGGAACAGTTAATTAACACCACGGTTTAATTCAAAAAGGAGGAAACAGATCATGGCACAGGTGACAAAAGATATGCTGATTGGTCAGCTTCTTCAGTTAGATCCGAATATGGCTGGTATTCTTATGGCATCCGGAATGGGATGTGTAGGATGCCCATCCGCTCAGATGGAATCTCTGGAGGAGGCTGCTATGGTACACGGAATCGATGCTGACGTATTAATCCAGCAGCTGAACGATTATCTTGCAGGCCGCTAGAGCGTGTTTGAAAAAGGCTTTCTGTAAGATGTGCGTCACAATTTGCGGGAGATTTTGTCCGGATGAGGGCGCCGTAGCGGGCTACGGCAACCGAATTCGGGCAAAATCTCCCGCAAAGTGGGGCGTGCAGATTGCGGGAATGATTTTTCAAACACGCTCTAGTATATAGTACCGTAGTTCGGTTATATACTAAGTGATAAATAAAAGGGACTGGCGCGAAATGCCAGTCCTTTTTATTTATCAGATTTGGGCGAGCTGCTGCAGTGCTTTGCGCAGGA
Source organism: Blautia segnis (assembly GCF_014287535.1). Lineage (NCBI taxonomy): Bacteria > Bacillati > Bacillota > Clostridia > Lachnospirales > Lachnospiraceae > Blautia > Blautia segnis. The sequence continues at coordinate 59,013 of NZ_JACOOT010000031.1, read as the reverse complement.
TCAGTTCTCCATGTTCTTTTAAGTGTGCTTCTCCGGCAGGAGTAAAAGCATGCCCGCTGCCATATTCAGAGAGAATATTGCAGACCTTGTTGAACTCCTCCGCAGTGCAGGAAGACTGATGTACGATCAGCTGGTAAAGTGCGTTCTCATCCTTATAAAGGGTATTCACGCCCTTATAGAAGCCGTCCAGCCCATGGGCTGCCGCAATCACATCATCTAATGTACGGAAGCTGTAAAGCCTTACAAGATTAACGGAAATCTTCGCGGCATCATCCTCATTTTCAGAAGTTCCAGAAGATGAGGCAGCCTGGTCGTTCTTTGCGCTGGCGTTCTTCTGCTTTTCAGAGGAATCCTCGCTGGAGATGGCTTTCTTTGTCTCTTCATAAAGCTTCTGGAAAATATCAATGATATTGTCAGCCCCGTCAAAGTGAAGGGCATCCGGTTTGGATTTCTTATATGGTGAAAACTTGGAAAAACGGGTGTCAAGCTCCTCAGGATCCTCAACCTTGGTGATGATCAGGACTACGCTTTCCCCGCTTATCGGGATTGCTTCTATCATCAGCGGGATGTTATCTGCTTCAAAGCCGAACTGAATCTGGGCCTGCTGCATCATTTCCCGGAAAAGCTTCTTGGCCTTGTCCGTGCCGTAGGCAAGCTCACTGATACGGATCTGGTGACTGTCCAGATCTTCTTTCGTAAGAGTGCAGCGGATCTGGGTATCGCTGATCTTTTCAATTTTCATATGATCACATCCTGTTCTTTGTGGTATCAAATATCATTATGTCTTGATTTCTCATTGTATAATATATGTTTCAAAAGTGCAATAGGAAAAAAACAGGTAATTTCCTCTGTAATTATTAAATTTTTCAAAACAGTCCGGGAAAAAAGAATAAACTCATAAAAAGCTCTTGCATAATGGCTGGGGAATCCGTATAATGAGGGACAAGAAAAAAGACCGGACTGGGGTTCACAACGGATAAGCAGGACAGCTAACCACAGTTTCGTATTAAGTATTAACACAGACATCTAGTTTTTTCTAAAAACAGCGTCGATTTATCAGGCAGCATATCTGCTGCAGACGATGTTTCCATTCCCAGAAGATGAAAGGAAGCCTTAGTCTCTCTCTTTTTTCTGCACCATGATTCAGGTGTTTTCTGGATCCATCAAGGAAGAAAGGAGGATAGGACACGAAGCGTATATCACGATCAGGAAAGGAAAAATCCTGCAGATTGCTGGAGGAAGAACTTGCCGGATATGAGAAGTTGGGTGTTTCCCTTTATCTGGAAGGTGAGCCAAGTAACTCCACAGCCATTGCAAAAGCCTGTCAGATTGCAGATGGCGGAGGATATATGCGGGATTACACGGAAGATGAGAAAGGGCATATTGCCCGTGTGGACTTCGATTTTGTAATCGATGAGCCATGATGGGATGCCGCCTGGGGCGGCATATCCGTTTTGTAAGCCATAGACTTTACTCCTTAAAGCCGGGACCCTTTCGGAACTGCAGTTTCCCCCTACTCATGCTTTTCACTGAAAGGGTTTCCGGCAAAAATAAACAGGTAATAAATAATGTAAACAAATTGTAAAATGTCGAATTTTGCAATACAATTCCACGAAAGTATGCTATAATGAAAAATAACTTTGGGCCAATTCCCATTGAAAAAGACTTATACCGAGAGGATAATATTTATATGAGGCGAAGAAGAAGGCGAAGAATAAATCCTGTAATCATAGTCGGTCTGCTGATTGCTGCGGTTGCAGTGATCGGAATCGTCACAACCCTGATCATGCGGCGCATTCCAACGAAGAAACAGATGGATTTGACAGAATATTACGGACAGACAGGTGAATCTGAGGCTGTGATCATTATTGGCACACAGATCCTGGAAGAGAAGGCAGCCATGTCCGGTGAACAGCCGTACCTTCCGGTTGATGTGGTAGACAGCTATCTGAACCAGCGCTATTACTGGGATGAAGAAGGACAGCAGATTCTTTATGCTACTCCGTCAGAACTGGTATCTGTACCTGCATCTTCGGAAGCAGGCGGTGACGTATGGCTGAAGGATGGAACTGCTTATCTCAGCCTTGATTTTGTGAAAAGATATACAGACCTTGATACCTATGTGTACCAGCAGCCTAACCGTGTAGCCATCCAGAAGGATTTTTCCGGCATTTCAGTGGTAACTGCAAATAAGGATACGTATGTGCGCTACAGAGGCGGAATCAAGGCGGAAGTCCTGAGAAAGATTAACAAAGGCGATAATCTTCTGTTTATGGAAGAACTGGAAAACTGGGTTCAGGTTGCCACCTGGGATGGCTATATCGGTTACGTGGAGAAGAAGAGCGTAAGCGACGTGCAGACTGTGACTATGGACCGTACATTTGCAGGGGAGGATTACACCTACCTGACCATGGATCAGCCTGTGAATCTGGTATGGCATCAGGTTATGTCCACAGATGCCAATGCAGGACTTTCCGATTCTATCCAGAATATGACAGGGGTGAATGTGATCTCACCTACCTGGTTCTATGTGTCAGACAACAGCGGCAATATCATTAATAATGCCACGATCGATTATGTCAGCACAGCACACGACAGAGGCCTGAAGGTTTGGGGACTGGTAGATAACTTTACTCAGGATATCAGTACTTATGAGGTTCTTTCCAAGACCAGCTCCAGACAGAATCTGATCACACAGCTGGTGAATGCAGCGGTTGGTGCCGGCATCGACGGAATCAACGTTGACTTTGAGCAGCTTAGCGAGGATGTGGGAATCCATTTCCTGGAATTCCTTCGTGAGCTTTCCATAGAATGCCACAAGAATAACCTGGTTCTGTCAGTGGACAATCCGGTACCGGAGGATTTCACCAGCCATTACGACAGGGCAGAGCAGGGCCGCGTGGTGGATTATGTAATTATAATGGGATATGATGAGCATTATGTAGGTTCTGAAGAAGCTGGTTCCGTAGCATCCCTTCCATGGGTGGAGAAAGGAATCCAGGATACCATCGCAGAGGTTCCGGCAGAACGCGTGATCAATGCAGTTCCATTCTACACAAGACTGTGGAAAACAGAGGCAGGTACCTTATCCAGTGAGGCAATCGGCATGGATACTGCCCAGGAAGTGGTAAGCACCAACAATGCCCAGGTATACTGGGACAGCGATGTAAGCCAGAATTACGGAAGCTTCGAGAAGGACGGCTGCACTTACCAGATCTGGATCGAGGATGCCCAGTCTATCGCAGCCAAGGTAAAGCTGGTGCAGACCTACAATCTTGCAGGCGTCGCAGCATGGAAGCTTGGATTTGAGAACAGCGGCATCTGGCAGGTAATTACAGACAATCTGTCAGGAAGTACTGCCCAGTAAGACTTATGTAACTGTGAAGGCAAGGAACGGTTACAGTTTTATACACCAATGATAAAAACACTCTCTGAGACATATACTGAATCATGTATGTGCCAGGGGGTGTTTTGTGTTGAAAAAGCATGCAATGGAACTGATCATGGGCTGTCTTCTGCTCTTATGCTTTTACTGTCTTTCCAGGGAAGCTGCAGCGGTGTCAGCCAGAATGAGTCAGAAGAAGGTGATTGTGGTGGACTGCGGCCATGGAGGAATTGATCCGGGAATGATCGGGATCGATGGGCTTAAGGAGAAGGAATTCAATCTTGCCATAGGAATGAAATTAAAAAAGGCTCTGGAGGATTACGGCTATCAAGTGGTGATGACCAGGGAAACAGATACCGGACTTTACGATGAGGATTCCCAGAACAAGAAAGCCCAGGACATGCAAAAGCGAATTCTCCTCATACAAAAGGTGGATCCGGTATTGACGGTGAGCATTCACCAGAACAGCTATGAGGATCCGGCTGTAAAGGGTCCGCAGGTATTCTATTACCGGGATTCTGCACAGGGGGAAGCGCTGGCGAAGAAAATCCAGGAGAAGCTGAACGAGAATCTTGAGGTGGAGCGCCCGCGGGAAATCAAGGGAAATACCACCTATTATCTCTTAAAGAGAAGTCCGGGAGTCCTGAATATTGTAGAGTGTGGTTTTCTTACCAATCCGGAGGAGGCAGCCAGCCTTTCCTCAGAGGAATATCAGGAGAAGGTGGCCCAGGCGATCGCAGACGGAGTGAAAGAATACATAGAAGAAACGCTTTAACCTCCCAGGCATGAATAATACACTTTTCAGAATCCATGGATTCTGCTATACTGGAAAAAAATAAGTGAGGAAATACCATGTTAGGATGTGTTTATCTGATTCTGGCACTGCTTCTTGGACGTGAGATTGCCGGAAATCTTCTGTCATGTCAAAAAATAAAAGAAAAAGGAATTACGCCTTTCTGGGTGCTGTTCTCAGCAGCCTATGGATGCGGCGTGCTGCTTCTGACCTGGGCTGTTTACATAGCGGCATGGTTGCTTAGCGTGTATGGAGGCTCTAATACACCGCTGTTTGGAGCGAACCTGATCGTTATGACAGCTGCGGCCGTTTTTCTGGCTTACCTTGGTTACAGAAGGAGGGAAGCTTTAAAGGACTGTAAGAAGAAGCTGCAGGCCATGCTGCCGCCGTGGAAGGAAATTTTGTTTTTTGTGCTGCTTCTTGGAGCAATTACCTGGATTATGTATTATGTATTTCATATAAGTGACGGCGTCCTGTATTCCGGCTTTTCTGTGTTTGGGGATTATGCGCCCCACACTGCCATGATGAGGTCCTTTTCCCTGGGAAATAATTTTCCTACCCAGTATCCCCATTTTGGCGGACAGGATGTGAAATATCACTTTATGTTTCAGTTCCTGTCCGGAAACCTGGAGTATCTGGGAATGCCCATTGACCTTGCATACAACAGTGTGAGTATTCTGTCACTGTGGTGCTTTTTCATGATGCTGTATTCCCTGGCCAAAAGGTTTTGGGGCAAAATGAGCGCTGGGGTTCTGGCTGTATGCTTCATGGTTTTCAGAAGCGGAACTGCCTTTTTCCAGTTTGCTTATGAGCATATACAGGCTGGAGACCTTCTTGAGACCCTTTCGTCTAATTCCAGTTTTATTGGCTATACAGCCAATGAAAACTGGGGACTGTGGAATTTTAATGTGTATCTGAATCAGAGGCATCTGGCATTCGGGCTTCTGATCGTGGCGCTGGCGCTGTGGGTTTTCCTGGAATGGCTGGAGGCAGGATGCACGCATGAGGAGAAGGAGCTCCTCTGGCTGAAGAACCGTATTTCTTCCAAAGAAGCCTGGAAATGCCGGAAGCCGGAGACGGCGCTTCTGATGGGAATGCTTCTTGGGCTGTGTGCGTTCTGGAATGGAGCGGCAGTGATTGCAGGGCTTCTGATCCTAATGGGATTTGCTGCTTTTTCTGACGGAAAGCTGGATTATGTGATCCTGGCTTTGGTGACGGTAATGTTTTCAGAAATCCAGTCCAAGATGTTTGTGTGGGGAAGCGTGGTTTCTCCGTCTTTGTATCTGGGATTTCTGGCGGAGGATAAATCCGCTTTTGGTGTGGCTGCCTATTTGTTTGAAATCAGCGGCATTGTTTTCCTGGGTGTTGTGGTACTGCTGTTTTTTATGAAAAGGATGGAAAGGGCAGCAGCGGTAAGCTTTCTTTTTCCGGCTGCTTTTGCATTTTTCGTTTCCCTGACGCCGGATGTGAATGTAAATCACAAATATATTATGATTTCCTACGCCTTTCTCACGGTTTTCTGGGCTGGAGCGGTATGCCGGATGTTCCGAAAAAAGTGGCCCTTCAGGGTACTTGGGGTGATTCTTGCCCTTAGCCTTACGGTTACAGGAATTTATGATTTTGTGGTAATATTAAAGGACAACGATTCCTCCCACCGCGTAGGAGTGAAGCTTCAGAGCAATCTGACTGCGTGGCTGGATGAGAATCTTGGGAAGGATGATCTGCTTCTTACGCCGGAATACAGCATGAATGAGGTGACCATGGCCGGGGTAATGCTGTATATGGGATGGCCTTATTATGCATGGTCAGCAGGGTACGATACCTATTACCGTGCAGAAAAGGGAGCTTTGATGTACACCACTGCAGACCCGCAGGTACTGAAGGATACAGCAGAAGCAGAACAGATTACATATATCCTTTATGAGGATAGAATGACATATGAGGAAAAGGAATGCAGGGAAGATGTGATCGCAGAGACTTATCCTCTGGTTTATCAGTCAGATGATGGGAGAATCAGAATTTATGGAACAGAGCAATGAGAAAAAAAGAAAGATACAACTGATCGTCAAAATTCTGCTGGCAGCAGCGGCGCTTGGAGCATCTGCCTTTCTTCTGAAGGGAGATGTGTGGACCTTCTGGACCTGGTGGCTTCTTGCTGCTGTGATGGGCTTTGCTGCTATGCCTGTGACTGGCAGGCTGTTCTGGCGCTTTGAGGACAAGGGCTGGATTTTTTCCAAGGTTCTGGCTGTGGCAGCTGCGGGATTTATCACATGGTTCCTGGTTTCCATTAAGCTGGTGCCTTTTACCGGGATCACCTGTGCGGCTGTGACTGTGATATGCGCAGTTCTTTGTTTTTTACTTCTGAAAAAGGAATCAAAAGAGAAGATTGAGTGTTTTCCAGTAGAGAAGATTTCTCTTGTATACTGGGAAGAACTGATCTTTTTCCTTGCATTTCTTTTGTGGACTTATGTGGCTGGATTCCACCCTGCCGCATATGGCACAGAGAAGTTTATGGATTATGGATTTATGGAAGCCATGATGAGAAGCACAGTTCTTCCGGCAAGAGATCTGTGGTATTCAGAAGGGCACATTAATTATTATTATGGCGGCCAGTACTTTGCCGTTTTTCTTACCAAGCTTTCCCATACGAAGGTGGAGCTTACCTATAACCTGATGCGTACTTTTGTGGCTGGACTTGCCTTTGCCATGCCTTTTTCCCTGGTTTACCAGATGACGGTGGATCGCATGAAGGGACAGCCAAAGGGGGAGAAAATCAAGAAGCGTCTTCCGTTTATTGCCGGATTTACCGCAGGTACGGCTGTCTCTATTGCGGGAAACATGCATTACGTGATCTATGCACAGATCATTCCCTGGATCCAGAAGCTGACCGGACAGGAAGTGAGCAGTTACTGGTTCCCGGATGCGACCCGTTATATTGGATACAATCCATACAGGGAGGAAGACCGGACCATTCACGAATTTCCCTGTTACTCCTTTGTTCTTGGGGATCTTCACGCCCATGTGGTGAACATTATATTTGTACTTCTTGTAATTGCCCTTCTCTATGTGTGGTTAAGGGGCGTGCGCAAGAAAACCGTATCCGCAGAGGTTTCCATGAAGGATGGAAGCTTCTGGAAGAAGCAGCTTCTGATGCCTCATCTTCTGGTGATCAGTGTGCTTCTTGGAATGTTCCAGTGGACAAACTTCTGGGATTTTGTGATCTATTATGTGGTGACCCTTGGAACTGTGCTTTTTGCCAATATTATCCGGTTCCAGGGCAAGATTAAGAAGATTCTGGCAGTGACTCTTGCGCAGATGGCGGAGATTTATCTCATCGGCTATCTGGTAATCCTGCCCTTTACTCTGCAGTTTGATACCATGATCGACGGTGTGGGAATTGCCAAATATCATTCCTATTTCTATCAGCTGATGGTGCTGTGGGGACTTCCGGCAGTGCTGACCATCACCTTTGTTGTGTCAATGCTCTGGGAAAAGCTGCGCAAAATGGAACACAAAAGCCTGTACCGTCTTATGAAGGCCATGCGCACGGCAGACCTGTTTGCCATTATCATGGGACTTTGCGCCATGGGACTGGTGATGATTCCGGAACTGGTATATGTGCGTGATATTTATGAGAATGGAAACGCAAGAGCCAACACCATGTTTAAGCTGACTTATCAGGCGTATATTCTTTTCGGGCTGACTATGGGATACGGAATTTACCGCCTTCTTGTGGTTACAAGGCAGAAAATATTTAAAGTTATCGCAGGAATCTGCCTGTTTTTCCTGGTATGGACAGTGGGATATTTCGGAAAAAGCGTGAATTCCTGGTTTGGAAATGTGCTGGATCCATCTGGCTATAAGGGACTTTATGCCCTTGGATATCTGGAGACGGATTTCCCGGAGGATGTATCTGCAATTACATGGCTGAAGGAAAATATCGAGGGTGCCCCGGTGGTGCTTGAGGCAAACGGGGACAGCTACACTGGATTTGAACGTGTGTCTGCATCCACTGGTCTTCCCACCATTCTTGGCTGGTATGTTCATGAGTGGCTGTGGAGAAATGACACGGAAGACCTGAATGTGAAGAGCACAGATATTCGGAATATTTATACTTCAGAGAGCGAAGAACAGGTGAGAACCCTTCTGAAGCAATATGATGTTTCCTATATTTTTGTAGGCTCCAAGGAACGGGAGAAATACGAGGATGCACTGAATAATGCACTGCTTCAGAGCCTTGGCGACATTGTATTTATAGATGAGGATTCGGGAACCTACATTGTGAAGGTGGATTGACACCGGTAAAGAACTGGTGTTATAGTAATGAGGACTGGCAGCTGTGCAGAGCCTTTTGGGGAGTACACTCTGGCATCATGCAGCTGCCAATATTGAAAAATACAAGCTGCAGCCTGCTGCAGCGAAAAGAAAGCTGGATGGAAATGAAAGCAGAAATAGTAGCCATGACGGCAGAGGCCATTGATAAAGAAGCCATTGCCAGAGGCGGAGAAATATTAAAAAGGGGAGGCCTGGTGGCTTTCCCAACAGAGACAGTTTACGGTCTTGGAGGAAATGCCCTGGATCCTATGGCCTCCAAAAAGATTTATGCGGCCAAGGGACGTCCTTCTGACAATCCTCTGATCGTGCATATTGCAGAGATGGAAGCACTTGCTCCCATTGTAAAAAGCGTCCCGGAGAAGGCAAAGATTCTGGCCAAAAAGTTCTGGCCAGGTCCCCTTACCATGATTTTTGAGAAGTCTGATCTGGTTCCCCTTGAGACAACAGGCGGGCTGGAAAGCGTTGCAGTGCGTTTCCCAAGTGATCCCATTGCAGCAGCTTTGATCCTTGCATCCAGCGGATATGTGGCAGCACCAAGCGCCAATACTTCCGGGCGTCCAAGCCCTACTACGGCACAGCATGTGGAGGAAGATCTAGGGGATGCCATTGATATGATCATTGACGGCGGTCCGGTTGGAATCGGCCTGGAATCTACTATTGTGGATTTTACAGAGGAGGTTCCAGTGGTGCTTCGTCCCGGATATATTTCCCTGGAAATGCTCCAGGAGGTTCTTGGAGATGTGCGCATGGACAAGGGGCTGATAAAGCCTGACAGCAACATCCGTCCTAAGGCTCCAGGCATGAAGTACAGGCACTATGCGCCTAAGGCAGATCTTGCTATTGTGGAAGGCCCCACAGAAGAAGTGATCAAAGCCATCAATCAGTTTGTAAAAGAAGATGCTGCCAACGGTCTTCAGTCAGGAATCATTGCCACAGAGGAAACCATTTCCCAGTATCCGGATGGAATTGTGAAATGCATTGGAAGCAGAGCGGCAGAGGAAACCATTGCCCACAATCTGTATGAGGTTTTAAGGGAATTTGACCAGTGTCAGGTAAGTAAGATTTATTCAGAGGCTTTTTATACACCCAAAATGGGACAGGCAATTATGAACCGACTGTTAAAAGCAGCCGGCCATAAAATAATAAACGTAGGGGGAAGTAACCAATGAGAGTTGCATTAGGAAGTGACCACGGCGGATTTGAGCTGAAACAGGAGATCATCAAATATTTAGAGGAAAAACAGATTGCGTACAAGGACTATGGCTGCCACAGCACCGAGTCTACGGATTACCCGATTTATGCCAAGAAGGTTGCACACGGCATTCTGGATGGCGAGTGTGATCTTGGAATTCTGGTATGCGGAACCGGAATCGGCATTTCCATTACAGCCAACAAGATCAAGGGAATTCGTGCCGCTGTATGTACAGACTGCTTTACCGCAGAGGCAACAAGACTTCACAATGATGCCAACATCCTTGCACTTGGAGGACGTGTGGTAGGTCCTGGACTGGCTGTTAAGATTGTGGATACATTTTTGAATACTCCGTTTTCCGGAGATGAGAGACATATCCGCAGAATCGCACAGATCGAGACCGAGTAGGAAGGAGAGCTTCTATGGAAAATACAAACCGCAAGCAGATGGATCCAAGAGCCGCCTACGCAGCTACCCACAAAAGAGAGGGGTATCTGACCTGGGATGAATATTTCATGGGTGTTGCCATGCTTTCCGGCATGCGCTCCAAGGACCCCAATTCACAGGTAGGGGCATGTATTGTCAGCGAGGACAATAAGATCCTGTCCATGGGATACAACGGATTTCCAAAGGGATGCTCCGATGATGCCTTTCCGTGGGCGAGAGAGGGCGAGCCTCTGGACACCAAGTATCTGTATGTTACCCATAGTGAGCTGAATGCCATATTAAATTACCGGGGCGGCAGCCTTGAAGGAGCCAAGATGTATGTGACTCTTTTCCCGTGCAATGAATGTGCCAAGGCAATCATCCAGGCGGGAATCAAGACCCTGGTCTATGACTGCGACAAATATGCAAGCACCCCATCCGTTCTGGCCTCCAAAAGAATGCTGGATGCCGCAGGCGTACGCTATTACCAGTACACAAGGACCGGACGGAAAATTACATTGAATGTATAGAAAAAAGTTAGGTATCTGCCATATTGACTTGTTCATCTTGTGTCAATATAGCAGATGCTTAATTTTTACTGTGCTGGCTATTGTTCACAACCTGCCCAGTAACAGGAATAAAACGTCTTTTTCAAATTCCGTACTTGACACCTGGAACTATTTCGCATAAAATATACAGGAGTTGTAGCTGTTTGGCATCTTTGATCATGTTTGCCGGATGGCTGCCAGGAATTTTATTTAAATAATGAAAAAGCAATGAAGAGAATAGTACATGAGGAGCAATCTCAGAGAGAAATCCGGCTTCTGGAACATGTCTTTTGCAGAAATGATTTTGCAGATACGGCTCCAGGACAATGGTGTGAGGATTTTGTGCGTGAATCATGGAACCGGCCTCCAAGCTCCGTGCAATTGAAGTACGGCGTATGTCCCACGTTACCGGGACGCTTAAGTGGGCAGCAGGAAATGCGCATGCGGAATTATGGCGTAGATCTGTTGCTAATCAGGGTGGTACCGCCGAAGCCTTTCGGTCCCTTATACAGGGATGAAGGGGCTTTTTTTATGTAAAAAAGTAACTGTTCGCAGCGGCGCAGCTGTGAAGGTACTGAACAGTTTTTAGAAAAGGAGAAAGAATCATGGCAAAAGAGAAGAAAATGGTAGAAGCCATCACTTCCATGGATGTGGATTTTGCACAGTGGTATACAGACGTTGTAAAAAAAGCTGAGCTTTGCGGCTATACCAGTGTAAAAGGCTGTATGGCAATCAAACCTGCAGGATATGCAATCTGGGAGAACATCCAGAAAGAGCTTGACCGCAGATTTAAAGAGACAGGCGTAGAGAATGTATATATGCCAATGTTTATTCCAGAGTCCCTTCTGGACAAAGAGAAAGATCACGTAGAAGGATTTGCACCGGAAGTTGCATGGGTTACCCATGGCGGACTTGACCAACTTCAGGAGCGTCTTTGCGTACGTCCTACTTCCGAGACCTTGTTCTGCGATTTCTATCAGAAAGAGATCCAGTCCCACAGAGACCTTCCGAAGGTATACAACCAGTGGTGTTCTGTTGTTCGCTGGGAGAAAACAACCCGTCCGTTCTTACGTTCCCGTGAGTTCTTATGGCAGGAAGGCCACACCGCACATGCAACAGCAGAGGAAGCCAAAGAGCGTACCATCCAGATGCTGAACCTGTATGCGGACTTCTGTGAGGAAGTACTTGCAATCCCGGTTATCAAAGGCCAGAAGACAGACAAAGAGAAATTCGCAGGTGCAGAGGCAACCTACACCATCGAGTCCCTGATGCATGACGGAAAAGCACTTCAGTCCGGAACCAGCCACAACTTCGGCGATGGATTTGCAAGAGCATTCGGAATCCAGTACACAGACAAGAACAATCAGCTTCAGTATGTGCACCAGACCTCATGGGGAATGACTACCCGTATGATCGGTGCCCTGATCATGGTTCACGGTGACAACAGCGGACTCGTACTTCCGCCAAGAATCGCTCCGGTTCAGGCAGTTGTGATCCCGATCCAGCAGAGAAAAGAAGGCGTTCTTGAGAAAGCTGAGGAGCTTACCCAGATCCTTAAGGCAGCTGGAATCCGCGTGAAGACAGATGCTACAGACAAGAGCCCGGGATTCAAATTCGCAGAGCAGGAAATGCGCGGTATTCCAGTAAGAATCGAGTGCGGTCCGAAGGATATCGAGAACGGACAGGCTGTTATCTGCCGAAGAGATACTAGAGAGAAATACGTAGTGAAATTCGAAGAGCTTGCAGCAAAGGTACAGGAAGTTCTGGATACTATGCAGAAGGAAATGCTGGAAAGAGCAAGAGCTCACAGAGATGCCCATACCTATGTGGCAACAAACTACGAAGAATTCAAGGAAACCATCAACAACAAGCCTGGATTTGTGAAGGCTATGTGGTGCGGCAACCGCGAATGCGAAGACAAGATCAAAGAGGATGTTCAGGCAACCTCCAGATGCATGCCTTTCCAGCAGGAGCATTTAAGCGACGTGTGCGTATGCTGCGGAAAGCCTGCTAAGAAAATGGTTTACTGGGGACGTGCTTATTAATTCACAAAAAGTTCTGGAAAGTGCCTGTGCAGATATACAGACACTGGAAAGTATTGGGGCAAAATATTTTGCCCCAATTTTTGTGAAGAAGGAAAAATGTGTCTGGAATTATGATTTATCAGATGAGGCAGGTGATTACTATGAAATTTGAAATTCCATCAAAAGTTGAGACTATCATCCATACACTGGAGGCAGCAGGCTTTGAGGCCTATGCAGTTGGCGGCTGCGTCAGGGACGCGCTGCTTGGAAGGACGCCCAATGACTGGGATATCACCACCTCAGCCACACCGGAGCAGGTCAAGGCCTTATTTCACAGAACAGTGGACACCGGAATCGCCCACGGCACTGTGACGGTACTGCTGGATAAGGACGGCTTCGAGGTAACCACCTACCGTGTGGACGGAGAATATGAGGATGGCCGCCACCCAAAAGAGGTGACCTTTACCGCAAGCCTTGAGGAGGATTTAAAGCGCCGGGATTTTACCATCAATGCAATGGCCTATAATCCGAAGAAAGGCCTTGTGGATCTGTTTGGAGGCCAGGAGGACCTGGAGAAAAAAGTGATCCGCTGCGTGGGGGATCCCCTGGAGCGTTTTACAGAGGATGCTCTGCGAATCATGCGTGCAGTCCGTTTTTCTGCCCAGCTCGGCTTTTCCCTGGAGGAAAATACAAGAAATGGGCTGGCAGTTCTGGCTCCGAATCTGAAGCATGTGAGCGCGGAACGAATCCAGGTGGAGCTGGTGAAGCTTCTTGTTTCTCCACATCCGGATTACCTGCGGATCGCCTATGAAGCTGGTGTTACCAGGGAATTTCTCCTGGAATTTGACCGCTGTATGGAGACACCTCAGAATACGCCTTACCATTGCTATAACGTAGGAGAGCACATTCTTCACAGCCTTTTGTACGTAAAGGAGGATAAGGTGCTGCGCCTGACCATGCTTCTTCACGACATTGCCAAGCCTGACGTGAGGACAACAGATGAAAATGGCAGAGACCATTTCAAAACCCACGCAGTGCTTGGGGAAAAGATGGCGAAGAAAATTCTCCGCCGCCTGAAGTTCGACAACGATACCATTGCAAAGGTAAGCCGTCTGGTACGCTGGCATGACCTGCGTCCTGCACCGGTTCCTGCGGATGTGAGAAAAGCTATGAATATCATTGGCGAGGATCTTTTCCCTATGTGGATGGAAGTCCAGTATGCGGATAATAAGGCCAAAAGTGATTACAAAGGCCAGGAAAAGGCAGCCCGCCAGGCAGGTGTGAGAAAGACCTGGGAAGAAATTGTAGAAAAAGGCCAGTGCGTATCCTTAAAAGGGCTTGCAGTCACCGGAAGCGACCTGATCGCCGCCGGCATGAAGCCTGGAAAAGAAATGGGCGAGGTGCTTCATAAGCTTTTGGAACAGGTTCTGGAGGATCCGGATCTGAATGAGAAAGAAACTCTTCTGAAGCTGGCTTTTTCCAACCGGAATCGCTAAAGCCTGTCCGCCAGATGCCCCGTAGCTTTTGGCACCTGGCCCCACTGCATTTTAGAATATCGAATCCCTCCCCCTCATAAGATAGAAGGTATCTGATGTACTATGAAAGTCCCAGACGGCAGCCAAGAATGAGCCATGCTTTGCATGAGCGAATTCTTGGATATCGGATGGGCTAGACCGTATGAGTAAGTAGGGCAATAGCCCGGATTACGAATGCGGTCGGCAGCTGTGGGAGCGCCCATAGGCGCGGAACAGCTGACTTTCATATATGGTGATGTCGCCGGCAGGCGACATGTCCGATTTGTGAGCAACGGGGGGATTTTTATTGTATGATTATGGTCTTAGCACCCTGACGCAATACGGGATCACAGCCCAGTCTGCGTCTCGGACCCGCGGTGCACTTGTATGCCGCACAGACCAGGGACTTCTGATCCTGAAACAATTTCACGGCTCGGAAAAAAAACTGCAGTTTCAGCAGGAGCTGCTTCAAAAGCTTGCCAAAGAGGGCTGCCAGGTGGATACCTTCCTGGAGAACCAGACCGGTTCTCTGATCACCAAAGATAAGGACAACATTCCCTATACCATTCAGAACTGGTTTGAAGGCAGGGAATGCGACACCAAATCCCGGGAAGACATTTTCAGAAGCGTGCAGATGCTTGCAAAGCTACATAAATCCATGAAAATGCCGGTGGAGGAAGCCTACGTGGAGCGCTCCTTAGAGGAGGAATACCAGAAGCACAACTGTGAGATCCGCAAAATCCGCAAGTTTATCCGCAAAAAAGGAGCCAGTGCCTTATTCGAAAAGGAATTCTTAGGAAGCGTCCAGTGGTTTCTGGAAAAAGGGGAAAAGGCGCTGAATCTTCTGCAGCAGTCTGACTATGCTGCCCTTCGGGAAGAAGCACTGAAAGAGGGCTGCGTCTGCCATGGAGAGTACAACCAGCACAACGTTTTTTTCAGAAGAGATGGAACAGCCGCCGCCAACTTCGGACATTTCTGCTTTGATATCCAGATCAGCGACCTGTACTGCTTCATGCGGAAAATTCTGGAAAAATACAGTTGGGATGTGATCCTTGCCCGCCAGATGCTGGAAAAATACCACCAGATCCATCCAATTTCCAGAGCCCAGTGGCAGAACCTGATGATTCGCTTTACCTACCCAGAAAAGTACTGGAAACTGGCAAATTACTACTTTTCCCATAATAAAGCGTGGATTTCCGGGAAGAATACAGAGAAGCTGACCAAGGTAATTGCCCAGAAGGAAATATGGGGAGATTTCCCCGAAAAATGCTTTGGAAAGTACCCTTTCTGATGCAAAAACCTTGACAATACAGGGCAAAAGGTATATATATAGATAGAAGAATTATTAGAGGAGGAAACACCATGAATAAGACTGAATTAGTAGCAGCTATGGCGAAAGAAACTAATCTGTCCAAAAAGGACGTTGAAGCTGTTTTAAAATCATTCATCGACGTTGTATCTGAAGAACTGAAAAAAGGTGAGAAAGTTCAGTTAGTTGGCTTTGGTACATTCGAAGTCAGCGAGAGAGCTGCCAGAGAGGGAAGAAATCCTCAGACTGGTGAGACCATGAAGATTGAAGCTTCCAAGGCTCCGAAATTCAAAGCTGGAAAAGCTTTAAAGGATATGGTAAACGCATAATAGCGGAGGCTTTTGCCAGGGGGAACTTTTTCGGTTCCCTCTTTTTTTGTCCCTGCGTGACAAAGAACATGTGAACGGGTCGTATAAGAAACAGGAGTAAATTATGAGATTAGATAAATTTTTGAAAGTATCCCGCCTGATCAAGAGACGGACAGTGGCCAATGAGGCCTGCGATGCAGGAAGAGTGCTGGTAAATGACAAGCCGGCCAAGGCTTCCGTGCAGGTGAAGACCGGCGATACCATCGAAATCCAGTTTGGAAGCCGCAATGTGAAGGTGGAAGTGCTGGATGTGAAGGAAACGGTAAAGAAAGAAGAAGTGGAGAATCTTTACCGTTATATTTAAAAGGCTCGCCGGGGGTAAGGCATATTTTCCCCAGGAAGCACATAGATTATCATTGAACCCACATATTCGGGAGAGAGGGATTTGGAAGAGAAATCAGTAAATACATCCCACAGGCTGACGCTGGATAACAGGAAGGAAGCATTTGTCACAGGGGTGAAGGACGTGGTATCTTTCGATGAGAAAGAAATCCTCCTTCAGACTGCTGACGGAAGGCTGCAGATTCGGGGCAGCCAGCTTCATGTAAAAGGACTGAACCTGGAAAAAGGAGAAGCTGCTCTTGCCGGACATGTGGATTCTCTTGTCTATTTATCAAAAGATTCTGTGCGAAAAGAAGAACCTCTGCTTAAAAGGATGTTCCGCTAAAGGATGAGCACCTATATTCAGTATGAGATCTGGCTTTTTTTGCAGTCCTTTGTGCTGGGAGCCGGACTTCTTTTATTCTACCGTCTGATCCGCGTCATAAGGCGGCTTTTTTCCCGCAGTTCGGCGTATTCAGGGCTTTTTGACATTCTGTACTGGCTGGTCCTGACCATGCTTGTTTTTGCTAGAATCTATCAGACCAACCAGGGCATTCTCCGGAATTTTCTGTTTTTCGGGCTGTTGTCCGGTGCCTTTTTTACATATCTGACCTTAGCATCAGCATTCGAGCTGATCTGTTACAAAATCCTGGAAATACCTGTCAGATTTATGAAAAAATTTTCAAAAAAGCTTTCAAACAGGTTGCTATTTTGGGGGAAAAGTTGTAAAATTTTGGCTAGACAATCTGCAAATCGGTACAAAAATAGTACCAGAAATCCCTTGCAGACGAAGAAAGGCAGGAAAGTTGGGAAAATCAGGGAAAAAACAAAGAAAAAAGACAATAGGGTATAATCAGCTTGGAATGTTTGGGATTTCTCTGATCGTTCTGGTACTGCTTCTGTCTCTTATGGTGCAGAGCCGTGACCTTAAGGAATCTCTCGCCGGATATGAGACCAGGGCTGAGGCGCTGTCCCAGCAGCTGGAGGAAGAGCAGGCCCGCACGGAGGAGATCAAGGAACTGAAGGAATACATGCAGACGGATGAATATGCAGAGCAGGCTGCCAGAGAGAAGTTAGGCCTTGTGAAGGACAATGAGATTATTTTCCAGGAGGCGAACTGATCCGCTGCCGCATAAGAGAAGGAACGAAGGATAGGATTTTCTGACGAAAACTTTTTGAAAGTGTTCGTCTGTGTTTGACATATATTTTCATACCGCTCCCCTATAATAGGCATAAGGCTGTACAGGGGGAGGGGAGAATATGCAGGAATGGATGATTGCCATGCTCGTGATCAGTGTGCTGCTGGTGCTGCGGGACATGGCAAAAACTTTTTTCCGGGGAAGAAGTTTCAGGAAGGCAGAGCAGCCTGAGCAGGAGAAAAATCCCCAGAAGGAGAAGGTAGAGCGGTATGCGGCGTCCTTTCGGAAGCTTGCAGACAGCTTTTACGGACTTCCCTACAGGAAGGATTACTTAAGCAGCGGGCAGGTGGATTCCATTATCCGGGAAGCCTGTGAGAATGTGTGCAGTCACTGCTATCAGCGGGAAATCTGCTGGGGCAGCCAGTCACAGGAAATGTACCGGGGGACGGAACGGATGCTCCGCTCCATGGAAGCGGGAGATCCCCAGGACATACAGGAGAAAAAGAGCGACTGGATGAGCGTATGCAGCCGCTTTGTACAGTATTATGAAGCTTTAAAGGAAGGCTTCCAAAGGGAAAGGCAGCGGCTGATCTGGGACAACCGGATGATCGAGAGCCGCCTTGCTGTGGCACAGCAGCTGCAGGAAATGTCCAGGATCATGGACATGGTGGCAGATGATTTGTACGACATTTCCCTGGCTGAGCCCTCCCTGATGCTGGATCTGCAGAAGCTTCTTCGGAAGCGCCACATTGTGGTAAAGCAGGTCTGGGTTATGGATAAGGTGGAAGGAAGAAGACAGATCTTTCTGACCATGCGGGCAAGGAGCGGACAATGTATTTCCGTCAATGAGGTGGCTCAGCTTTTGTCCAGGGAATTCGGTACGCCAATGGCGGCAGCCAGGGGAGGCAGACGGATCGTGAACGGGGAATTTCACACCGTTCATTTTGTGGAGGACGTAAGCTACCAGGTGCTTTACGGAGTGGCCAAGCTGACCAAGGAGCAGGAGAATGTTTCCGGAGACAATTATATTTGCCGGCAGGAAGAAGCCGGGCGGTTTGTCATGTGCCTTTCGGATGGCATGGGCTCTGGGGTGGAGGCCAGCAGAGAGAGCGAGAAAGTGGTAGAACTGCTGGAACAGTTTCTGGAATCCGGCTTTTCCCAGGAGACTGCTGCGAAAATGGTAAATTCTGCTCTTGTGATGAAGGGACAGGACGGCATGTTTTCTACAGTAGATATCTGTGCAGTGGATCTGTACACCGGAATCTGCAATTTCCTGAAGGCAGGTGCCTGCGCCACCTTTATCAAAAGGGATCACTGGGTGGAAGCCATCTCTTCTGAGAGTCTGGCAGCAGGGCTGATGCAGCAGGTGGATTTCGAGACCTCCTCAAGGAAGCTGTATCACGGGGATTATCTGATCATGATGACAGATGGCGTGCTGGATGCGCTGCCGCCGGAGCGGGAGGAAGAGACCATGAAGGAGATCATTATGGACATCCACGAGGAGACGCCAAGGGAGATGAGCAGGAGTATTCTGGAGAGGGTGCTTGGGTACAGCGATTACTGCGCAAGAGATGACATGACCGTTCTGGTAGCGGGAATGTGGAAGAAGTAAGAAGCATAAAGGAAAGTCAGGTACATCATGTATCATAAAGTAAAGTCTTATATTGAAGAACATCATATGATAAACCACGGGGATGTGGTTCTGGCAGGTGTGTCCGGCGGCGGAGATTCCATGGCAATGCTGGACATGTTAAGAAAGTACAGCCAGGAAGTTCCTTTTTCCCTGTGCGCGGTACACGTACATCATGGAATCCGCGGGGAGGAGGCAGACCGGGATGAAGCTCTTGTGCAGGACACCTGCCGCAGCTGGGGAATTCCTTTTTTGTCCTATCATTATCCAGTTCTGGAGCTTTCAAAGAAATGGAAGATGGGAACCGAAGAGACAGGGAGAAAAGTAAGACAGGAAGCTTTTGCCCGGGCGAAACAGGACTTTAGGGAATTGCAGGGAGAAGCTGTTTCCAGGAAGCTGGAAGACGGCGCAAATCCTCTGGAATACCGTATTGCCCTTGCCCACAATGAGAACGATGCGGCGGAGACTCTCATTCACAATCTCTGCCGGGGAACCGGGCTGAAAGGGCTGGCGGGGATTTTGCCGGTAAGAGATGGCATTATCCGCCCTGTTTTGTGTTTAAACAAGCAGGAAATTGTCAATTATTTAATGGAAGAGCATATACCTTATATTACAGACAGTACCAACCTGACAGAGGAATACACCCGGAACCGTATCCGTCACAGGATTCTTCCCCTTCTGGAAAATGAGATCAACCAGGGAAGCATCCGCCATATGGCAGAGACGGCCCAGCTGGCGGCGCAGGCTGAGGAATACTTATCCCGCCAGGGCGCTCTTCTGGTGGAAAAATACGGACAGAAGCGGGAGAACGGGATGCTTCTTTCGGAAGAATTCTGGCAAAAAGAGCCTGTTGTGTCTTCCTATGGCGTGTTAGGGGTGTTTGAGCAGCTGGCAGGCAGGCGAAAGGATTTTACAGCCGTTCATATAAAAAGTACTGCCGGGCTTCTGGCGCTTCAGGTGGGAAGGCAGATCAGCCTGCCCTACGGCCTGAAGGCCCAGCGCACCTACGGCGGCATTTTCATTGGAAAGATGGAAAGCAGGCAGTTGGAAACAACGGAAATGCAGGAGCTTTTGATCCCGGGGAGAACTTTTTTCAGGGAAAATCCATTTTTTACCCAAATAATTTTAAATCAGGGCCAGAAGATTGAAGAAAAAGCATATACGAAATGGCTGGATTATGATAGAATAAAACAGGAATTGTCCATCCGAACCCGCAGGCCGGGGGATTTTCTGATCGTGGATGAGGCGGGAAGCCATAAGAAGCTGAACCGCTATTTCATAGATGAGAAGATTCCATCAGAAGAAAGAGATAAGATTCCCCTTCTGGTGGCCGGATCTGAGGTTTTGTGGGTGGTGGGAGGCAGAATTAACGAGAACTATAAGATTACTCCCAGAACCAGGAGAATATTGGAAATACAATACCAAGGAGGAAAAGATAATCATGAGTGAGAAAATTAGGGTTTTACTGGATGAGGAAACAGTAGAAAAACGTATCTGCGAGGTTGCTGCCCAGATCAGCGAAGCGTACAAGGGCAAAGAAATTCACATGATCTGTGTTCTTAAGGGCGGTGTATTTTTCATGTGCGAGCTGGCTAAGAGAATCACAGTACCGGTAACTCTTGATTTCATGTCTGTTTCCAGCTACGGAGACGACACCAAATCAAGCGGAGTTGTCAAGATCGTCAAGGATCTGGATCAGCCTCTTGAGGATAAAGAAGTTCTGGTTGTAGAGGATATTATTGATTCCGGAAGAACCTTAAGCTATCTGCTGGATGTTCTGAAGAGACGTAACCCCAACAGCGTGAAGCTCTGTACCCTGCTTGACAAGCCGGACCGCAGAGTGGTTGAGGGCGTTGATGTGGATTACTGCTGCTTCAATATTCCGGATGAGTTTGTTGTGGGCTATGGTCTTGACTATGCCCAGAAATACAGAAATCTGCCATACATCGGTGTGGTAGAGTTCGAATGAAAGGAGAATTATACAAGTGAATAAGCAGTCAGGCAGAATCGGCTTGTATCTTGTTCTGATCGTAGCTTTGATTGCAGGGTATCTGTATCTGAACAATCAGGTGCAGACTCAGAGCGACTATACTCTGGGACAGCTTGAGCAGGCCCTGGAAGACGGCAAGGTGAATGATGCCGTGATCCACCAGAACAGTGAGGTTCCTACAGGTTCTGTGATCGCAAGCATCAAGGACGAAGGACAGAAGCGTATTTATGTGGCAGATGTAAGTGAGGCAGAGCAGCTTCTCCGTGAGAACGGGCTGGATCCCGCTATTGAGGATGTACCCAAGCAGAGCGTATTTCTCACCTCTGTATTTCCGGTGCTCCTTACCTGCGGTCTCATTATTTTTCTCATGATGATGATGAACCGCCAGATGTCAGGCGGTGGCGGCGGTACCAATGCCAAGATGATGAATTTCGGCAAAAGCCGTGCAAGAATGTCCATGCCGGATGACAAGAAGGTTACCTTCCAGAATGTTGCCGGTCTTGAGGAAGAGAAGGAGGAACTGAAGGAGGTTGTAGATTTCCTGAAGGATCCACAGAAGTATACCAGAGTGGGTGCTAGAATCCCCAAGGGCGTAATCCTTGTAGGCCCTCCAGGTACCGGTAAGACTCTTCTTGCCAAGGCGGTTGCAGGGGAAGCAGGAGTTCCTTTCTTCTCCATTTCCGGATCTGACTTTGTGGAAATGTTTGTCGGTGTAGGTGCATCCCGTGTGCGAGACCTTTTTGAGGAAGGCAAGCGCCATGCACCATGTATTATTTTCATTGATGAGATCGATGCTGTGGCAAGACAGCGTGGTACCGGAATGGGCGGCGGCCATGATGAGAGAGAGCAGACCCTGAACCAGCTTCTGGTAGAGATGGATGGTTTCGGCGTGAATGAGGGAATCATTGTAATGGCTGCCACCAACCGTGTGGATATTCTGGATCCGGCTATTCTCCGTCCAGGAAGATTTGACCGTAAGGTTGGAGTGGGACGTCCGGATATTAAAGGCCGTGAGGAGATTCTTCGGGTTCATGCCAAGGATAAGCCTCTTGGAGAGGATGTGGATCTGAAGCAGATCGCCCAGACTACTGCTGGCTTTACCGGCGCTGATCTGGAGAACCTGATGAATGAGGCTGCCATTGCAGCTGCAAAGAAAGGCCATTCTTTTATCCGCCAGAAGGATATTAAGAACAGTTTTATCAAGGTCGGCATCGGAGCTGAGAAGAAGAGCAAGGTGATCTCTGAGAAAGAGAAGCGCATCACTGCTTATCACGAAGCAGGCCATGCAATCTTATTCCATGTGTTGCCGGATATGGAGCCTGTTTATACCATTTCCATTATTCCTACCGGAATGGGCGCTGCGGGATATACCATGCCTCTTCCTGAGAATGATGAGATGTTCAACACCAAGGGCAAAATGCTCCAGGATATTACCACCCTCCTTGGAGGCCGCGTGGCAGAGGAGCTGATTTTCGGGGACATTACAACAGGTGCTTCCAATGATATCAAGCGTGCTACCAGCGAGGCCAGAGCTATGGTGACCAAGTACGGCATGTCTGATAAGATTGGTCTGATCTCCTATGGAGACGACGATGATGAGGTATTTATCGGCAGGGATCTTGCCCATACCCGCGGATACAGCGAGGATGTGGCCAAGGCCATTGACAGTGAGATCCACCGTATTATTGAGGAATGCCATGAGAATGCTGTGAAGATTATTTCCCAGCATATGGACGTTCTTCATGGCTGTGCGAAGCTTCTTCTCGAGAAGGAAAAAGTACATCGGGAAGAGTTTGAAGCACTTTTTACAATGGAAAATCAGGGTGAAAACAACGAGAGTATATAACATGCACAAAAAATAATATCAATTTTTGTGAAGTTTGTGCACACTTTTTCGTTGCCGCATGGTACTATATACATCGTAAAAACCCCCCAATACATTATATAGTTTTTGCTACACCCCATAAGAAGAAATACCTTCTCCAAAAAAGACAGCTTTCATCGGCTGTCTTTTTTACGTATAGGGGCTAGATCAAAAACTTTGGTGAAAACGCCTTGAACATAAACGGAAGTTTGGAGGATAAGCCGAATTTTAACTGTTGTGGAAAACAGGAATTTCAGTTAAAATAAATGCAGAATGAATGAGTGCAGAATGAAAGAGGGACGTTATGGAGCGTAATAATGCAGATGTAATGAAAAAAATGCAGTATATCTTGAATATGAGACCGGTTTTGAACACAGAGG
Source organism: Blautia segnis (assembly GCF_014287535.1). NCBI lineage: Bacteria > Bacillati > Bacillota > Clostridia > Lachnospirales > Lachnospiraceae > Blautia > Blautia segnis. Next base: position 35,795 of record NZ_JACOOT010000031.1, on the reverse strand, counting down.
CATTGTTTAGCGATGGTTCTGATTATTACCGCTGTCCGTCAAACCCTAAGGCAGGAGAGAAAGTAAGGATCCGTTTCCGTACCAAGCGAAATAATGTAGATATGGTTTATCTGGTATACGACGGCAAGCGCCAGCAGATGGAGCGTGTAGCTAAGTCAAACGGATTTGATTATTATGAGACTTCTATTATTATGGGAGAGGAGATCGTCCGCTACCATTTTGAGATCACCTATGGATGGGTGACCTGTTATTATAATTACCAGGGTGTTTCCATGAACCCGGAGGAACGACTGGAGTTCGAGATTTATCCGGATTATGATACACCGGAGTGGGCCAAGGGTGCGGTTATGTACCAGATTTTTGTGGATCGTTTCTATAACGGAGACCCGTCCAATGATGTGGAGGACAGGGAGTATTTCTATATTGGAGATACCACATCAAGAGTCCGTAACTGGGGCAAGGTTCCGGCAGTTATGGGCGTAAGAGAGTTCTACGGCGGAGACCTGCAGGGTATTCTGGATAAGCTGGATTACCTTCAGGATTTGGGCGTGGATGTTATTTATCTGAACCCGATCTTCGTTTCCCCAAGCAACCACAAGTATGATATTCAGGATTATGAGTACGTGGATCCTCATTACGGCAAGATCGTGGAGGATATAGAGGGTGGGCTTCTGAATGAAGGGGACCGCGAGAATGCACATGCGCAGAAGTTTATCAAGCGTGTGACAGATAAGAAGAATCTGGAAGCCAGCAATGAACTGTTTGCCCATCTGGTAGATGAGATTCATAAACGCGGCATGAAGGTGATCCTGGATGGTGTATTTAATCACTGTGGCTCTTTCAATAAATGGATGGACAGAGAGCGGATCTATGAGAACCAGGAGGGATATCCAAAGGGTGCTTATATTTCTGCAGACAGCCCCTACAGATACTATTTTAATTTCTATGATGAGAACCGCTGGCCGTATAACCCAACCTACGATGGCTGGTGGACCCATGATACACTGCCGAAGCTGAACTATGAGGCTTCCAGAGAGCTTTACGACAAGATCCTTGAGATTGGCAAAAAATGGGTTTCCGCTCCGTACAATGTAGACGGATGGAGACTGGATGTGGCAGCAGACCTTGGACACAGCAATGAGTTTAACCACCAGTTCTGGAAGGATTTCCGCAAGGCTGTGAAGGATGCCAACCCCAATGCCATTATTCTGGCTGAGCATTACGGCAACCCGGAGAGCTGGCTGCAGGGTGATGAGTGGGATACGGTCATGAACTATGACGCATTTATGGAGCCGCTGACCTGGTTCCTGACCGGTATGGAGAAGCACAGTGATGAGTGCAGGGATGACCTTTATGGAAACAGTGATGCCTTTATCGGGGCTATGAAGACTCATATGCGAGCCCTTCATATGTCCGCCCTTTATACTTCCATGAATGAGCTTTCCAACCATGACCATTCCAGATTCCTGACCAGAACCAACCGCAGGGTAGGACGAATTTCCTATGCAGGAGCGGAGGCTGCTTCCCAGAATATAAATCCGGCAGTGATGCGTGAAGGCGTTGTGGTACAGATGACCTGGCCGGGTGCGCCTACTGTTTATTATGGAGATGAGGCTGGCGTCTGTGGATTTACCGATCCGGATAACAGAAGAACTTATCCGTGGGGACATGAGGATCAGATGATGATTGCATTCCACAGGGATATGATCAAGATCCATAAAGAATACGGATTCCTCAGCAACGGCTCCTTAGTGTTCCTGTGGAACGATTATCAGGGACTTTGCTTCGGAAGATTTTCCCATGATGAGAGAATGATCGTGATCTTAAACAACCGGAATGAGGACCGCGAGGTAGAAATCGAAGTATGGAAGACCGGAATCAGCAGACTCCGCGATTCTGTGCTGAAAAGAATCATGCTGTCCTACAGGGATGGATACACAACCGAGGAATACGAATACACCGCCAAAGCCGGCGTGATCAAAGTGCCAATGCCTGCGTTTGGTGCAATGGTGCTGTATCATAAATGCGAGAATCCTACGATTTTTGTGGAAGAGGAAAATTGATGAAAGAGAATTATAACAGAACTCTGCAGGCCTGTTTCGTGGGGTATGTGGTGCAGGCGATTGTAAATAATTTTGTGCCGCTGCTGTTTCTGACTTTTCAGGGGACTTATGGGATTTCCCTGGAGAAGATTACCTTGCTGGTTACTTTTAATTTCGGTCTGCAGCTGATCATTGACCTGGTGTCCATTGGGTTTGTGGACCGGATTGGTTATCGGGCATCTATGATTTTGGCACATTTGCTGGCAGCTTTGGGACTTATTTTGCTTACCATTTTGCCAGAGGTTATGAGTGATCCCTTTGTGGGCCTGTTTCTGGCTGTGCTGGTGTATGCAGCTGGCGGCGGACTTCTGGAGGTGCTGGTAAGCCCGGTTGTGGAGGCATGCCCTACAGATAATAAGGAGAAGGCTATGAGTCTTCTGCATTCCTTTTACTGCTGGGGACATGTGGGCGTTGTGCTTGTTTCCACCCTGTTTTTTACTGTATTTGGAATTTCCAACTGGAAGATCCTGGCTGTGATCTGGGCCATTGTCCCTCTTTGCAACGCAGCGGTCTTTACACGGGTTCCCATGGCGTCCCTTCTGGAAGAGGGAGAGAAGGGAATGTCCATGAAAGAGCTGTTCAGCATGAAAATTTTCTGGGTGCTGATGCTTATGATGCTGTGTGCCGGTGCCAGCGAGCAGGCGGTGAGCCAGTGGGCATCTGCCCTTGCAGAGAAAGGCTTTGGCTTCAGTAAAACAGTGGGAGATCTGGCAGGTCCCCTGTCCTTTGCGGCGCTGATGGGATGCTCCAGAGCTTTTTACGGAAAATTCGGGGACAAGATTAATCTTGAGAGATTTATGCAGTGGAGCGCGGCTCTTTGCATTGTATCCTACCTGATGATTGCATTTATTCCTATTCCGGCACTTGGATTCCTGGGCTGTGCGCTTTGTGGCCTCTCCGTTGGAATTATGTGGCCGGGCACCTTCAGTATGGCATCCGCTGCCATGAAAAGGGGCGGTACAGCGCTGTTTGCACTTCTTGCCCTGGCCGGTGACCTGGGATGCTCCTCAGGACCTACCTACGTGGGAATGATCTCCAGCAGATTTCACGATAACCTGAAAACCGGTATTTTCGCAGCTCTGGTATTTCCGGTTCTGCTGATCGTGGGAGTGGAAATGATCTCGAAATTAAGAAAGAAAGCATAAAGGTGAAAGGACTCTGGAATGTATGGCGATATGTTCCAGAGTTTTTTCTATATGAAAAGATTTGGTATTAGACAAAAAGATCTCCCGAACTATATTCGGGAGATACGTAGTGGATGGAGAAGGATTCGAACCTTCGAAGGCATCGCCAGCAGATTTACAGTCTGTCCCCTTTGGCCACTCGGGAATCCATCCATGAACCTGTTCCATTATATACAATCCCGGCATATTTTGCAAGTTATTTTTTCTTTTTTTACACCTTTTGCTGCTTAGAAATGAAAAAAACAATCAATAATCCATTTTTTTTGCAAATAGCTAGACGAATTGAAAAAAATCTGCTAAACTACAAGCAATGGAAATAGTTAAGGTGTTTCCAAAGATAGGAGGAATTTTATCATGTATGAGTTAGTTAATGCAACAGAGATGCTCAAAAAAGCAAAAGCTGGACATTATGCAGTTGGTCAGTTCAACATCAACAACCTTGAGTGGACTAAGGCTATCCTGCTTACAGCACAGGAACTGAACTCCCCGGTTATCCTGGGTGTTTCTGAGGGTGCTGGTAAGTATATGACTGGTTACAAGACTGTTGTTGGTATGGTGAAAGGCATGATGGAAGAGCTGAAGATTACTGTTCCGGTTGCTCTTCATCTGGATCACGGTTCCTATGAAGGATGCCTGAAATGTGTTGAGGCTGGATTCTCATCCATTATGTTCGACGGTTCTCATTACCCGATCGAAGAGAACGTTGCTAAGACTACAGAGCTGGTTAAGATCACAAGAGAGCACGGAATGTCTATCGAGGCAGAGGTTGGCTCCATCGGTGGAGAGGAAGACGGCGTTGTAGGTATGGGCGAGTGCGCAGATCCTAAGGAATGCAAGATGATCGCTGATCTTGGTATCGATTTCCTGGCAGCAGGTATTGGTAACATCCATGGTAAATATCCGGCTAACTGGAAGGGCTTAAGCTTTGAGACTCTGGATGCTATTCAGCAGCTTACAGGGGACATGCCGTTAGTACTTCACGGTGGTACAGGTATTCCTACAGACATGATCAAGAAAGCAATCGACCTTGGAGTTTCCAAGATCAACGTTAACACAGAGTGCCAGCTTTCTTTCGCAGCAGCTACACGTAAATACATCGAGGAAGGCAAGGATGAGCAGGGTAAAGGATATGACCCACGTAAACTTCTTGCACCTGGCTTCGAGGCTATCAAAGCTACTGTTAAAGAGAAAATGGAGATCTTCGGATCCGTTGGAAAAGCCTGAATATGACTTTGTTCCGCATCTGCGGAAAGCCAGAGGAGGACTGCTTTTGCAGTCCTCCTTTTTTGAACTGAAAACAAAATAACAAAACTGCAGGAAAGTCCGTGGCCAGCTGCCATGGCTTTTTGTTTAAAAGAACCATGCTCCAATAAATTTTCCGTCCGTTTTAGACAGATTGTGACAAAAATTTCATGTACCAAATTTACTCTCTTGAAAAATGAACATGTTTCTTGGATTTTTATCATGGTTTTTTCATACAAAAAACAGTACTATATAACCAGCTTAAGAAAACAGATTCTTAAAAAAAGGAGAGTAAGAATTATGAAGATGAGAAAAATCGCAGCAATGGGACTTAGCGCAGTTATGGCAGCTTCTATGGTACCGGCATTACCAGTTATGGCTGATGACGCAGCAGGAAAGGTTTACTACTTAAACTTCAAACCAGAGCAGGATGAAGCCTGGCAGAACTTAGCTGCTAAATATACAGAGGAGACAGGCGTTCCGGTAACCGTTGTTACAGCAGCTTCCGGACAGTATGAGACAACACTTCAGTCTGAGATGGCTAAGAGTGATGCTCCTACACTGTTCCAGGTAAACGGACCTGTAGGACTTAAGAACTGGAAAGATTACTGCTATGATCTGTCCGGAACTGATATTTATTCACAGCTTACCTCTGATTCCTACACTGTAAAAGACGGTGACGCAGTTGACGGTATTGCATACGTAATCGAGTCCTACGGACTGATCGTAAACAAGACCTTACTTGAAAAAGCTGGTTACACTGTAGATGATATCAAGAGCTTTGAAGATCTGAAGAAGGTAGCTGATGATATCCAGGCAAGAAAAGATGAGCTGGGTGTAAAGGGTGCTTTCACAAGCGCTGGTATGGATGGATCCTCTGACTGGAGATTCAAAACACATCTTGCAAACCTGCCAATCTATTATGAATACAAAGCAGACGGTATCGATGATACAGATGCTATTAAGGGAACATACCTTGACAATTACAAGGCTGTATTTGATCTTTACATCACAGATTCAACCTGCGATGGAGCAGATCTTTCCGCTAAGACAGCAGATGATTCCCGTAACGAGTTCATCAACGGTGATGCAGTATTCTATCAGAACGGTTCCTGGGAGTATGGCGAACTGTCCAAGACATACAGCGATGATGAGCTGGCTATGATTCCGATTTACTTCGGTGTTGACGATGAAAACGAAGGACTTGCAACCGGTACAGAGAACTACTGGTGCGTAAATAAAGAAGCTTCTGAGGACGACATTCAGGCAACACTTGATTTCATGAACTGGTGTGTAACTTCTGACGAAGGAACAAAGGCTATGGGAGAAGACATGGGCTTCACAATTCCTTTCAAAACAGCAGAAGAACCTACTAACGTATTTGTAAAACAGGATCAGGCTTACACAGAATCCGGTCTTACACCAGTATCATGGAACTTCACAACAATGCCATCTGAAGAGTGGAAGAATGGTCTTGGTACTGCTCTTACATCATATGCAGCTGGTGCAGGTGAGTGGGATGATGTTGTATCTGCATTCGTTGACGGATGGGCAACAGAGAAAGCTCTTTCTGAATAATCAAAGTAATAAATAAATCTTTCCAACAGTATATGATAATATGGTAGGAAGACATTCCAGAATCATAGAATGGTGAACAGGGTGGGGAGGCAGTGAACTTGCCTCCCCCATTTTGTTGGAAAGGAAAAGCACTGAAAATAGTTTCATAGTGTTATATGGGAAAAGGAGGAGCGAAGATGGTAGGAAAATCTTTGAAAAAATGGTGGCCTGTATTTGTATTACCCACATTTGCTGCATTTATTATCGGCTTTCTGTGGCCTTTTATCTGGGGAATTTACCTTTCATTTTGTAAATTCACTACAGTAAAAGACGTAGTTTGGGTTGGTCTTGCCAACTATAAGAAAATTATGATCGGCGGTGATTTCAGTCACGCATTCTGGCTGACCGTTGTATTTGCATTTGTATCAAGTATTCTGATTAACGTGCTGGCATTCTCCATTGCACTTGCTCTTACAAAGGGCTTTAAAGGAACGAATGCATTCCGTACTGTATTCTTTATGCCAAACCTGATTGGTGGTATTGTACTTGGTTATATCTGGCAGACACTGTTGAACGGTCTGCTTTCCATGTGGGGACAGCCTCTTCTGAAACTGTCTGCAACAAATGGTTTTATTGGAATGATTGTCCTTCTGCTGTGGCAGCAGATTGGATATATGATGATCATCTATGTGGCTGGTCTGAATAACGTATCACCTGATCTTATTGAGGCAGCACAGATTGATGGTGCAACGGCATCACAGATTCTGTTTAAGATTAAGATTCCGATGATTATGCCATCTGTTACAATTTGTACATTCCTTACACTTACAAACGGATTCAAGATGTTCGACCAGAACCTTTCCCTTACAGGTGGAGATCCTGGAAAGAAATCCCAGTTGCTGGCTCTGAACATTTACGATACATTCTATGGTCGAAGCGGCCCACAGTGGAAAGGCATTGGCCAGGCAAAGGCGGTTGTATTCTTTGTTCTGGTTGTTGTAATCGCTTTGATTCAGCTTCGCTCAACATCATCTAAGGAGGTGCAGGCATAATGGCAGATAAGAAAAAAAGTATTATTCCAACCATAATCCTTACGATCATTTCAATTATCTGGATTTATCCGATCGTCATGATTTTATTTAACTCATTGAAGGTAGAATCTGCGATTACTACATCTGGCGTATTTCAGCTTCCTACATCTGAAACCTGGAATGGAATCCAGAACTTTGTTGCCAGTGTTACACAGATGGATTTCCTGAAATCCTTCTGGTACAGCCTTGTAATTTCTGTAATGTCTGTTGTTTTGATCTTACTGTGCTGCTCCATGTGCGCATGGTACATTGTTCGTGTAAACGGAACACTCTCCAAGGTTCTGTATTACCTTTGCGTATTCAGTATGGTTGTTCCTTTCCAGATGGTTATGTTTACGCTGGCAAAAACAGCGGATACACTTCGTCTGAACAGCCCGTACACCATCTGCATCGTTTACCTTGGCTTTGGTGCCGGACTTGCTGTATTTATGTTTACAGGATTTGTAAAAGGAAGCCCTCTTGAGATCGAGGAAGCTGCCATGATCGATGGCTGCAGTCCACTTCAGGTTTTCTTTAAAATTCTGATTCCGATTTTGAAACCAACCATTATTTCCACTGCAATTCTGGAATTAATGTGGGTATGGAATGATTATCTTCTGCCGACTCTGGTTCTGGATATTAAGAAATATAAGACCATTCCAATGGCAATCCAGTACTTCCGTGGAAGCTACGGTCATGTACAGATGGGACCTATGATGGCAAGTATTATGATCGATATTATTCCAATTGTTATTGTTTATCTGGTATGCCAGAAATATATTATTGAAGGTGTTGTTGCAGGAGCCGTAAAAGGCTGATTCAGATTTGTGAAAACAGACGATTTTTTCATTATATTTTCGGGAAGAATTCTCTTTTCAATATGACACCGGAATGATAAAATAAAGATAGTTTTTATGATAAAATAAAGATAGTTCTTTGCAGTAATGCAGAGGGCTATCTTTATATTCACTAAGATCGGAGAAAATATATATGTATAGAGTTTTAATTGCCGACGATGAAAAAATCGAACGTGAGGGAATTAAATTTCTTCTTTCCATGGAAGAAGGAGAATATGAGATTCAGGAAGCATCCAATGGAAAACAGGCGCTTAATATTATACACAGCCAGGAAATAGATTTTCTTCTTACTGATATTAAAATGCCCCATATGGACGGCTTGGAGCTGGCTGCCAGGGTAAGTGAGGAAAATCCGGAGATTCCAATAGTAATTTTCAGCGGCTACAGTGATTTTGGTTTTGCTCAGGAGGCCATGCGCTATGGAGTAAAGGAATATGTATTAAAGCCTGTGGATCCGGATACCTTTCATAAGACCATCAATAAGGTGAAGGCCGAGATATCAAGCAGAAGAACTCAGAAACAGAAGGCTGAGAAGGAAAAAAACTTTCTTCTTCAGTATTTTCTTCAGGCATATCTGTACTCCGGAAATGAAGAAGTGCTGAAAAAAGCCGGAGATATTCTGGATGCATCTAGCTGGGAACAGTGGCATTGTGCCATTCTTATAGAATCTGATAAAACCTTTTTTGATACAGTATCAGATAGCATTGATAAGGAGCTTATGGAAGATCTGCATCGAAACTTTTTTTATCTGAATCTGAATACCAGACAATCTGTGCTGTTCTTTTCCGATGTGTACTGCGACTATCAGCTGGTTGCCAAACATCTGTATGACCTTCTGAAGCAGAAGTATCCCGGCAGCTTCCATCTGGCAGTAAGCAGCCGATTCGAGGGACATGAAGCACTTCCTGAGATTATGGCTCAGCTGGAGCAGACCATGGAAGAAAAATTTTATCATCCTGATATGCATGTATTTACAAATGAAGGAGATGAGAATCATCCGGTAAGTGCAGAAACTCAGGATTCCAGATTAATGGAGAAGATTTCTGAGGATATTTCCCGTAAGGATGTAGATCAGCTGAAGAAGCATTTTGAATGTCTGGTAAAGAAATATGAAAATGACACCCGTTTTTCCGCTATGTATGTGAAATTTGTTTTTTCAAACGTGATTCAGGAGCTGTTTCAGGAAAATCAGTTTTCAGAAGAGTACAAGCTGGATCATGAAGTAGAACGCCTGTATAGCTGCACGAATCTGAAACAGATCCTTGCCATTACACAGGAGAATATTCAGAAGTATGAGGAATTTCTGGAGCGCTCTATGAGCGGTTCCAGGGATGAGGTAGCTTCTGTGAAAAATTATATCTATCAGCATTATGCAGAGGATCTAAGCCTGGAGACTCTGGCAGAGAAGGTATATCTGTCATCCGGCTACCTCAGCTTTATTTTCAAAAAAGAAACTGGCATGAACCTGAACCGTTTTATACGTGTGGTGCGCATGGAAAAGGCGAAGGAGCTTTTGTGCTCATCCAATATGAAGGTAGCGCAGGTTAGTGAACAGGTGGGAATTCCGAATGTTTCCTATTTCTGCAGAAGCTTCAGAGAATATTATGGATGCAGTCCGGAATCCTATCGGAAAGGAACCGGTGAAGAGGATGAGAGTAACGGAAGCAATAAAATGTAAATTTCAGAATATGAAATATCGTCACAAATTAATTGTTCTTCTTGTGACTGCAAGCCTGGCTCCCATGATCCTGCTGGTATGGTACAGCCATGACCGTATGAGCAGCCTGCTCTATGAAAAAGAGATGGAGGACATGTCCTCCATCCTGGAGCAGACAGGAGAGGGAGTGGACAGTCAGATCGAAGTTTTTTCCAGTCTTTTGAATTATCTAACCTATTCCCCTGATATCGAAGATCTGATTACAGAGAAAAATATGGATAATTATTATGCCTATAAGAAATATACGGAAGTGGCAGATCCGCTTCTTACCGTACCAAAATCCTATCATAATGCAATCCTGCAGATTCAGCTTTTTGCAGAAAGCATTAAGGTGCGTCATGAGTATACCCTTGTGCCTTTAAGCGAGGTAGAAAAAGAATGGTGGTATGAGCATCTGAAAGAGGACGTTTCCGTTCAATGGGTAGTTGACAGGGAAAGACCGGAAATAGCAGCAGTAAGGCGAATTTATCAGGGAAGAGAGCAGACCGCAGTTTTGTGCATTACCTTGGATTACAACAAAATTTTTCAAACCTTTGAAAACATTATTTCAGAAGGTTCAGGCGGAATTATTCTGGACGAAGATGGGAATGTTCTTTTTCAGAAGGAATTGCTCATAGATGAAAATGCCAAAGCAAATGAGCCGGAGCCGTTGGTTTCCTGTGAAAATCTGGAGTCTGGACAGAAGGATTATGCCTTTGTAAAACGCAGGAATGCATCTTGCGGATGGAATTTTTACCTGTATAAGCTGCAGTCAGCAGTTAACAGCTCTGTTTCCGGAATTCTGGTGAGCGAGATTCCGCTGATTGCAGTTTGCCTGATAATCATTCTGGTGCTGGGACTTGCTTTTTCCAGGATTTTTACCCGAAAGATCGAGGAACTTACAGACAATATGAACCGCGTAAACCAGGGAAGCCGGGAGGTTACGGTAGATAGTGATGCAGATGATGAGATTGGACTTCTGATCCGGAGCTTTCGAAGCATGATGGATGAAATCAACCGTCTGATCCATGAGGTTTATGAAAATAAGATTGCGTTGAAGGAGTTTGAACTTAAGGCCCTGACAGCTCAGATCAATCCGCATTTTCTTTATAATTCCCTGTCTATTATCAACTGGATGGCAATCCGCAGTCATCAGAAGGAAATCAGTAAGGTAACCTTGTCCTTATCCATGTTTTATCGGACTGCGCTAAGTAAAGGGCAGGATATGGTTACAGTTGATAACTGTATTCAGAATATCAAGGCGTATCTTGATATTCAGTTGGTAATGCATGATAATGAGTTTCAGGTTATGTGGGAAATTGATCCTGAGGTAAAAGGAGATATTGTACCGAAGCTGCTTTTGCAGCCGGTGGTGGAGAATGCACTGGAGCATGGCCTTGACATGAAGGAAGATGGAGAGAAGATACTGAAGCTGTTCTTTGTAAAGGACAAAGAGGATGTACTTCTTGCAGTGGAAGACAATGGTCCGGGAATGAAGCAGGAAGAGGCAGATAAGCTGGTAAACTATCCGGTTTCCGGATACGGACTTAAGAATGTAAATGACAGAATGCTGCTTCTCTATGGAGAGAGGTATGCAATCCGGATATATAGTAAGATCGGTCAAGGCACCAGGGTAGAAATGCGGATTCCCTGTCAAAGTGCAGACAAAGAAACGAGAGATGAGGAAATATTTTCTGCCAAGAAGTTTCTTCAGAATTCAGATGACAACAGCTTGCAGACTGACAAAAAGGAAAGGTGATGGGAAGATGAAGAATAAAAAAAGACTACTTGCTTTTGGGCTTGCTTTTTCCATGGCCTTTTCTTTAGGGGGCTGTAAAGTTAAGAACAGTGAAAATGAAAAATCGAAACACTGGGGGGAACTAAAAGCAGAAAATGCAGAAAGTTCGGATAGCGAAAGAATAACCGGTAATACAAATAGCACAGTCAGCGATGCCACTTCAGATGATAATGGGAAAGCAGACTCTGATAATTCCTGGGAAAAAGCTTCTACCACTGCTTATGGGAAATATCCGGAGCTTGTAACCTATACTCTTGGTCAGCTGAACGGCGCTAATAATTCCAACCTTCCGGAAGGAAATACTTATGAAGACAATGCTTATACCCGCTACTTAAAAGAAATTCTGAATGTTCAGAACCAGAGTATCTATATGGAGCGGGAGGATCGTTATAATGATTATGTGAATGTGCTGGTTAACGATCATACTTTGCCTGATGTGCTGGTAGTTTGTGATAGGGAAACTTTGTATAATCTGGTTGAAAATGACCTTATTGAAGATTTGACAGAGGTTTATGCAAACTGTACTTCTCCAAGGATTAAAGCTATGTACAACAGCTATGGTTCTCAGCTTCTTGGCGCCGGAACCTTTGACGGAAAACTGATGGCACTTCCGGAAGCTGTGATTGACCATGGTCCATGTCTTTTGTGGCTTAGAAAGGATTGGATGGAGCAGCTTGGTCTTGAGGAGCCGGAGAGTTTTGAGGAAGCCATGGATATTATCCAGGCTTTCCAGGAAAACAGAATGGGAGCTGAAGAAGGGGAAGAGCCTGTAGGCCTGGTATGTGATACGAATTTAGTTTCTGTAACCAGTCAGAATTATTCTGTGGAGCCTGTATTTGAGAAGTTTTATGCTTATCCCAGAAGATGGATCAAGGATGAAAACGGAGAAATCGTTTATGGTTCCCTGACAAAGGAAACGAAATCCGCCCTGGCTTATCTTCGTGAATTATACAAAAGAGGAATATTGGATGAGAATTTTGCGCTTCGGGCTCAGAATAATTTAAGGGATCTTGTTGTGGAAGGAAAATGCGGAGCATTTTTCGGACTGTGGTGGACTCCAAACAATCCGCTTATGGAGGAAATTGAGAATGATCCTGAGGCTGACTGGGAACCCTATTATCTGACCGCAGATTATCAGGAAAAAAATAACGTGTATACTTCTTTTTCAGATAACAAATATGTAGTGGTACGCAAGGGCTATGAGCATCCCGAAATTATTATGAAGATTGTCAGCGTACTGTTTGATTACAGCCGCTTTGAGGATAAGGAAAATGCAGATGAGATTAACAGCTACTTTGGCCTGAATGTAGATCCTACTGCCCGTCCGTTGGTAATTAATGTGGATTACAACGAAGCAATATACAATGTCACAAAGGATATTCGTCGTGTAATTGCAGGAACACAGAAGGAAAGCAATTTAAGCGCATTGGAAAAATCTTATTACAGTGCATGCATAAAATATTTAAGCGGCGAGGATGTAACAGCAGAGGATTGGGCTGCATATAAATCAAGGATTTCTGCTGTGGGAGTGCTTGTAGATGGAAACTATAAACCTTTGCAGCGACAGTATCTGGAAGAGTCTGACGGTGAAGTTCCCAATATACTAGCCTCTTTGGAAAAAAATGCGTTTATTCAGCTGATTATGGGAGAGCAGCCTATGGACTATTTTGATACATTTGTACAGGAATGGTATGCGCAGGGAGGACAGGAACTAACTGAGAAGATCAGAGAGGAGAATTCATAAGCTGATGTATGAGAAATTATTAGAGAATTGTACCTTGTGTCCTCGGGAATGCAAAGTGAACCGTTTGGAGGGAATGCGCGGCTATTGCGGCATGGACAGTAGAATAAGAGCTGCCCGTGCCGCTCTTCATATGTGGGAGGAGCCCTGTATTTCCGGTAAAAAAGGCTCCGGAGCTGTATTTTTTTCCGGCTGCGGACTGCGCTGCTGTTTCTGTCAGAACCGGGACATTGCCATTGGGGACAGCGGAAAAGAGATTACGGTGCAGCGGCTTGCAGATATTTTTCTGGAGCTGGAGCAAAAGGGGGCGGCGAATCTGAATCTGGTGACAGGTGCTCACTATGTACCGCAGATTATTTCCGCCCTGGAAATCGCCAGAAGAAAGGGATTGATGCTGCCGGTAGTGTATAATTCCAGCGGATATGAAAATGTGGAAACCCTTCGGCTGCTGGAAGGATATGTGGATGTTTATCTGCCGGATATGAAATATGCGAATGAAAAGCTTGCCGCTGCTTTTTCCCATGCAGAGGATTATCCGCAGAAGGCCCGTGCCGCCATTGCCGAGATGGTTCGCCAGACTGGCCCCTGTCAGTTCGTGGAGGATGGCTATATCAGAAGGGGAACCATTGTCCGCCACCTGATTCTGCCGGGACATACCAGAAATTCCCTGGCTGTGCTGAAGGAACTGCATGAGACTTACGGAAATGATATTTTTATCAGCGTAATGAACCAGTACACGCCAGTTTTCAAACAGGAGAAATACCAGGAACTGAACCGAAAGGTGACAAGAAGGGAATATGAGAAGGTGTTAGACGGAGCGATTGCGCTTGGTATCGAAAACGGCTATTTCCAGGACGGGGAAACTGCCAAGGAGAGCTTTATTCCGGCGTTTGATTATGAAGGGGTATGAAAAGAATTTAATGAGATAAGAAAACCGCCCAGGTGTCACAGGCACAAGGTAAGGATGTCCCTGAGATTTGGCAGCAGCAAGATTCTGTTATTCTTAGCATAGTCCAGGAGCACACGCCTCTGTGCATCTGGGGAAAGTTCATCCTGACTTTATAAATCTGACCGCGATTTCCAATTTCAATGATATCAACAATAATTCCATTCACATCAAATATTACACAAAAATCACCAACTCGTAAACGGTAACCGTCAGTTCCCTGCAACTTTTTGATGTCTCCCTCTTGGGGAAGCTTGCTAATAGCGGTGACTAAGCGCTCAAGTGTGCTACAGAATGGGTAATTTCTGTGTCGTTATTGAGGGTCATATTTCCAACACTTATTGGATTTACCTTTTTATTTACTGTAAGAATAGTCTATTTTAAAAATACTGGTATGTCAATACAAAGCAACAAGAAGGTTGTTAAAACAATAATGAGATAGCAAACGTTTACTTTTTGATGGATATATAGTAATATAGAAATATCTTATCAAAAACGTGGAAAATTTCTCCTGAAATGGAAGGAGGCCGGTGCTTTCGCACCGGCGCGTATGAAAAAGAAAAATATTAAATTAAGAAAGACTTGGTGCTTTCTACAGTTAATAATATACGAAACAAATGTGACAAAAATGTGAAATACATTTGAAAAAAGAGTGAAACGATTTTAGATATTTTTGCACAAAATCACGAAACACATACACGAAACAAAGGAATTTTACCAGATGAACGGACATAAATATGAGCACAGATGCGCACAAATGCTGCGAAGAAAGGGTTTTCACCATGTAGAAGTCACTAAGAAAAGCGGCGATCAGGGAGTTGACATCATCGCCTACAAGCATTTTTCCAAGTATGCGATCCAGTGCAAATACTACTCCTATCCGGTTGGAAACAAGGCAGTTCAGGAGGTATACGCCGGTGGCAAATATTACGACTGTGACCGCTGCATTGTTATGACCAACGGCACCTTTACCAAAGCGGCCATCAGCGCAGCCAACAAATTAGATGTGAAATTATGGGAAAACTGCTCCCTTCTGAAAAGCACCAGCCTGGTTTTTGAGGTGATGCGGATTATGAATATCCTGGAAATTATTCTGGGATTTTACCTGCTTCGAAATGCCTTTCCCTTTTCCCAGCGAGAGTTTCTTATGTATTACAGAGAATTCTGCCTGATCTTTGCAGGAATTCTTGGCTGGCTTGGATTTGGAAACTGGGGAGCCAGCACTCTTTGCGGCGCCTTGTACCTGTTTCTTGGCTTTTCATTGAAAGCGCCTGTTTTTTCTGGCTTTACAGTCAATGGAATCAATCTTGTATTTCTGATTCCAGCACTGATTTATTTTGTCCACGTATATTTTCTGAAACCCAAGTCATAAACATTTCCGACGGGTTCTACATAAAATAAAGGGAACGAATTGACTAAGTCTGAAAGGATCTGTTCATGGAAAATTATCAGATGAACCGTTCGGGCTGCCGCCCTTATAATAGAACCTGCGGAATGATGAAACCTTCCAATTCCAGTACTCCCAACTGTCCCTGTTCTTCCCGTTCACAGGAGAATATGTATGACCATCTGAAGCATCTGGTTCCAGCTATGGCTTATGTGCCATACCAGAATTTTACTTCTTCTTATGACCTTGACTACGCCCTTTCTGTAGGAACTATTTTTCCACAGCTGTGCAAGCCATTCTGCGGAAAGCGAGGTGTTCGAAGATGATGAAAAATCAGACCTCCAAGCGTCGCTGCCTGCTTCAGCAGATCAATGAAGTCAGCTTCGCTGTCAACGATATTCTTCTCTATCTGGATACTCACCCGGACGATGAGAAAGCCCTGGCATTTTTTGAAGATGTTTCAGACAGGCGTAACCAGCTGCTGGCAGAGTATGCGAAGGACTACGGCCCACTGACCGTAGACACCGCATCCAAAACCTGCGAAACTTCATGGAAATGGTCCCAGCAGCCATTCCCGTGGGAAAGGGAAGGAGCGTGATCTTTTATGTGGAATTATGAAAAGCGTCTGCAGTATCCGGTTAACATCACCACGCCAAACGCCAAATTGGCACAGTTCATCATGAGTCAGTACGGTGGCCCCGACGGCGAGATTGGAGCATCCATGCGCTACCTCTCCCAGCGTTTTACCATGCCGAACAGAACTTCTATGGCAGTACTGAATGATATCGGTACGGAGGAACTGGCGCATTTGGAAATGGTTTCCACCATCGTTCACCAGCTGACTCGGGATCTTACGATGGAAGAAATTGAGAATTCCGGCCTTGGGCCATATTATATTGATCATACAGTCGGAGTATGGCCCCAGGCTGCAGGAGGCGTTCCATTTAACGCATGTGAGTTCCAGAGTAAAGGGGATCCGATCACAGATCTTTTTGAAAACCTTGCTGCGGAACAAAAGGCACGCTCCACCTATGACAATATCCTGCGAGTAGTACGAAATATCCCGGAAGTTGCTGACCCCATTCGCTTCCTGCGGGCAAGAGAAGTGGTGCATTTCCAGCGTTTCGGTGAAGCTCTCCGCTCTATCCAGGAGCAGTTGGATGCCAATAATTTCTACGCATTTAACCCAAGCTTTGACAATCCATGCAAAGCAAGCTGTGCGCCGGAAGCAAGATAAGTTTTTATAAAAAAATTCTGTCTGCAGAAATGTAGTTTTTGCCGCTCTGGTGCTGATTGAACTGCACTGGAGCGGCTGTTTTTATTTCATTTCCCTACAACATCTTCCGCGCAACCGCCTCCGCCGTAGCCGACCTTGCTGCGGCGCTGGCTTCTGGATTTCTCCGGCAGAAACCGTAGAACAGACAGTCAATCAGCAGAAGCTGCCCCACCTTTGCCGGAATGGAGCCGGACTGAAGAGGTCCCTCATTGTATCCGCAAAGAAGCACCACATCTGCAAACTGGGCAGCCCTTGAATTGGGATAATGGGTCACCAGGATAATGGAAACCCCATGTTCCCTGGCAATCTGCAGGGTATCCTCCATATCCTTGGTGGAGCCGGAGTAGGAGAATACCAGGAGCACATCCCGGGAAGTGGCAAGTGCGGTGTTCATAATCTGCATATGGGAGTCCGAAACATGGACAAAACGTGAGGTAGCTGTGGAAAAACGTGCCCACGCCTCCATAGCCATTACCATGCTGCCGCCGTTTCCAAAGCAAAAAACCCGGTCCGCCTGCACCAGAAGATCCACAGCTTTGTTGATGGCGTTCTCATCCAGAAGTTCCAGGGTTTCGTTTAGGGACAAAACACTGGCCTTGTGGATCTTTTGGAAAATAGTATTCAGACTGTCTTCGGAAGCAATTCCCTGGGGAGAATCAGAAAGCTCGCCCATATCTGTGACATGGTCTGTTTTTGCCAGCGCCAGTTTGAAATCATTGTATCCCGCAAGCCCCAGCCCATGACAGAAACGGGTAATGGAAGCTTCGGAGACGCCGCTGTTTTCCGCCAGCGTGGAAATGGAGAAATACTGTGCTTCTCCTGTATGTGCAAAAATATAATCTGCCAGCTTTTTCCCGGAACGGGTCAGGGAATGATACTGTGCAGTTATGGATTCTAAAATATTGCTCGCCAAAACAAATCCTCCTTTGTAAGTTTAATCTTCATCGCCAAGGATAGAAGCGCCCAGCATTCCTGCCTGGTTTCCAAGCTCAGCTTTCTTAATAGTAAGCCCGCGAAAGCTTGGCATAATAGCCGACATCAGCTGCTTCTCAATCTGTGCCGGAATATAAGGCTGCTCCATAATGCCCCCTCCCAGAATGATACAGGAAGGGTTGAGCAGATGAATAATGGAAACAAGGCCGTATACGATTTCCTGAATCCACTGATCTACAATCAGCTGAATCTCCTTTTCCTCAATACGGGCAAAAAGAAGCTTGCCGTTGGTGATGGAAGGATCATATTCCATAGCCCGTGCCACCAGGGCAGTGGTGGAAGCATATTTCTCATAGCAGCCGGAGTACATATCTTCTTCAGGACGGCGAAACTCCGGATGGACGATCAGCGCCCCAAGTTCCCCAGCGGAAAAAGAGCTTCCATGGTACAATTTGCCGTCAGTAAAAACAGCACCGCCCACTCCGGTTCCGTAAGTCAGGCAGACAAAATCACGTTCCCTCCTGCCTGCGCCAAAATGTGCCTCCCCGATGGCAGCAGCGTTTACGTCATTTTCCACATAGACAGGAACATGGAATGCCTCTTCCATGATGGCTCTGATGGGAGTTCCCGTATAGCCGGGAATGTTGTGGTTGGCGTATATGATGCTGCCTTTTTCCGGGTCCACCTGTCCTGCAGTGCTGATCCCGATTCTGGCAAAATCCCAGTGCTCTTTATAAGAAGCAATAATCTCTTTGGCAAGTGCCATAACATGCTCTCCTCCAAGAGAAGCCTGGGTAGGGGTCTCACGGATATCACTGAGAACTCCGTTTTCGGCAACTGCAGATTTGATGGCGGTTCCGCCAATGTCAAGAACCATGGTTTTCATAACCGAATTCCTCATTTCTTTTTTATTTTAAAAGCCAGGATATGCATCTTGCCTCCTGACCGGATGCCGGGAAAAAAGCTCCTTCTTCCTGGAAATCTTCCGTTTCATGTTAATTATAACTATAACAAAAGGCTTTTTCATTTGCAACCTTTGCTGCTTTAAAAATGCAAAATATTTTCAAAATAAAAATAAAATGAAAATTATTTTAAAAATATATTGACAAACAGCACAAAAGAATGTATGATACAACCATAATCATTAGCGAGATTTCACAAACCCGGGACGAAATTTTGCACCAGATGTGTAAGGCATGTAGGCTTTCCTTTTCATTATGAAAAAGGCCGATGCGGAACATGACTTGCACCAAGGCAAAGAGACAGGCTGAGAATCAATGGAAGATTTTCAGTAAATAGCAAAAACTAAATAGCAAAAACTAAATAGCAAAAACAATCAAATATTTATGAAGAAGGTAAGGTAAGAAAGAGAGGGTTTATTTATGAAATTCCGTAAAGTTATGGCACTTGCACTTGCAGCTAGCATGGCAGTTTCCTTAAACGCAGTGAGCGTTCTGGCAGAAGGCGGAGATACCACAGACATTACACTGTGGACTTATCCAGTAGGAAGCTGGGGAGATTCAGCAGTTGTTGATCAGATGATTTCCAATTTTAATGAAGCTCATCCAGAGATCAACGTAACCGTTGAGTACCTTGATTACACCAATGGTGATGATCAGATCAATACCGCTATCGAAGGCGGACAGGCTCCTGATATCGTTCTGGAAGGACCGGAGCGTCTGGTTGCGAACTGGGGCGCAAGAGGACTTATGGCAGATCTTTCCGATCTGTGGACAGACGAAGCGAAAGAAGCCATTTATGATTCAGTAGAATCTGCGTGCCAGAATAACGACGGCGTATTTTATGAGTATCCGCTTTGTATGACAGCCCATACAATGGCAATCAATAAAGACATTTTCGAGCAGGCTGGTGCGCTTCAGTATATTGACGAAGAGACACGTACCTGGACAGCAGAAGATTTCCAGAAGGCAGTTAAGGCAGTTTATGATTTCGGTCAGGAGAATGTTGGTGCTGTTTACTGCAGTGGACAGGGCGGTGACCAGGGTACAAGAGCACTTGTAAACAATCTTTTCGGCGGAACCTTTACGAATCCGGAGCATACTGAATACACAGCTAACAGCGAAGAGAACATTAAAGCTCTTGAGCTTCTTTCCTCTATGGATGGAATCAACTTTGATGCTTCTATCGCAGGCGGAGATGAAATCAATCTTTTCTGCAACGGTACACTTGCAATGGCATTCTGCTGGAATGTTGCACAGGAGAAGAATAATGCTGAGAACTTAAGCTTTGACGTACTTCCAATGGCATTCCCGGCAGAGGATGGCAAACCACAGCTTTGCGGCGGTATCTGGGGCTTTGGTGTATTTGATAATGGTGATGAAGCTAAGGTTGAAGCTTCCAAGACATTTATCGATTTCATGGCAAACGACGAGACACAGGTAGTAGAGAGCGTTAAGGCTTCCAGCTACTGGCCGGTAAAAGACCTTGGAAATATCTACGAAGGCGATGACCTGATGACAGAGTACTCCACATTTATCCAGTACATGGGCGACTACTATCAGGTAGTTGGCGGATGGGCAGAAGCTCGTACCGCATGGTGGAACATGCTTCAGCAGATCGGTTCCGGTGCAGACGTAACAGAAGCTGTAGAAGAATTCGTAACCACAGCAAACGCTGCAGCAGCTAAATAATCTGAATCATCTAAGTATGAAAACTAAAAAGAGACTTTGCAACTAAAAGTCACGCACCCTTCCTGTATTTTCCGTGCGGGAAGGGTGTTTTTTTGAAAAAAGGAGGAGACAACGTGTCAAACAAAAGCCGTATGTCAAAGGCGCTGGTAAGAAGAGAGACCATTGCGGGATACGCATTTATGCTTCCAAGCTTAATTTTCTTCTTTGGATTTGTCATCTATCCCATGGTTCAGTGCGTGATTACCAGTTTCTTTGATTCCACTATGAACAGAGAGGATATTTTTATTGGTTTTGGCAATTACATAGAACTGTTTCAGGATAAGGTTTTCCTTGGGGCTCTTCGGAACACGGTCATTATCGTAGTGGTTTCCGTTCCGGTAGTCTGTGTTTTTTCCCTGTGGGTAAGCTCTGTCATCCATAACTTAAGCGGCCCATTATGCTCCATTTTCCGCTGTATCTTCTACCTTCCGGTTGTAACCGGTTCTGTAGCCGTTACTGTTGTATGGAAATGGATGTTCAATAATTACTATGGTATTTTTAACTATGTAGGCAAGGCAACCGGCCTGATTGACCAGAACATTAACTGGCTGGGAGATGAGAGATATGCCCTCGGCTGTATCATCCTGATCCTTCTTACGACTTCCGTGGGACAGCCCATCGTGCTTTACGTATCTGCTCTGAATAACGTAGACCAGAGCCTTGTGGAGGCAGCAGAAGTAGACGGTGCCACCAAGCTGCAGTGCTTCTGGAAAATCAAATGGCAGCAGATCAAGCCAACCACACTTTACATTCTGGTTATCACTACCATCAACAGCTTCCAGTGCTTCGCTCTGATCCAGCTTCTTACAAGCGGCGGTCCGAACCACAGCACAGATACCATTATGTACTACATTTACCACACCGCATTTAAGCTGTACCGCTATGGATATGGAAATGCAATGGGCGTAGTCCTTGCCATTGCAATTGCCATCCTGTCCGGTATTCAGTTTAAGGTTGCACAGTCAGACTGAGAAAGGAGGAGAAGCAAATGAAAAAGAAAAGCAATACAGGCTCCAAGGTTTACCGCGTATTTTCCGTTATTGTGATCACCCTGCTTGCAATCGGATTTGCATTTCCTCTGTACTGGATCATCACAGGATCCTTCAAAACCAGTATGGCGATCAATGCACCAACCCCTCAGTGGTGGCCCCAGGAATGGGTTTCCGCCAACTATCAGAAGCTTTTCAGCAGACAGACCGCACCGTTATGGGAAATCGGAATTCCTTTTACTGGCAAATCCTTTGCAGGCCCGGTAGTTCCGGCAGCTATCCGCTGGCTTCTGAACACTATTTTCATGGCAGTGGTATCCATGCTTCTTACCTGCTTTACTGCAGCTATGGCCGGATATGCGCTGGCAAAGAAACGTTTTATCGGACGTTCCGTTGTATTTACCCTGATCGTATGTGCCATGGCACTTCCGAAACAGGTTATCTTAATCCCATTGCTTCGTGAAATGTCATCCCTTCATCTGTATAACACGATTTGGGCAGTAATCCTGCCCATTGTCGGATGGCCCTTCGGCGTTTTCCTGATCAAGCAGTTTGGCGAGGGAATCCCAGGGGAAATGATGGAGGCAGCCAAGATCGACGGTGCTAACGAGTGGAAAACATTCACCGCCATCGCTTACCCTATGATCAAGCCAGGGGTTGGAGCACTTGCGATTTTCACATTCATTAATTCATGGAACGACTATTTTATGCAGCTGATCATGCTGAGCAGTACCAGCAACCTTACTATTTCTCTTGGTATTGCCAAGCTTCAGGCTGAGAATGCGACAGACTTTGGTCTTATTATGGCTGGTGCAGCTCTTGCAGCAGTTCCGATCATCGTCGTATTCCTTATTTTCCAGAAATACTTTACCAAAGGAATTACAATGGGCGCTGTAAAAGGCTGATAAGCAGCAGAAGGGAGAATCACTTATGACAAAACAGGAACTTTTTGACAGCATCAAAGGCAAAGTAATCGTATCCTGCCAGGCTGTGCCGGGAGAACCTCTTTATGTGGAAGAGAAATCCATTATGTATCTCATGGCAAGAGCAGCCAAACAGGCGGGAACCCCTGCAATCCGCACAAGCAGCATCCGGGATGTGATCGCCATCAAGGAAGAGACCGGGCTTCCGGTAATCGGACTGATCAAGATCAAATATCCGGGATTTGAAAGCTATATCACCCCTACCATGAAGGAGGTAGATGAGCTGGTGGAGGCTGGTTCCGATGTGATTGCGCTGGACTGCACAGACATGAAGCGCGGTGACGGCAAGACAGTGGATCAGTTTATCACAGAAGTAAGAACCAAATATCCGGATGCTATTTTGATGGCAGATATTTCCACATACGAGGAAGGCGTGCGTGCATGGAAGCTGGGCATGGACATTGTGGGCACTACCATGAGCGGCTACACCAGCCATTCCCCGAAGTTAGACGGACCGGATTATGAGCTTGTAACAAAGCTTTCCCAGACTGTGGACATTCCGGTGATCGGGGAAGGCCGTGTGCACTCTCCGGAAGAAGCAGTGAAGATGCTGGAAGCAGGCGCATTTGCAGTGGTAGTAGGCGGCGCGATCACAAGACCCCTTGAGATCGCCGCACGCTTTATCAAGGCAGTAGAAAACAGGGGCTAAGAGAAAGAGAGGATGGATTATGTCAAAGTATGATGTGAGCAAATTCAGAAACGTAACAGTTGCATTAAACACACCTTTTAAAAAAGACGGCAGCGTGGACATAGATGCCATAAAAGCAGTGTGCAGATATTTCCGTGACAAGGGAATCAAGCAGATGTATGTGTGCGGCAGCACAGGAGAGGGCTTCCTTCTGGACACTGAGGAGAGAATGCTGGTCGCAGAGACCGTAGTCAATGAAGTGGGAAAAGACATGAACATTATTGTTCACGTAGGCTGCCCGGATACCAGACACTCCTGCATTCTGGCTGCCCATGCCGAGAAAATCGGCGCAGCTGCCACCTCAGCAGTTCCATGTGTATACTACCGTCCAAGCGAGGAGAGCGTTTACCAGCACTGGACCAAGATCACAGAAGCAGCAGACCTTCCGTTCTTTATTTATAACATTCCTCAACTCACCGGATTTAATCTTTCTATGAATCTGTTTAACAGAATGCTGGAAAATGAAAGAGTTGCAGGTGTGAAGTGCTCTTCAGATCCGGCTCAGGATATTTTAAGATTCAAGCACGCTGGCGGAAAGGATTTCATCGTATTTAACGGTCCGGACGAGCAGTTCGTAGCAGGACGCCTTCTTGGCGCAGATGCCGGAATCGGCGGAACCTACGGCGCAATGCCGGAGCTTTACTTGAAAATGGATGAGCTGATTCATCGCCACGAATGGGAAAAGGCAGCGCAGCTTCAGGAAATCGTAACGCCTCTGATCTACCGTCTGTGCAGTTTCCCGTCTATGCATGGTGCTGTGAAGGGAATCATTACATTGGACGGCTGCCCGATGGGTGACCCAAGACTTCCGTTCCTTCCGGTTGCAACAGATGATCCGAAGCTTGTGGAGCTTTATCATGATATCCGAAAGGCAGTAGAGGATACAAAGGAGTGGTAACAGCATGAAGAAACATATTGTATGCTTTGGAGATTCCAATACCCATGGCTACTGTGCCATGAATGACGGCAGATTTGACGAAAACGAGAGATGGACCTGCCTTCTTCAGAAAAATCTGGGAGAGGATTATCTGGTGCTTGAGGAAGGCTTAAGCGGCAGAACGACCTGTTTTAACGATCCATTATTTGAAGGGCTTTCAGGACTGGATTATATTTACCCCTGTCTGATGAGCCATGAGCCTGTAGATCTTCTGGTGATCATGCTGGGAACCAACGATACCAAGGAGCGCTTTGGCGCGTCTGCAGCCTGCATCGGCCTTGGGCTGAAAAGACTGGTACAGAAGGCTGTTTCCGTGACCGACTGCTGGCGTGACAAAAAGCCCCAGATCCTGGTGGTAACTCCTCAGAATATCGGGGATGAGTATGAGCATTCGGCAGTGCGCACAACCATGGGAGCAGGCTGTGCCGAGAAGTCAAGAGGCCTTGGAGAGCAGTACAAGGCAGTTGCAGAGCTTACAGGGTGCCATTACCTGGATGCCAATGAGGTGATCAGCGCATCCCCGAATCACATTGATTTCATGCACCTGACCGCAGAAGGCCACAGACAGCTTGCAGATGCCCTCACTGCGAAAATCAAAGAAATCATCTGAAAAACAGTATAGAAAAAATAAAATAACATATTCTAAAAGGGAGATCCCGGCACCTAAAATTGTGCCGGGATTTCCCATAATTATGACGTTATTTACTGTAAGAAAAAGACTATTTCCAAAAACATACAGGAGTGCTATAATAGCACTGTTTATATGAAGTATTTTATACATTTGGAGGAACTATGCAAATTATAATTGTTGGGTGCGGAAAAGTAGGACGTACCCTTGCAGAGCAATTACAGGAAGAAGATACAGACATAACCCTGATTGATATCAATGCAGATACCATTAATGAGATTATAGATGAAGTAGATGCCATGGGTGTTGTAGGAAACGGCGCCAGCATCAATACCCTGATGGAAGCCGGAATCGAGACTGCGGATATTCTCATCGCAGTTACGGTGTCAGATGAGATGAATCTTCTGTGCTGCCTGATTGCTCAGAAAACAGGGCACTGCCATACCATTGCCCGTGTGCGCAATCCGATTTACAGCAAGGAGATCGGCTTTATCAAGGAGCGCCTTGGCGTGACCATGATCATCAATCCGGAGCTGGCTGCAGCACAGGAGATTTCCAGACTGCTGCGTTTTCCCTCTGCGATCAAGATCGATACTTTTGCAAGAGGCAAGGTAGAGCTTCTGAAATTCAAGGTAATGCCGGAGTTCAATCTGGATGGAAAGAGTATCCAGGAGATCACAGAGCACTTCCGCTGTGACGTTCTTTTCTGCGCCATTGAGGGAAAAGATTTTACCACCATTCCAGGCGGTACCAATACCATCCGCAACGGAGATATGGTGTCCATTCTTGCCACACCGCAGAATGCAGCGGCATTTTTCAAGAAGATCGGGCTTAAGACCCATCAGGTAAAGAATGCCATTATCGTAGGCGGTGGAACCATTTCCTATTATCTTACCAAGGCATTGCTTGCCATGAAGATCAAGGTGAAGGTAATTGAGAAGGATAAGAACCGCTGTGAGTTCTTAAGCGAGGAGCTGGTGGATGCCACCATTATCAACGGAGATGGTACAGACAGATCCCTTCTTCTGGAAGAGGGCCTTGGAAGTGCAGAGTCCTTTGTTACCTTGACCAATATGGACGAGGAGAACGTTTTCCTGTCCCTTTTTGCAAAAACCATTTCAAATGCCAAGCTGGTAGCGAAGGTAAATCGTCTGGCCTATGACGACATCATTGACAGCCTGGATATTGGAAGCGTCATTTATCCGAAGTATATTACGGCAGATTACATTCTGCAGTATGTGAGAGCAACCCAGAACTCCATCGGAAGCAATGTGGAGACCCTGTACCACATTCTGGATGGCAAGGCAGAAGCCCTGGAGTTTAAGATCAGCGATCATTCTCCTATTGTGGGCAAGACTCTGCAGGAACTGAACCTGAAGAAGAATCTTCTGGTTGGCTGCCTTTACAGAGATGGTACTGTCCGTATTCCACGAGGCCACGATACCCTGGAAATCGGTGACAGCGTAGTAATTGTTACCACCAACAGAGGTCTTCGTGACATCAATGACATTCTTGCGAAGTAAAGGAGTCTGGACATGAATTATTCCATGATATCTTACATTCTTGGCTGGATCTTTAATTTCGAGGCAGCTTTTATGCTCCTGCCTGGAATTACCGCGATTATTTACCGGGAGAAGGACGGGCTGGCATTTCTGGTCACCATGATCATCTGCCTGGCAATCGGAATTCCCCTTATCAGGACAAAGCGTAAGAATAAAGTTTTCCATGCTAAGGAAGGTGCGGTTACCGTTGCTCTTAGCTGGCTGGTACTTAGTATCGCAGGGGCGCTTCCTTTTGTGATTTCAGGAAGCATTCCTCATCCGGTGGATGCTTTGTTTGAGACCGTTTCCGGTTTTACTACAACAGGAGCCAGCATTCTTTCCGATGTGGAGTCACTTTCCCACTGTATCCTGCTGTGGAGAAGCTTTACCCACTGGATCGGGGGTATGGGAGTGCTGGTGTTTATCCTTTGCCTTCTGCCTCTGACCGGAGGCTACCACATGAACCTGATGAAAGCAGAGAGCCCGGGACCTTCTGTAAGCAAGCTGGTTCCCAAGGTTCAGTCCACAGCCAAGATTCTTTATACCATTTATATTTTGATGACAGTTGTGGAGATGGTCTTCCTGCTTCTTGGAGGCATGCCGCTGTTCGATACACTGTGCCTGAGCTTTGGTACAGCAGGTACCGGAGGCTTTGGTATTAAGAACGACAGTATTGCCAGCTACAGTACCTACAATCAGATTGTCATTACCGTGTTTATGATCCTTTTTGGAGTGAATTTTAATGCCTATTACCTTCTTCTTTCCAAGAAAGTAATGCAGGCAGCCAAGAATGAGGAGGTTCGCTATTACCTTGGGATTATTGGCCTGGCCATTGTGGCCATTGCCGTTAACACAAGAGGCATGTTTACCAGCTTCGGCAGGGCGTTCCAGCAGGCAGCCTTCCAGGTTGGTTCCATTATTACCACAACCGGATATGCCACTACGGATTTTAACGTGTGGCCGGTATTTTCCAAGACCATACTTGTGATCCTAATGTTTGTGGGAGCCTGCGCAGGAAGTACAGGCGGCGGTATTAAGGTTTCCCGTCTTCTGATCCTCTGCAAATCCGCACGCAAGGAGCTGCAGCTTTACCTGCATCCCAATGCAGTGAAGAAGATCAAGATGGACGAGAAGGCCATTCCTCACGAAGTGGTAAGAGCTACCAATATGTTCCTGTTTGTGTATATTATGATTTTTGTGACATCCCTTTTGGTGATCAGTCTGGATAATCTGGACATGATTTCCAACTTTACGGCGATCACAGCTGCCTTGAATAATATTGGACCGGGACTTGGGGCGGTAGGACCTACCGGAAACTTTGGATGCTATTCTTATATTTCCAAGCTGGTGATGATCTTTGATATGCTGGCTGGAAGACTTGAGGTGTTCCCGCTGCTGCTTTTATTTAAGAGGGATACCTGGAGAAAGTTTTAAATGAAAAGCTGCTGCTATTCATAATATGATAGCGCTGCTGATTGAAAACATGTTTTGTGTAGTAAAAATGCCGCAGGCTGTGCAGATAATTTCAGTACAGCCTGCGGTTTGCTTTTTATTTGTCCATAGTATACGGTTCGTCTGCCGGGTAACCGCCTGCTGCTTTCTGCATGCCGCGGGGGAGAGCATCCTTGGAGGTACGCCAGTCGGCGTCCTTGTTGCGGTAGTCGAATTTGTCACAGAACCAGTCCAGATCGTCGGAAAGTCTCTGCATGTTCTGCTCCATCATAGGGAACAGAATGTCGTAGAAGGCTTTCTTTTCTTTGTCAGACAAAGCGGTTTCCGCAGTCTCCACAAGATCCCCGAAATGAGGAATGCAAAAGCCCTTGCAGTTTTTGAAAAGAGGCAGAAATTCCGGATTTTTCTTAAAAAGGTCGAAGAAGGTGTCCAGATAACGGGCGTATGTATCTTTGTAAAAATTACAGATATAACAGCTTTCTTCCTGTGCCTTTGCCCAGGCACCAAGGGAAGTCTTTGCAGAGCCTGTGTCTGCAATTCCTTTTTTGAAACGGGAAAAAACAGAAGCCTTGGATGGGGCAAACATTTTGATCTGCTCATGGAGTTCCTTGGTTTTGTACTGGAAATGGGTCTTCAGGATCAGACCGGTGCCAAGACGGTTGCCATAGTCGTACATCTTTTTGTAGTGGGTGCGGCAAAATCCCATTTTATCTGTTTCCGCACGCACATCATCTTCCATATAAGAGGCTCCGGCCCCGAGAACAAAGTCCATAGTGTGCTGCTCCAGCTGCCGCTCCACAAAGCAGAAGGGGCATTCGTCATCCGCCTTGAAGGCGTCCATTAAGGGAATGGTGTATAATTTTTCTTTCATGTGAGGGTTCTCCTTAAGTTTATGATAATCCGAAAATTTTGTGCCGCCAGAGCAGCAGGAAAGACTTCAGCTCTGGCAGTCTGTTATAACCATAGTATGGTAAATCCAGCTGTTTGTAAAGCAAGAATTTAAATATAAAACCGAACGTATGGTTGCATATGATGCTATGGAATGGTATACTAAAAGAACATTTACAGTTTAAGGACGCAATCTCACATCATGGAGGAACGAAAATGGATATTCTGGACAGATTAAATCGATCACAGACAGAGGCAGTAACCGCTACAGAAGGATATATACGTGTCATCGCCGGTGCGGGTTCCGGTAAAACCAGGGCACTTTCCCACAGGTTTGCCTTTCTGGTAAATGAGATCGGAATTCTGCCTGGAAACATTCTGTGCGTCACCTTTACCAACAAATCTGCCAATGAGATGCGCCAGAGAATCCACAATCTTACCGGAGACAATGACACTGGATATATCAATACCTTCCACGGCTTCTGCGTATCCGTCCTGCAGGAGGAGAGCTACGCAGTCCAGTATCCCAAGAGCTTTCTGGTACTTGACAACTCCGACATTGATTCCATGCTGAAGATCATCTATGAGGAGCGTGGCCTGACCCTTCGGAATATGACTTTTTCCAGTGCCAGAGACATGATCGAGATTCGCAAGCTTTATAAGGAGCCAGAGTATTATCAGGATATGATCACCATGTCCATTGATCAGATTTATGAGAAATATATGCAGGCCACAGAGACATCGGAAATTATTTTTTACGGCTATCTGTACCAGGAGAAGAAATGCTTCGGCCTGGATTATAACGATCTTATCAAATTTACCTTATATATTTTTGAAAATAACGAAGAAATCAAACAAAAATGGCAGAAACGCTTGGAATACATTATGATCGATGAGTTTCAGGACATTGATGACCTGCAGTACCGCCTGATGTGTGTTCTGTGCGGCTATCACAAAAACCTGTTTATTGTGGGAGACCCGGACCAGACCATTTACACCTGGCGCGGCGCCAATGTGAAGTATCTTCTGGATTTTCACCGGAATTTTCCAGATGTACAGACCATTATGATGATGGAAAATTACCGTTCCACACCTGAGATTCTGCGGGCAGCTAACTCCCTGATCAGCAAGAATCTTCTCCGCATGAAAAAGAATCTGATTCCCACACTGCCCTCAGGCGGCTCCGTGCTCTGCTGTCACGGGGAGAACCAGGAAAAAGAGGCTCTGTGGATGGCAGAACAGATTAAAATACTAAAGGAAAAAGGGGTTCCTTACAAAGATATTACCATATTATACCGGGCTCATTACCTGACCAGAAGCATCGAGCAGGTATTTCTCAAGGAAGAAATTCCCTATACCATTTACAGCGGAGTACAGTTTTTCGGACGCATGGAGATCAAAGATGCTCTTAGCTATCTGAGGATGATTGCCTACAGGGATGATCTGTCGTTTCTGAGGATTGCTAATGTTCCAAAGAGAAATTTGGGAGAACGGCGTATGAAGTTTATTCAGGAGTATGCCGGAGAGAATTCCTGCAGCCTGTATGAAGCGCTTTGCCGGAATCTGGACCAGGATATTTTCAAGGGAACCAAAGCTGGGGAATTTGTCCAGCTGATTGAAAGCTTTGCAGCTAATTATCAGGATCGCCCGGTATCAGAGATCCTTTCTGCTGTTCTGGATCTGTCCGGGTATGAGAGAATGCTGCGCACAGAGGGGAACCAGGAGAGACTGGACAATCTGGCAGAACTGAAGCAGTCTGTTTACGAGTACGAGACCACCTGTGGGGAGGAAGCCATGCTGGAACACTATCTGGCCCATGTTGCCCTTTTCTCCAACAGCGACGCACAGCCGGAGCATGACAAGGTGAAGCTGATGACCGTGCACACCTCCAAGGGACTGGAATTTCCCTATGTATTTCTATGCGGTATGAATGAGGGTATTTTCCCATCCAGAAAGACTAAGACAAGAGAAGGAATGGAAGAAGAGCGCAGGCTGGCATTTGTAGCCATGACCAGAGCGAAGAAGCGCCTGTATCTTTCAGAAGCCAAAGGACGAAATCTGGATGGCTCCCCAAGATATCCTTCCAGATTCATCCTGGACATTGACCAGAATCTTCTGGAATACGACCGGAAACCAGAAGAAGGACTGATCAAAGAGGCACGGGAATACATTGAACTGAGCAGTCGCTGCCTTCTCACCGACGAAGCCCCATCCCATTACCCTATAGGCCAGAAAATCCTGCATAAGATTTTCGGCCCGGGAACTATCGTAGATGTAGATACAGAAAAAAGTGCCTACGCCATTCTTTTCGACGGAATGGAAACACCCCGGACTATCTCATTTCGGGTGAAGCTGGAAAAAATGTAAAAGAAAGTATACCTAAATAAAAAAGACATCCTGGGCAAGTGTGAAGCAAAATGCTTTGCGTTTGTTCAGGATGTCTTTTTTAATTCTGGTCGAAATGTTTATCGGAAATTACATTCATATTCGCTGCGGAAAGCCCTGACTCGTCAGTGTGGGCAAAGGCCTGCAGAATACAGTCGATAGTCTTATGAAGATAGGGCCTGTACTCAGCGAGACAGACGGGCTGGGAGTGCAGAATACAGCTGTAGCTTGTGGAGCTTACCAGTTCGATAATGGTAAAAAGAAGCAGCTCCGGGGAGTCATACTGTACATCGGACTGATCCAGAAGATTCAGATACTCCTGGAAAAAAGGAAAATCATCCTCGTCCGCCTGCTCCTGGAAGGCGTCCTTAAAAACACCCCAGGACAGATTCTTGGAAATGAAACCAAGAAGATCGCTTTCTGTCTCCAGCCTGTCCAGAATATTGTCAACCAGAAAGTGCAGCTGTGCGGTGAAGCCGGTAACATGTGCCTGCTCCAGTGCATCCCGTGCCTGGGAGAAAAGCTCCCCTGCTTTATGTGAGATCAGCTTGTTTCGAATGTCATATTTATCTTTAAAATAAAGGTAGAAGGTTCCCTTTGCCACGCCTGCATTTTCCACGATATCAGAGATAGTGGTCTTCGCAAGGCCCTTAGTGGTAAAGAGTTCGAAGGCTGTGTTGTACAGAGCACTTTTCTTTCTCATTTTGTTTAACTCCAGTTTTCCCATGCCTGTTCCTCCTCATTGTGTACGGTTATACGGTGGATTCATTTTTATTTTAAACAAAAATGACCAAAAGTCAATATCAAAACCAGAAAAGATTTGGATAAAAAACAGATATTGACTACTGGTCAGTTTTGTTGTATAACTTCTATAGGCTAAGAGATGACTAACCGATGATTTTAATAAGGAGTTGTATTGTGATGAATAGAAATAAAAAAATTCTGAACGCTACCATGGCTGCTGGAATGGCTGCCGTACTTGGAACTACCCCGATCCTTGCAGCCACACAGGATACAGAGAATGCAGTTTCCAAGGAAGAAACCGTATACGTAAATGCCACAGCAGAAGGTGAAGTGAAAGATATTACCGTATCTGACTGGCTGAAGAATTCCGGATCAGCAGACGGAGATGTATCCGATGTATCTGACCTGGAAGGAATTAAGAATGTAAAGGGTGATGAGACCTTTACCCAGGACGGCGAGAACGTGACCTGGAATACAGACAGCAGTGATATTTATTATCAGGGAACTTCCAATAAAGAACTTCCTGTTGATATGAAGATCAAATATTACCTGGACGATCAGGAAATCACACCGGATGAGCTCGCAGGCAAGAGCGGACATCTTCGTATGGAGGTTTCCTACACCAACAAATCCAAGAAGACCGTAAAGGTAGATAACAAGAACGTAGAAGTTTATTCTCCATTTGTTATGGTAACAGGAATGATCCTTTCTTCCGACAACTTCTCCAATGTCACCATTGATAATGGTAAAGTCATTTCTGACGGCGACAAGGAAATGGTTGTTGGAGTTGCAGTTCCTGGCCTGAAGGACAGCCTGGATCTGAACGATGATCTTTCTGATAAGATTGATATTCCGGAAGGTTTCACAATGGAAGCTGACGTAACAGACTGCACCATGGGAAATACCTTCACCATGGCAGTGACAGACCTTCTCAGCAGCCTGGATCTTGAGAACTCCGAGGATCTGGATGATCTTCAGGATTCCCTGGATGAGCTGGATGATGCAGCAGTGAAGCTGGTAGACGGTTCTAAAGATCTTTTCGATGGAACCAAGGATCTCTATGATGGAACCAAGGATCTCTACGATGGAACTAAGACTCTTTATGATGGAACCAAGGATCTCTATGACGGAACCAAAGATCTGAAAGACGGAACCAAAGAGCTTTACGATGGAAGTAAGGAACTGGACGACGGAGCCAGAGATCTGGCAAACGGAACCAAGACCCTTTATGATGGAAGCAAGGATCTGGATGATGGAGCCGCTGAGTTGGCAGACGGAGCCAAGACCTTAAATACAGGTGCTGGACAGCTTTATTCCGGAACCAATTCCCTGTACAGCGGAACCAAGAATCTTTATGATGGAACCAGAACCCTGTACGGCGGAACAAGCACACTGGCATCCAGCTACAATGAGTTTGACGCAGGTGTTGCAAGTGCCAAGAGCGGTGCTTCCCAGTTAAACAGCGGTGCGAAATCCCTGCAGAGCGGTGTGCAGCAGTACACAAGCGGTGTTGCTTCCCTGGCAGATGGTGTTCAGAGCTATACAGCAGGTGTAGATACTGTAAACTCCAATCTTACAGAGTATAACAAAGGAATGCAGCAGCTTACCGATGGTGTGAATCAGTACGTAGCTGGTGGAAATCAGCTGGCAGATGGTGTTACCTCTTATGTAAACGGTGCAACTCAGCTTACCGATGGCGTAAGTACTTATGTAACAGGCGCAAGCACACTGGCTGAGGGAACCAAGGCTTATGTGGAAGGAACCACAGCTCTTGTAGAGGGCGTTGGACAGCTGGCACCTGGAATCGATGAGGCAGCAGCCGGAATCAGCAAGGCAGCAACTCAGCTGGCAGAGGTAGCCGTAAATGTAGAGAAGGCTCAGCCGGATCAGATGGTAGCAAGCCTGAATACTTATGTAGACGGAGCAGATAAGCTTGCAGATGGAGCTACACAGTATGTGGCAAAGGTTGGCGAGGCAGCAGACGGAGCACAGAGCGTGGCAGACGGAGCTAAGAGTCTTGCAGATGGAACCGCAGCAGTTGCAACTGGTGCAGCTCAGGTAAGAGACGGACTTGGAAGCCTGAAAACAGGAACCTCTGACGCAATCAAGCAGATTAGCAGCACTGCATCTGAAGCAATGAATAGTTATGCAGACCAAATTAGTGCTGCAGCAGCAAACATCCAGACAAGTGTTGAAGCACAGTCAGCCGGTGTATCCACAAGTACTGCATCCGGTGAAATCAGTGCAGTTTCTAGTTCTGTAGGCAGTGCAATTGCAAGTTTGGAAAGCATTGATACTTCTGCCCTGGATGAGAATACAGCGGCACTGATCAATAGTGCATTAGGACAATTATACAGCAGTGCAGACAATGCATCCGCAGCACAGGGCGAACTGAGCAATATCGAAGCACAGTCACAGGTATCTGTAACAGCTGAAACAAATGGAGATGATATTAAGGCCACATTAAATGCGCTTGCAAGCGGTTTGTATGATACAGCTGGAAAAGTTACTTCTGCAGGTGAGTATTCCGTAAGCACTCTGGAAGGTGAGACAGACAAATTAATTTCCGGTGCATCCTCCGTAGCAGACGGCGCAAGCAGCGCAGCTTCTGGTGCATCTACCTTAAGCACTGGCGCATCTAACTTAAACAGCGGTCTTGCACAGCTGAAAGAAGCAGGCAACAGCCAGCTTGTAACAGGTGCAGCACAGCTGAAAAAAGGCGGTACACAGGTTAGAGAGAGCCTGACAGCAGTAAGCAGCCTTGTAGCAGGACTTGGAGATATCTCCACCATGACAGATGATGTAAACAAGCTGGTAGAAGGTTCCAAACAG
Organism: Blautia segnis; assembly: GCF_014287535.1. Taxonomy (NCBI): domain Bacteria; kingdom Bacillati; phylum Bacillota; class Clostridia; order Lachnospirales; family Lachnospiraceae; genus Blautia; species Blautia segnis. The sequence goes on along the minus strand of NZ_JACOOT010000031.1, from coordinate 1,249 downwards.
ATTTCCGCAGGAAACGAGCAGCTTCAGGCTGGCTACAAGCAGCTGACAGAAACTGGTGCAGCAGAGCAGTTGACAGCAGGTGCTGATGAACTTCTTAAGAATAAAGACACTATTACAAACGGAATCACCGCACTTCAGGGTAAGGACAATGCAAACGCAAATGCCCTTCTCGACGGAGCAACCACTCTTAAGAGTGCAAAGAGCAGCCTTGACAGCGGACTTTCTTCTATCAGCCAGGCAACCGGCCAGCTGGTAACAGGCGTTGGCACAATTGCAGCAAACAGCGTAGCGCTTAGAAGCGGAGCAAATCAGCTGACTTCCAACAGCGCTTCTTTGAACAGCGGGGCAGCACAGCTTACAGCAGGAACTAGTGATCTGGTAAGCGGAGCTGGTACTCTGGTAGCAGCAAGCGGTCAGGTGAAAGCTGGTATTGCACAGCTGAAGAGCGGAGCTGCTGATCTTAGAGATGGAGCATCTCAGTTAAGAAGCGGAGCAAACAGCGTAAACAACGGAATGCGTGATCTGAAGAACGGAACCAGTGATCTTGCAAGCGGAGCAAACACTCTGAAAGACGGAACAAGCTCCTTAAAGAGCGGTGCGAAGGAACTGAATGACGGTGCCAAGACTCTGAAGAGTGGAACAAGCTCCTTAAAGAGCGGAGCTAAGACTCTGGACAGCGGAGCAAGTGATCTGAAGAGCGGAGCTAAGGATCTGAAAGACGGAGCCAAGGATCTGAAAGATGGAGCTAAGGAACTGAATGACGGAGCTAAGGATCTGAAAGACGGAGCAGAAGAACTGAAAGACGGCGAGAAGGAATTCTACGATGAAGGTATCAAGAAACTGAAAGATACCATGGAAGATGATTTCCAGAGCGTACTGGATCGTCTGGAAGCACTTCAGTCTGACGACGCAGCTTACACATCCTTCACAGGTCTTGATGATTCCATGAGCGGAAACGTGAAGTTCATTATCGAGACAGAAGGCTTTGATGACGGCAGCGAAGACTGATCCTGAATTGACAGAACTGTTTTCGAAAATATAACAGAAGCAAGATGGGGCGGGAGATGATCCTGCCCCTTTCTTTATGGGTTCATGGGGCGGAACCCTTATACTCCCTTGCGTCCCCAAAACCTGACTTTTGCAGGTAAAGTAGGTTAAAAATGGCCGCAATCCAAGTGTTTATGCTGGATTGCGGCTTCTCTGTTTTGTCATTTTTTCATGGTGTTTTTTCTACTTTTTTGTCTTTGCC
>NZ_JACOOT010000024.1:0-93292 GCF_014287535.1 Blautia segnis | reverse complement strand
TTGTTTCGTGTGGTAACTTAACAATAACGGATTATGGAAAGTAATTCCACTGCTTTTTTGAATGAAAAAACTGCGCCACAGCCTTGACAGGCCATCGCGCAGCGATTTTGTTCAATCGGAATTTACAGGAAGTGTAACAAGAAAGCCAAAACGGTATACTGGAAAAAAAAGATTAAGAAAAGAATAAAGAGCTGGTTTTAATTGTAAAATTTATGGGGAACTAACATCAGCTTATTGACATTAATTTAAAAATAAGTATAATAATAGTTGAGTAATTGTTCAACTATTATTATTTGGAGGTGAATATATGTCAAAAACGTCTTATATTTGTAATTGCGATGTAATTCATGAGGATATTGTGAATGATGTGAAATCCAAGATGCAGCCAAAAGATGATTATATCCAGTTGGCTTCTTTGTTTAAGCTATTTGGAGATGGAACTAGAGTACAAATCTTACACGCTCTAGAACAGAGTGAGATGTGTGTATGTGATCTTGCAGTGCTACTGGGGGTAACAAAATCTGCAATTTCGCATCAGTTAAAGGCATTACGCCTAGCGAATCTGGTAAAATTCCGTAAAGAAGCACAGATAGTTTACTACTCGCTGGCAGATGATCATGTGAAAGAGATTATTGACAAGGGATTTGAGCATCTTTGGCAGAAATAATATTTTTTAATATTATAGTTGAGTAATTGAACAATTAAACAAATTATAAGGAGATTATCATGAAACGCATATTTCTATTAAAAGGGTTGGACTGTCCAAATTGTTCCGCAAAAATTGAAAAAGAAATCGGAGAGTTGGATGGAGTGCAATCCTCAGTGGTAAATCTGATGAAGCAGACGCTTACAATCAATGTTACTCAGACAGCCGCAGATACGATAGCCAGTCAGATTGAAACGATTGTTCATAGTCATGAGCCCGATGTGGAAGTTCAGGAAGAAACCGTTATGAATGTTACAAAGAGTTATTCGTTAAAAGGATTGGATTGTCCGAATTGTTCTGCAAAAATTGAAAAAGAAGTCGGAGAATTGGATGGAGTACAATCCTCAGTTGTAAATTTGATGAAGCAGACGCTGACAATCAATGTTGCTCCAGCTGCCGCAAATACAATAGCCAGTCAGATTGAAACGATTGTCCACAGCCATGAGCCGAGTGTGGAGGTTCAGGAAGAAACAATTATCCCCGTTACAAAGAGTTATTTGTTAAAGGGCTTGGACTGTCCGAACTGCTCCGCAAAAATTGAAAAAGAAGTCGGAGAATTGGATGGAGTACAATCCTCAGTTGTAAATTTAATGAAGCAGACGCTGACAATCAATGTTGCTCCAGTTGCCGCAAATACAATAGCCAGTCAGATTGAAACGATTGTCCACAGCCATGAGCCAGATGTAGAAGTTTCCGAAATTGCACAGGAATACTATATACCTGCAAAAAAACAGGATACCAATACATTCTATAACAATGAGGACAAGAAGTTGACGATTCGTTTAGCGATTGGCGCAGCAATCTATGGTATTGGTATGGCATTGACAGTTTTTGCGAAAGTGCCACTGCCTGTCGAGTTAGTTTTTCTCATTGTCTCCTATATTATTCTTGGCGGGGATGTTGTATGGCAAGCTGTGAGGAATATTTCAAATGGACGTGTGTTTGATGAACATTTCCTGATGAGCGTTTCTACGATTGGTGCTTTTGCCATTGGTGAATATCCGGAAGCAGTTGCTGTTATGCTGTTCTATCAAGTTGGTGAATTTTTCCAGTCATTGGCTGTTGAGCATTCCAGAAAATCTATATCAGATTTAATGGATATACGTCCGGATTGTGCTACAGTCAGAAGGAACGGAGAATTGATTACCATATCTCCTGAAAGTGTTGCCATTGGTGAGATTATTATTGTAAAGCCTGGTGAAAAAATCCCATTAGACGGTGTGGTATTGGATGGAGATTCTATGCTGGATACGAGGGCTTTAACTGGAGAATCGGTTCCGAGAAGCGTTCATAAAGGAGACGAAGCACTTTCCGGTTGTATGAATCAGACGGGTGTTTTAACGATTAAGACAACGAAAGCATTTGGTGAATCTACTGCTTCAAAGATTATTGATCTTGTGGAGAATGCGTCCAGTAGAAAAGCACCAACAGAAAATTTCATTACTACATTTGCACGTTATTACACTCCTGTTGTTGTAATCTTAGCAGCTATTCTGGCAATTCTGCCACCGATCCTTCTTGGTGGAGGTTGGACAGAGTGGATTCGCAGAGGATTTGTTTTCCTTGTGGTATCTTGCCCATGTGCATTGGTCATTTCAATCCCGCTGACTTTCTTCGGAGGTATTGGTGCGGCATCTAAACGAGGTGTTCTTGTAAAAGGAAGTAATTATTTAGAGGCGCTTAATAATGTCAGCATTATTGTGTTCGATAAAACTGGAACACTTACAAAGGGTGTTTTCAATGTGACTGATATTCTGCCTGCAAATGGATTTTCAAAAGAACAGGTTCTGGAGTATGCGGTCCAGGCAGAGAGCTTTTCTAACCATCCTATTGCAAAATCCATTCTCTCTGCTTATGGAAAAGAAATTGACCAATCAGTTATCTCTGATTACAAGGAAATTTCCGGATATGGAATCAGTGCCATGGCAGGAAAGAAGAAAGTTTATGCTGGCAATACGAAACTTATGGATTCAGAGCATGTGGAGTACACAGCCTGTGAAAAAGTTGGTACAAAGGTTTATGTAGCAGTAGATGGTCAATATGCCGGATGCATTTTGATAACAGATGAAGTAAAGCCGGACAGCAAAAAAGCAATTTCTGATTTGAAACATATCGGTGTGGAAAAAACAGTCATGCTTACTGGTGATGATGAAAAAATCGGAAAGGCTGTTGCGGAAGAATTGCAGTTGGATGAATATTATGCACAACTGTTTCCTGATCAAAAAGTGGAAAAGGTTGAGCTTTTGGACAGTAAAAAGAGACAGGGAAGCAAATTAGCTTTTGTTGGTGATGGTATCAATGACGCTCCTGTCCTTGCTCGTGCGGATGTTGGTATCGCAATGGGTGGTCTTGGTTCAGATGCGGCCATTGAAGCTGCGGATGTGGTTCTGATGACAGATGAACCATCTAAGCTGGTGGATGCGATTGATGTGGCAAAAGCGACAAAGCAAATTGTCATGCAGAATATAGTGATTGCCCTTGGAATTAAGAGTGTGTTCCTGATTCTTGGCGCTCTTGGTATTGCGGGAATGTGGGAAGCTGTATTTGGTGATGTAGGCGTTACCATAATTGCTGTTTTGAACGCAATGAGAATTTTGAAAAAATAGGAAATGAGGTGGGAATGTGAAACGAAAACTGATTCTGTTAGTTGTTACGATTGTTTTTCTTGTAGGTTTTGGTGTCATATTACATTCACCGCCTTCTATGATTGATGCAGTCACAGGAGCAACACCGAAGTCAAAAAAGGCGGCTCAAGCCTCCGCACAGTTGGAAGGCTCTTATGTTCTCGGTATTAATATGATGTCAGATGGTCTCGACAACGAGAACACCCGGAATAAATTAAAAGAATTGGCACTGGACGATTCGGAAACAAATGAAACAGATCTCATGAAAACGGACATTAGTTTTCGGTTATATGTATCTGAGACGGATTATCCGCTTGTCAGTTATGCTAAGAAACTCTGTGACAGGTTGGAACAGGCCGGCTTTTTCGTAGATCTGAAAGAGTACAGTAACACAATGATGCTATCAAGAGTGGTAAGTGGAAAGTATGATGTATTCCTGGCATCGGATGATTTTATTGACGTTACAACGCTAACACAGATGGACTATATGATCATGGACAGCGAAGAAATGAGGTGAGCGGGAATTTATGAGAAAATGGAATACGATTTTGTCTGTTTTAATGCTTCTCATTTTTATGATTCATGGAATCATGGGCAGCTTTATGCTGAACGGAGTTGGAAGTAGTGCAGGGAAACTTCTTGCATGGATTGGTGTTGGTATTCTTGTTGTGCATACGGTGATTGGTGTCATCCTGACAGTTCAGAGTTTACAGACAGCGAAGCAATCAGGAAAGATGTATCTGAAACAGAACGCCATATTTTGGGCGAGACGAGCCAGTGGGATGGCAATACTGATTCTGCTGTTATTCCATATTGGCTTGTTTGGAAAGGTGCAGAATGGGACATATATTTTGTTCCCTTTTACAACGGTAAAGATGGTAACTCAGCTTTTGTTCGTAGCGGCAATCTTTGTTCATATTTTTATCAATATACGCCCATTGCTCGTATCACTGGGAATCATTAGTTATAAAGAACGAAGGAGCGATATTTATTTGATCCTTTCGGTGCTTCTTCTTTTTATAGCGGGAGCGGTTATTTTATATTATATTGGGTGGCAATATCTATGAGTAAGACAATTATTATTATAGGTGCTGGATTGGCAGGACTTTCAGCGGCTTTGCAGGCAGCGGAAAATGGATGCAATGTAAAACTGGTTTCCTCCCTTCCGTCAGAGCGGGCACAGTCTGTTATGGCGGAGGGCGGTATCAACGCAGCTTTGAATACAAAAGATGAAAACGACAGTCCCGAAGAACATTTTACAGATACAATAAAGGCAGCATGTGGTCTGGCAGATCCAAATGCAGTTTGGGGAATGACACAGGCAGCACCGGAGCTGGTGCACTGGTTGCTAAAACTTGGAGTTAAATTTAACATGAGTGGCTATGATGATGTGGATCTGCGGAATTTTGGCGGGCAGAAAAAGAAACGGACTGCTTTTGCACAGAGCGATACCGGGAAGCAGATCATGACAGCTATGATAGACGCTGTTCGCAGGAAAGAAGCATCTGGTATGGTAGAACGGTTCAGCCATCATTCTTTCCTAACACTTCGTCTGTGTGGCAATATTTGTTGTGGCTGCGTAATCAGGGATGAATACAGTCAGGAGACTGTGGAATTACCGGGGGATGCGGTTATTGTTGCCACCGGTGGTATGCACGGATTGTTTGGAAATACAACGGGTTCGCTGAGCAATACAGGAGAAGTCACCGCAGAATTGTTCCGGCTTGGTGTTCCTCTGGCAAATGGCGAGATGATCCAGTACCATCCGACAACTGTGAAATGTGGTGGAAAACGCATGCTCATCAGCGAGGCGGCCAGAGGGGAAGGTGGCAGGTTGTTTGCCATGAAAGATGGAAAACAATGGTATTTCATGGAGGAAAAATACCCGGAGCTTGGAAATCTGATGCCACGAGATATTACCGCCAGAGAGATATGGAAGGTCAGCCATGAATCAGAGGTATTTCTTGACATGATGGAAATATCGGAGGAGATTATTTCAAATAAGCTATCTGGTCTGGCAGACGATTGTATGACCTATCTGCATAAAGATATACGAAAGGAACCGGTGTCTGTTTTACCGGGAATTCACTATTTTATGGGAGGCATTCTGGTGGATGAGCAGCACAGAACGCCGATTCAGAATCTTTACGCTGCCGGAGAATGCTGTGCCCAATATCATGGTGCCAACCGTCTTGGTGGAAATTCTCTGTTAGGAGCGTTATACGGAGGACGTGTTGCGGCAAAATCAGCATGTGAACAGGCAGATGTAGTAGATCTATCTTGTGCGACACAGATAGATTTTCCACCAACGTCTCAAATTTCAGAAATAAAGCAATTAAACAAAGTGATGCAGGATACTATGGGCGTTGTCAGAAATGAGAATACGTTGTTAAATGGGATTCAAACGGTACAAGCGCTGACAGGAAATCTTCCATTGCTTGGCATGGCAGTTCTAAAGAGTGCTCTTGCAAGAAAAGAAAGCCGTGGTGCACACTGGCGGGAGGATTATCCGAAGAGCAATGACGATGATTACCTTAAAACAACGGTAGCCAGATTTGATGGAAAGCAGATACAGATTTCCTTTGTACCTGTTCCAGAAAGGCGGTGATTCACTTGGTATATAAAATAAGAATCAGGCGGCAGGAGAGTCAGAAATCAGACAGTTATTGGCAGGAATTTGAGTTTGACGGAAGCAAAAACAGCTCTGTTGCCAATGTTCTAAAGGAATTGAACAGTAGAACACCTTTGAAAGATAATTCAGGGAATATAGTTACTCCCATCAGCTGGGAATGTAGCTGTATGGTGCGAAAATGTGGGGCTTGCGCCATGCTGATTAACGAACGTCCGAGGCTGGCATGCTCTACATTTCTACATACGTTAAAAGGTTCTACAATCACCTTGGAACCTTTAAGCAAATTTCCGCTTGTAAGAGATTTGATCGTTGACCGGTCAATTCTGTTTGAAAATTTGAAAAAACTGAACCTTTGGCTTGAAAGTGAAGCTTATATGAATCCGTGGACACATGAACCGAGATACCAGTCGGCACGCTGTCTGATGTGTGGCTGTTGCCTTGAAGTGTGTCCTAACTTCTCTGCAAATGGGACTTTCGCAGGCACTGTTGCTGCAGTCAACGCATTTCGGATTCTGAATGAAGAACAGGAAAGCACTCATTTGAATGAGATTTCTGCTGAATATAAGAAGAGATTTTTTGAAGGATGCGGGAAGTCGTTATCTTGTCATGATATTTGTCCGATTGGTCTGCCTGTGGAAGAACTGCTTGTAAGGTCGAATGCAGCGGCTGTTTGGGGCAAATAAAATGGATGATAAAAGCTATAATGAATGTATGAAGAGAATCAAAAGTTACTGTTCAGAGGTTAGCTGGACATGAGAAAACCGATGGTGTAGACTAATAACAGTCAAAGCCATCGGTTTTCTTATCCAAATATCCTGGACACTCTGTCAAATATATTTGCCGGTTCTTCAAGGCGCATCAAAACAAGCATGCTCATGCATTGGCAGAGGTAATCGATACTTTCGAAACTCCTAAATGTCACAGCCTGCGCCTGTTTCCGCTTATAGTTTCTTAGAAGCCTTTCGGCTTCATTATTAGTGGCAGGTACTCTTGAATCATGCAGGAACAGTAGATGATTCTGCATATATTTCTCCATTCTCAGGAATAAATTATACCCGTCCCTGTAATAATTGTTTGCTGGAACGTTTCCGTATTCCGTCCTGGCTGTTTCCAGTATCTCACGGTATCTTTTTTCGAATTCAGATACCTTTACCGGATCCGGTTCCTGAAATGGCTGGCATTCGTTTCGGAAATGGATCATTTCCTGTACTAGTGAACGCATCTCTTTGTTCCATGTGCGGTCTGGTTCATTATCCATGCTATCTTTCAGGTAACGCAGCACATGGGCAAGGCATTCCTGGTGATCTGCTCCATAATTATAAAAGGTAATATCATGGTCATGGACAAGGATCCCCTGATAATCCTCTGTAACAGTCCCTTTTACTCCCTCGTGTCCTTTTTTCTCACGGGCAAAGTACAGTGCTTTTCCATCAGGGGTTGCACAGACATAGATCTGACAGCTTTTTCCGTTTTCCCTGCCGTTTGTACAATCCGTATGCATGACTGGGGAAAGCAGCATATCTGCATAGGCTTCCCTGCGCTCAGGCTCTGTTTTTAAAGCAAACTCCCTGCTGAGTTTACTTATCATGCCTTTGGAAATATTCAGTTTTCCATCTGTCAGATCAGACAGGAACTTTCTGCTCTTATCAATAGAGGTACAACAGTCGTTATTCAGAAGAAATAGAAATGCCCGGATGCTGCCATCATAATTCACATCATCAATAACGCTATCTGGAAATGCAGCGTGTACGCGTTCACCTGTCTGGCTGTTATAATAAACATCAGCATGGTATTCTTTTACATCCAGTACCATTCGGATGCTTACCATTTGTTTTATGATTGTTCTTGCTGTTTTCTTAAAAGCGTGGTCATCGAGCACTTCTCCCGGTGGTGTAAGAAGGATCACCGGCTGTGTAGGCTCCTGCTTCTTTCGGCCATGTCCTTTATGTCCTGGCTGCCCGCCGGGTTTCCTTCCTGTTTTTTTCCTGCTGTTTGCAATCTTTTTCTGTCGGATGGTTTTAGAAGAAGGAATAGATGAGTTTTCATAATCACGGTTGATCTGTGCATGAAGTTTCAGATTCTTTCCCTGTTCTTCTTCCAGCTGGGTGGCGGTTTCATAAAACTTAAGGCGGAATTCTTTTGCTTTCTCCAATGCATCATCTCTTTGTCTCTCAGCAAGAAGAGCACGTTTCTCCATCTTCCGGAGCTTCTGTTCAGCTTTTTTCTGTATTGCCTCAAACTCCAGCAGCATATTCTCCAGTACCTGAAACCAGTAATTGCGGACACGGATGGTTTCTTTATGTGCATCCGCTATCTCCGTTAGCAGCGCCTGAATCTTACGTTCATAGGTTCTGCACTCCTTTTGATGGAGTTCTTTCAGCTTAATATAGTGTTCACCGGATTCCAGTTCTTTATTTCTTGTCTGTGCGGCTTTCAGCCGACACATGAGTGAGATGTAATCATACGCATCAGGCATATGTTTTCCTCCAGTACAGTTATAATCAAACGCCACTGACAATGTCTGTAATCTTTGAGATATGCTCTTCCAGATATTCAATCAATTCTTTTTGTTTCTGGATAAATTCCTCCTGGATCTCAATCTGTTTGAGATAACCGGCAAGAAGTTCATCACGTTTTCTAAGTTCTTCTTTAAAATCAATATCCATAAGTGAACCTCTCTTTCTTGAGAAAAAGTATAACAGAAACATAGAAAAAAAGCGAATCACCAGAAAATGCCTTTTCGTCAATCTGACTGTGGATAAATAGCTGTTTTATAATAAAAAAAGTATTCATGCAGACCTTGAAACTTCAAGAATGGATTCCCAAAACTAAAATCTGGTGTATAACTTTTAACAAAAAGAACAGCAGGAAAAACTATAAACACAGTTTTTCCTGCCGCGAATGGTTATCCACAAAATAAAAAAATAAATTTCGTCATTTTTTACAATGACTTATGCATACCTCTGAACAGTAACTAAGTTTATGCTAAGTACAATAATAATAATTACTATTATTGACAAGAGAATAATTATCATGTATAATACAAATATACAAGAAACAAAGTGTTAGAAAAATTGTTAGGAACTTGGTAACAAAAATAAATCGACATTGAAAAGGGAAAATGACTATGATAAAATATGAATGTGAACCATGTGGATATATTTATGATCCGGCAGTAGGAGATCCAGACGCTGGTATCGAGCCAGAAACTGCATTTGAGGATATTCCAGATGACTGGACATGCCCAATCTGCGGATTAGGAAAAGATGTTTTCGTTCCTGTAGAAGACTAAGCAGAAAATGCAGGTACGAAACTGCCAGACATTAAAAGATCCTAAGAGAACATATAAAAGAAATGGAGGTCAAATTATGACTTACGATTTAAACATTACCTTTGATGACAATTTAGTAACAGGAAATGAAACAATTGATACCCAGCATAAAGAATTGATCGACCGTATCCAGAACTTTGTAACTGCCTGTCAAAATGGTGACAGCAAAGTAAAAGCAATCAAAATGCTGGATTATCTGGATGAATATACTGACTTTCATTTCAAAGAAGAGGAAAAGCTTCAGGAAAAATCCGGTTATCCAGAGCGTGAAAAACATTATGAAAAACATGAAGAGTTTAGAAAGACAATTCAGGAACTGTATGAATACCTTCAGGAGTATGAAGGACCAACAGATCGGTTCAGTGAACTTGTACAGAAAAATGTAATCGACTGGCTGTTTGGACACATTAAAACATACGACCGCTCTGTGGCAAAATTTATCTTTATGAAACAAAATCCAGACCAATGCTAAAATAAACCAGGGAACGAGTTCATTCAGAATGTAGACAACGTGATGAAGTAAACTAGGGGCTGTCACAATGCAGCCCCTTTCCTGTTATAACGATATTCTAGGTAATATATTGCGCCGGCATGACATATTATTTTACTACTATATGGGAAGAGCAAGCAGCTCTTCTTTTTTGTCCTTTTTATCCAATTTTAAGTTGTAAAGTTTCTTTTCATGCCAACAGAAATATGCTAAATTGATTTTATAGAACAAGATATAATTCCACTTATATATCGGAGGAAAATGAATGAGAGAGAAAACTATATATGAGAAGATTGCAGAAAAGTATAACACAACACCAGAAGAAGTACGCAGAGAAATGCAGATAGCCATAGATGCAGGATTTGATAATCCTGACCCGGCTGTACAGGAAGAATGGAAGAAAATGACACTTAAAGGAGACAGCCCACACCGGAAGAAGTAATCAATTACGCAGTAAAAAAATTAAAAGGAAATTAAAAATATGAAGAAAAAGATAATTGCAGTAATTTCAGGAACAGCAATTTTGATAATTGCTGCAGGAAGTATTTATGGGAAATTTGAATCCAGTCATAAAGAAGGCGAACCAGATGTAGTTGGAACTTTTTCTGTAAATCGGGATGAAAATATAACCGTGGTCGCAAATAGGGAAGATATAGAGGATAGAGAAGCGTTTGCAAGAAAACTTTTGCAGATGTACAAGGATGATTCTTTTCATTCGACAAAATTTTCCACAGACAGAGGATATGCGACGAGCATTGATATGAACATCTATTTATGGAAAGAGGATATTGAAGACGGGGAATCGGTAATGACAGCCGAATATAGACCTGTAGAATACGGAAAGGACTATGATGTTGTCAATAATCCTGATAAATTTCAACTATATATAGATGGAAAAAAGATTAAATAGTAATCTCCTGAAAGCAAACTTTTTGTCAATTATTTCAAAGAAAAATTAAAGGATAACAATACATAGTTTTGACAATGATATTTTGAAAAATTTTATAGGAATGCTCTATTATCAAATTGACATAGGAATATGGTAGCATATAATTAGAATTGAATACACTGAAAAAATGGAGGAATTACATGAAAGCACATAAATATTGGTCAGTAGGAGCTTTAATCACAATGATTGGAACTTTTTATACAGGATATAAAGGGTTAAAAGCAGCACACAAATACTTTGCATTTGGCTCTCTGATATGTATGATTATGGCAGTCTATTCTGGTCATAAAATGATTTCGGGTAATAAAAGAACAAGAAAACAGGTGAAAAATACAAAAGCGGAGGAATAGTAAATGTTAGAGTTAGGAATAAAAGCACCGGATTTTGAATTGCCGGATCAGAACGGAGAAGTGCATAAATTAAGCGATTATGCAGGAAAAAAAGTGATCTTATATTTTTATCCAAAGGATAATACACCAGGATGTACGAAGCAGGCATGTGGCTTTTCTGAGCGTTATCCACAGTTTACTGAGAAGGGAGCTGTTATTCTCGGAGTAAGCAAGGACTCTGTAGCGTCTCACAAGAGATTTGAAGAAAAATACGGACTGGCATTTACTCTATTAGCAGATCCGGAGCGTAAAGTTATTGAAGCATATGATGTCTGGAAAGAAAAGAAAAATTATGGCAAAGTCTCTATGGGAGTAGTAAGAACCACATATCTTATTGATGAACAGGGGATTATTATAAAGGCAAATGATAAAGTCAAGGCTGCAGATGATCCTGAAAATATGCTCAAGGAATTAGATTAATGAAGATAATATTATCCCCTGCTAAAAAGATGATTACAGATACTGACAGTATTGAACCGGATGCATTGCCTGAATTTATTGAAAAGACGACAGAGATACAAAGTTGGTTGAAAAGTAAGTCAAAAGAGGAACTGAAAGGAATTTGGAAATGTAATGACAAGATTGCAGAACAAAATTTCAATAGATTGGCAAATATGAATCTTTATCAGATGCTCAGTCCGGCTGTTTTATCATATGAAGGAATTGCTTTTCAATATATGGCACCATCTGTGTTTGAAGATATGCAGCTTGAGTATGTGCAAAATCATTTGAGAATATTGTCTGCATTTTATGGTGCTCTGAAACCAATGGATGGTGTGACACCTTATCGTTTGGAAATGCAGGCAAAGATCAGGATTGGAGATTCCAAAAATCTGTATGAGTACTGGGGTGACTTGTTATACCGTTCAGTAATAGATGACAGCAGGATTATCATTAATCTTGCATCAAAAGAATACTCAAAATGTATAGAAAAGTATTTGACACCACAGGACAGATATATTTCGGTTACATTTTGTGAAGCTTCTGGAGATAAAATGGTAACAAAAGGTACATATGCCAAGATGGCTCGTGGTGAAATGGTCAGATTTATGGCAGAAAATAATATTGAGAATCCGGTGGATATTAAGAAATTCGACAGACTTGGTTATTCATTCCGGTCTGATTTATCATCAGATACTGAATATGTTTTTGAACGAAAAATAGAACAATGATTTAGATTAAAGATGCTCAGCATGAGCATCTTTTAGTAATAATGAGAATTATTACTATATTATTGACAATATAATAATGATGATATACAATCCCGTCTTTTATTTGATAATTATGCAGATAAAGATTTGCCTGTTATTTTTGTATAAATAATAATGAAACCTTTTTTATATAAATTTTTTGTGATAAAATAACAGTCAGATATATAATACAGACAGGAGACAAAAGGGGATGAAATTAGATGTTTTGGGATTGTTGGGAGCGTGTTCCTATGCATTGGACTGTGTGGAAGCAGAGTTAGTGCATGTAACAGATAAGCATGCGAAGCGTGTTGCATATATGAGTGTCTGCATGGCAGAACAGATGGGAATTCAGGGGGAGAGTCTGCAGGATCTGACAGCCGGTGCGTTGTTACATGATAATGCACTGACTCAATATATTCAGGAAGAATTACACAATGATATTGCAAGTGCAATAGGTTCGGCGATTCCACTGGAGCTGGGAATTCACTGTGCGGCAGGTGAGAAGAACATGAAAGACATTCCATCCCATACGGATATAAAGAATGTCATTTTGTATCATCATGAGAATGCAGATGGAAGTGGACCTTTTGGAAAAAAATGGACAGAAGTACCGGTTTTTGCACGAATTATCCATCTATGCGATCTGCTTGACCAGGTCTGCTGCAGTGATTCTTTTGATTCAGACACCTGGCAGAAGGTAGAAGCATTTCTTCAGGAAATCACAGGTTCTATAGCGGATGAAGAATGTATAGAAGCATTTAGACATGCTTTTTCTGAACAACATTTTCTGTCACTTGGAGAAAAAGATGTGGAGACTCGTTTATGGAACAGAGTGCCGCGTACAAAACAAGATCTTAGCTTTGAACAGATTAAAGCACTGGCGAAATTTTTCGCACGCATCGTAGACTATAAATCACCATTTACGAGTACACACTCCATAGGTGTGGCTGCAGATGCTGAGAAATTATCCAGATTTATGGGATTTGATGAGGAGACAATGCAGAAAATGTATCTTGCAGGAGCGCTGCATGACATTGGAAAGGTTGCCATAGGTAACAAAATTCTGGAGAAGCCGGGAAGACTGACGGATGATGAGTTTGCAGTTATGAAACACCATGCAGCATATACTTATTCTATTCTGTCAGAAATCGATGATTTTGAAGAGATATGTGACTGGGCTGCCTTTCACCATGAAAGACTGGACGGGACAGGCTATCCATTTGGAAAAACAGCTGCTGAATTAAACACACAGGAACGCATCATGGCGTGTGTCGATATTTATCAGGCACTGACAGAAAGCCGCCCGTATAAACAGGGAATGCCACATGAAAAAGCTTACGGTATTTTAAATGATATGGTAGAAAAAGGATGGCTTGATGGAGAAATCGCTTCACAGGTTGATGCTTGTTTTGATCAGAAAATGACAGACATAATTCATGAGGAGAAACAGCTTGGAGAATAAAAAATTATTCCAGATTGGTGATGTGGCAAAAATGTTTCATATCAGTGTTGGCAGCCTGCGGCATTATGAACAGGCAGGTCTGTTGAAACCAGAATACACAGATCCGGAAACAGGCTATCGCTATTATAGTGCACGTCAGTTTGAGGTTTTAAATACGATTCGTTACTTGCGCGTTTTGGATATGCCATTGGGTCAGATTGGAGAGTTTTTGGGAAACAGAGACATCGACGTGATAGAAGATAAGTTGTTAAATCAGAAAAAACTGATAGAAAAAAACGGCGGGAGTTGGAAACAATCGAACGCAAGATATAAAAGCAGCATATCCTACAATCGGAAAAGGAACTGTATATAGAAATCTTGATATATTGGTAGATGAGGGTTCGTTAAGGAAGGTTGAAGTTCCGGATGGAGCGAATAGGTTCGATTTTTCATTGAAAAATCATTACCATGTCAGGTGTACAAAATGCGGTGAAGTTTCAGATGTGGATATGGATGAAATACCGGATTTGCTGGAAAGAATTCATAACACTCATGGAATCGAATTTTTGGATTAGGATATTTCATTTAAAGGTATTTGCCAAAAATGCAGGGAGAAGGTAAAGGGAGGAACAAACTAATGAAATATGTATGTGACGTTTGCGGATGGGAATATGATGAAGAGGAAGGTTATCCAGAAGGTGGTATTGCACCAGGAACAAAGTGGGAGGACGTTCCACAAGATTTTGAATGCCCATTATGTAATGTTGGAAAAGATCAGTTTTCAGAAGTTGAATAAAATTCTGATTATTTAAATACGGATAGATAAACAAAAACCCTGGTGCGTGTGTGAGCAACAGGGTTTTTTATTGCGATAGTTTGTGATGATATCACAGAAAATGATTTACCTTTAGCTTATAATGTAACTACAAACAAAGTAAGGAGGTAGTCTAAATGAGATTAAAAGATAAAGTTGCAATCATTACGGGTGGAAGCCGTGGTATAGGATTTGCTACAGCTGATAAATTCTTGAAGGAAGGTGCTTCAGTTGTGTTGGCAGCAAGTTCACAGGAATCGGCAGATGTTGCTGTAGATAAATTAAAAGAAAAATATCCCAATGCAATAGTTGCTGGAATTAGTCCAAATCTGGCAAGCATGGAGTCTGTCAGAAAGGCTTTTAAAGAGGCAACTGAAAAATATGGATGTGTCGACATACTGGTAAATAATGCAGGGATTTCAGAAAACACCTCATTTATGGATTATACAGAGGAGACTTTTGATAAAGTCATGGATCTAAATGTAAAAGGAGTATTTAATACTACTCGTGTAGCAGCAGAATGTATGGTGGCAAGAGGCAAGGGGGTCATTCTCTCAACTTCTTCCATGGTGAGTATTTCGGGACAGCCAAGTGGGTTTGCTTATCCGGCATCGAAGTTTGCAGTAAACGGATTGACTGTATCATTAGCAAGAGAACTAGGACCTAAAGGTATTCGTGTTAATGCTGTTGCACCTGGGATTACAGAAACTGATATGATGAAGGCCGTGCCAAAGGAAGTTATCGAACCTATGATTGAAAGAATTCCATTGCGTCGTCTTGGACAGCCAGAAGATATTGCCAATGCGTTTGTGTTTCTTGCTTCAGATGAGGCGAGTTACATTACAGGTGTTATATTAAGTGTAGATGGTATGGCAAGAAGTTAAGTTAATGAGGTATGGTGATGTAATCACGGAAAATAAATGAAATTAAGACTATAATAAATCTACAAAAAGAAAAAGATAAGGAGGACTGTAAAATGTCTGCTATTAATATCAATAAAAATAATTTTCAGAACGAAGTACTGAATTCCGATAAACCCGTTCTTTTAGATTTTTGGGCATCTTGGTGTGCGCCTTGCCGCATGGTAGTACCTATTGTAGAGGAGATTGCAAGTGAGCGTAGAGATATTAAAGTTGGAAAGATTAATGTAGATGAAGAGCCTGAACTGGTAAATAAGTTCAGTATTATGAGCATTCCGACTTTAGTGGTTATGAAGAATGGGAAGATTGTACAGCAGGTTTCAGGGGCGAGACCTAAGAATGCGATTTTAGAAATGCTTTAGGGAGGTGGGCTAATGGGATTTTTTGATCTCTTTAAACAGTCGAATATTAATCAAGGCATAGAAGAATATAAAAGGACTGATGATGCAGTTCTGCTGGATGTACGTACACCGCAGGAATATCAGGAAGGACATATACCAGAAAGTAAAAATGTGCCGTTGCAGCAACTTGACAATATTGCTTCTGTAGCGAAGAATAAGGATATCTCACTGTTTGTATACTGTTATTCCGGTTCACGAAGCCGCCAGGCAACTGGGATACTGCAACGAATGGGATATTCTAAAGTAAATAATATCGGTGGCATTGCAGCTTACTCAGGAAAAGTGGAAAAATAAGATGAAGGTAATAATTGTAGGAGGTGTAGCCGGAGGAGCTACAGCCGCAGCAAGAATACGCAGACTGAATGAACATGCTGAAATTACTGTGTTTGAAAGATCCGGATACATATCCTATGCAAATTGTGGACTTCCATATTATATTGGAGACGTGATCACAGACCCGGAAGAACTTACACTACAGACACCAGAGAGTTTTTTTAAACGCTTCCGTATTAACATGAAAATTCATCATGAAGTTATCTCCATACATCCGGAACGTAAAACGGTTTCAGTGAAAAATTTAGAGAATGGTGAGATATTTGAAGAAAACTATGATAAGCTGATCCTCTCTCCAGGTGCAAAGCCAACACAGCCGAGACTTCCTGGAGTAGGTATTGATAAACTATTTACACTTCGTACTGTAGAAGATACTTTTCGGATAAAGGAATATATAAATAAGAATCATCCAAAATCGGCTGTATTGGCTGGCGGCGGTTTTATTGGTTTAGAGCTGGCAGAAAATTTGAGGGAGCTTGGCATGGATGTTACGATTGTCCAGCGGCCTAAGCAGCTGATGAATCCATTTGACCCGGATATGGCATCCATGATCCATAATGAAATGAGAAAGCATGGAATAAAACTGGTACTAGGCTATACAGTAGAAGGATTTAAAGGAAAAGACAATGGAGTGGAGATCTTATTAAAAGATAATCCATCCCTTCAGGCTGATATGGTGGTGCTAGCAATCGGAGTCACACCAGACACAGCATTAGCAAAAGAAGCTGGTCTGGAACTTGGCATCAAGGGAAGTATTGTAGTGAATGACAGAATGGAAACTTCTGTACCGGATATTTATGCAGCAGGTGATGCAGTTCAGGTAAAACATTATGTTACGGGTGATGATGCGCTGATTTCTTTAGCGGGACCTGCTAATAAACAGGGCAGGATCATCGCGGATAACATTTGTGGTGGTGATAGTCGTTACCTGGGCAGTCAGGGAAGCTCCGTTATCAAAGTATTTGATATGACAGCAGCCACTACAGGTATCAATGAAACCAATGCCAAAAAGTCAGGATTAGAGGTAGATACAGTAATTCTTTCTCCTATGAGTCATGCCGGTTACTATCCTGGTGGAAAAGTGATGACCATGAAGGTGGTTTTTGAAAAAGAAACCTATCGTTTGCTTGGTGCTCAGATTATTGGATATGAAGGCGTTGATAAACGTATTGATGTGCTGGCAACAGCAATTCATGCAGGGCTGAAGGCAACCCAGCTGAAAGATTTAGATCTCGCATATGCACCGCCTTATTCCTCTGCCAAGGATCCTGTAAATATGGCTGGATTCATGATAGACAATATAGCGAAAGGTACCTTAAAACAATGGCATTTGGAAGATATGGATAAGATTTCTAAAGATCAAAATGTGGTGTTGTTGGATGTGAGAACGGTAGGTGAATTTAACAGGGGGCATATGGATGGATTCAACAATATTCCTGTAGATGAACTGAGGGAACGAATTAACGAAATTGAGAAAGGAAAGCCTGTGTATCTGATATGCCAAAGTGGTCTGCGCAGTTACATTGCCAGCCGTATTCTGGAAGGAAATGGATATGAAACATATAACTTTTCCGGTGGATTCCGCTTCTATGATGCAGTGGTTAATGACCGTGCGCTGATCGAAAGGGCATATGCATGCGGTATGGATTATAAAAAATAATCATAATATTTTTATAATTTTTTCGTAGTATAAAAAGATCCCCCATTTATTAGAATGACTTTTATAATTCTGATAAATGGAGGATTCTTTAGATGTTATAGAAAACAGTTTTATGATCTTTGTAGAGTTTCCAGTCTTTTCGAATCAAGGATTGTGATTTTACCGCGGGAGAGTTTGACGAGTCCTTCGCCTTGAAAGTATCGGAGCATTCGAGTGATAACTTCCCTGTGGGAACCAAGATGGTTGGCGATGGTTTCGTGAGTGATCTTTAATTCATTTGTTCCTTCGATAGAGGTCTCTTCTAAAAGAAATGAAGCAACTCGCTTATCCAAACTCTTCCACATGATTTGTTCAATCAGCCACATGACATCAGAAAAACGGGTAGCCATTAACTCATTGGTATAGTTTGCGACAGGAGCAGATTCCTTCATGATGCCCTTATAGATTTCAGCAGGAATGATCCAAAGATCAGTATCTTTTTCTGCTTCAATGGTTACTTCAAATTGAATGGAGCGTATGATACATGAGGCGGATAAAAGACACATATCCATATCGAACAGACGGTAAAGTGTAATCTCCCGTCCTTCATCTGAAAGTATGTAAGTTCGAAGCTGCCCGGATTTAACCAGTAATAATCCAGTGCAATCCAGGTTTCCATTGTGAATGATTGTCCCTTTTTTTACATACTGTGTGATTAAATTGTCTGAAATTATTTTTTTCTGTGCTGTATTTAAGTCATTCCATACTGGAAAATAATTTTCGAAGTTCATAACCGTTATCTCCTTTACGAACATAGTATACTTGCTTTTTTTAGATGCGTCAATTATATAACTGGCATATGCCATAAATAGAAATAAAAAGAAGTGTAATAAAGTAAATTATCTTTTCTGTGATATCATCACTGAAGTAAGACTTTTTATGAGGTATATTAAGTTCAAACAGGAGAAGGAGTTGAAAAATATGACATCAATAAATATAAATAAAGAAAAGTTTGGACAATTAATTCATAAAGAAAAATCGGTTTTGGTTGATTTCTGGGCACCGTGGTGTGGTTATTGCCGTAGAATTGGAGCAGCTTATGAAAAAATAAGTGAAGAATACAGCGATATTCTTATTGCAGGAAAAGTAAATATTGATGAAGAACCACAGATTGCAGAAGCTGAAAAGATTGAGATAATTCCTACGCTGGTTTTATATCGAGATGGAAAGGCAATAGATTCTATTGTTGCACCCGAATCAAAAAAAATGATAGAAAACTTTATTAATGAAGCTTTGGAAAAATAAAATAGGAGGACTGTTGTATGAATGAAAATCATGTTTACGATATGATTATCGTGGGAGGAGGACCTGGTGGGTATACATCAGCATTATACGCAGCCAGAGCAGGACTTGAAACAATTGTTTTAGAAAAATTATCTGCAGGTGGCCAGATGTCACTGACATGGCAGATTGATAACTATCCTGGTTTTGAAAATGGAATTGACGGATTTTCATTGGCAGAGAAAATGCAAAAACAGGCGGAAAAATATGGTGCTAAAAGTGAATATGCAGAAGTTTTTAATATGGATTTAGCAGGAAAGCTTAAGAGAGTAGAAACTAGTTCGGGAATTTATATTGGGAAAACAGTAGTGATAGCTACAGGAGCAAATCCAAGAGAACTTGGTCTTGATAAAGAAAAAGAATTGATAGGTCATGGAGTTGCTTATTGTGCCGCCTGTGATGGTATGTTTTATAAAGATAAGATTGTGGTTGTTGTTGGTGGTGGAAATTCTGCTGTATCAGATGCTACTCTTTTAAGTCGAATTGCCAAGAAAGTTATCATTGTTCATCGAAGAGATACATTACGTGCAACAAAAATTTACAATGACCAGCTGATGAAAACTGAAAATATAGAGTTTCGATGGAATAGTACAGTAAAAGAACTGCTTTATGGAGAACGATTGACTGGTGTGCGGTTGAAAGATACAGTTACAGGAGAAGAAAACATTATAGAATGTGACGGCTTGTTTGTGAGCATAGGAAGAAAACCGACAATAGATTTTTTAGATAATCAGATAGAACTGGATAATAAAGGATATATTGTGGCAGGTGAAAATACTGAAACGAGTATTTCAGGTGTTTATGCTGTAGGAGATGTCAGAACAAAGTTACTTCGTCAGATAGTAACAGCTGTTGCAGATGGTGCTATGGCAGTACATATGGCAGAAAAATATATGGGGAAAATGTAAAGTGAATTCCGCCTTTATGCATAGGAATTGTTTTGTTAAGTTAAATAATGAAACAGAAAATAGTCATTTTGATAGACCATATTTACTATAAATAATCAGAATTTGAATACTGAACTTTTTATACTGAAATATGTACGATTTCAATAATGACATGAACTTAAGGGAACGTATTGCGGATACTTTGTGAACTTTATCCTGATACAATGATTATGCTGATGAAAGAAGGCATGTATTATTGTTTTCTATATTGATATTAGGATAGAATGTTGTCAGCTATAATGTGCAAAATGAATTACGTTTAGTTAAAAAAGGATTTCCGCTCAGATATTCTTTAAAAGAAAAATTACAATGCAAGTCAGTTATTGGAAGAGTATTCAAAACAAAAAGTAAGTGAAAGATAATATACTTTATCCCCATTCCAGACAGGTACGCAGAGCATGACACTCACAAAGCAGTGTCCATTCAGATAGTTGGAACCGTTGTGTGCGGCATGGTCAAACAGTTTTGAAACATTTTCAAATTTTGTGCCAAATTTAGATACCATCGTATCATCCACGCACAGAAATACAGGCTGCGTCTGCAATGAATCCGGTATCAGCTTCAAAACAATCCTGACAGTAGTATTCATAAATCTGGAATAATCAACCTTTGCATAGGAACATGCATAATAAAATACATTCAGTGATTTCTCCGTTATTCTGGATAAAAAATGCTGATATAGAAACCGGATGGAATGTGCGGATTCTAAGGCCAGTATGGATAATATCAGCAAAAATAAGGTATCTGCTGTCGGAACAGAAAAAGTTGTAAAGTGGTGTAAATTATAATAATCAGAGTCACTTCCTATAATATAAGAAATGACTCTGACTTCATTTGTCATGAGTTTCTAATAAAACTATTTATTGTGAAAAATGTTAGAACCCGTCAGTTGGAAGTATTTCTCTCTAAATTTTTGCGGCGCTTAAATTCTAATGGCGAAGCGTTGAACTGCTTCTTAAATGCCGAAGAAAACTTGCTTTGATTCAAATAACCAACTTGTTCTGCAATTTCCGATACAGATAATTTTGTAGTAGTGAGTAATTCAGCAGCTCGTTGCATACGAACTTCACGTAAATAAATTGATATATTTTGACCATAAACTCCCCGAAAGTAGTTCTTCAGGCTGGTTTCACTGACGGAAAACTGTGCAGCCAGTTCCCACGCGGGATGGTGTTGGCGCAGATCAGAAGTGATGATTTTTTCCACACGTTTTGCAATGTCTACCTGTGTTTCTGTGAAGAATGTGCAGGCTTGGGAAGGTGGTATTTCTTTCAGATTTTGAAGCAGTGAAAACAGGGCAAGGGTATAGATTTTCATTTGTGGGATTGCCAGCGGAACAGAAATATCCAATAATGACCACAGCTTTTTTAAGACTTCTTCTATCTCAGTCGTAACCGACGCAATATAAGTACCCCCATCCGGGCAGTAAAGATCTCTGAGTCTGTGGAAATCAATATCAAATTCAGCCTCTACCCAGGAGCTTTGAGCATTTACGGTATCCATATCCACAAAAAACTCAATTCCTTCATAGATTCGGCGGGGATAAACGTATTGCTGTCTGGCGAATCGTTCGGTTAAGGATATCTCCCCATCTTTCACATACACAAAGTTCCCGTTATTCAGGATGAGTTCGCATCGTCCTGTTACACAGTAATTTAAGAGCAATGGTCCTGTTTCCATGGAGCCATTATCGTGAAAGTCTGGGGCTGTCCAGGCGGGAGAATTCACAAAAATATAAGCCAATGTAACTCCTGGGAACAGAGGAAAAAAAGTCATGGAACCTTTCCCGTCTCTCTCCTTTAGAATGAGTTCTGCGCTAAATTCGCCCCGTTTTATAGATATACCTGGAATTTCAATGCTTTTCTTGATAATTTCATCTATCTTCATTTTCTAACTCCTGTCATTTGGTCTGTTAACCGCTCTGTTTGAGCCTTGCACTTCTATTATAAGATCACAGTCAAAGTCAGTCAACAGAAAAACTCGGTGCTGTTTGGAGCTAAAAAGATGATTGGTTGTAGAGAATCAGCCGGTACTATGCTATCCTATAAAAAGGTTAGAAGATGCTAACCGGAAAATGAATGTGGAGGTATTCATCATGAATAACAAGTTACAAGCAAAAGACCTCATTAACCTTGGTCTGTTCACGGTTCTTTACTTTGTCATTGGCTGCTGTGTCGCCATTCCGATTGGGTTTATCCCGATCTTTCTTCCTGTTCTCGGAAGCCTGTGGTCGCTGATTACCGGTATCCCTTTCATGCTGTTCCTCACAAGGGTTAAGAAATTCGGCATGGTTACAATCATGGGTGTTTTGAGCGGCCTGCTGATGGGACTTACCGGCATGGGATTTTGGGGTGTTCCTATGGGACTGATTTTCGGCCTGCTTGGGGATCTCATTTTGAAATCCGGCGACTATAAAAGTGCAAAGAAAAGCATCCTTGGTTATGCTGTATTTAGCCTGTGGATGGTAGGTACATATATTCCGATGTATTTTATGGTCGAGGACTCCTGGGCCAGCTTTGCCGCCAGCTTCGGGGAGGAATATGCCGACCGGGTAATGGCGGTTATGCCGATGTGGAGCATTATCCTTGTGGTTGCCGGGATTTTTGTCTTTGCCATTTTAGGCGGACTGCTTGGGAAAACGCTTCTGAAAAAACATTTTGCGAAAGCGGGCATCGCATAATGGAGGGGGTATCCTTTTCCGCCACAACGGACAAAAGGAAAGGAATCCGGCTCGACCCGCGTACGAAGTTGATTTTGCTGTTGACGGTTACTACATTGATGTTCAGCACCAGCAACGAAGGGATTATGAATTTTGTAAAACCTGTGTTAAGCCTAATCCCCTTTGTGCTGATCCTGTCGGAACGCCGCTTCAAAACGGCAGGCAAGTACCTGCTTTTATATCTCGCCTGCTTTGCACTGGAACGCATAGCGCTGACGACATTAAGCGATCTGCTGTCCTTTGTGGTTTTGGCGATGACATCCATTATGACGCGGTTTGCCCCTGGTATTATGACGGGGGCCTGGCTGCTTTCCTCCACCTCAGTCAGTGAGTTTATCGGTTCGATGGAACGTATGCACCTGACAGAGAAAATCGTCATCCCTTTGTCTGTTATTTTTCGTTTTTTCCCTACGATCAGCGAAGAATACCAGGCGATCAGTGATGCAATGAAAATGAGGGGTATCCGGTTTGGAGGGAAAAATCCATTTTTAATGGTGGAATACCGTCTTGTACCGCTGATGGTGTCTGTTGTGAAAATCGGAGATGAACTTTCCGCCGCTGCACTGACGCG
This sequence comes from Blautia segnis, assembly GCF_014287535.1. NCBI lineage: Bacteria > Bacillati > Bacillota > Clostridia > Lachnospirales > Lachnospiraceae > Blautia > Blautia segnis. The sequence goes on along the minus strand of NZ_JACOOT010000024.1, from coordinate 69,852 downwards.
GGGGCTTGGCGCTCCGGTCAAACGGACTAACGTATGTCAGATTGGTTTTCATGTTCAGGACATGATTGCGATCCTGCCCTGTGCTTTATGTTTCGCTCTGTTTTTGCTGGGACAGTATTTTTCTTTTTAAGGGGGTGAGCTTATGATAAAGATTGACCATATTTCATTTTCTTATGGAGAAGAGAATGAAAATACCGGTGGTGTTCGGGATATTGATCTAAATATAGAGGATGGTCAGTTTGTTGTCCTTTGCGGTGAAAGTGGGTGTGGAAAAACTACGGTCACCCGCCTGATTAATGGACTGATCCCACATTATTATGAGGGAAAGATGACAGGAGAAGTATGGGTAAATGGAGCCAAGGTTTCCGAACAGCCTCTTTACGATACAGCTGCAGTTGTGGGCAGCGTGTTTCAAAACCCCCGGTCCCAGTTTTTCAATGTGGATACCACCAGTGAAATTACATTTGGCTGCGAAAATCTTGGACAGCCAGAAAAAGACATCCGGGAACGGCTGGCAAAAACGGTTCGGGACTTCCGGCTGGAGAAGCTGATGGACCGTAATATCTTCCACTTATCTGGCGGGGAGAAACAAAAGATTGCCTGTGCCGGGGTATCCATTATGGAACCGGATGTTCTCGTTATGGACGAACCCTCATCTAACCTGGATGCGGCTTCCATCCTTGATTTGAGAAAGATTCTTGCGTTTTGGAAATCGCAGGGGAAAACAATCATTGTATCGGAACATCGGCTTTATTATCTTCGCGGTCTAGCGGATCGGTTTATCTATCTGGCAGACGGGCAAGTGAGTCATGATTATTCTGCGGCAGAATTTGAGCAGCTCACGGAGCAGCAGCGTTCCGATATGGGACTGCGCACGTTTGCTTTGGAGCGTCTCCTGCCTCCGGTTTTACCGCAGCAGGAAAAGACCGCCCTTGCGCTTCGTAATTTCCACTTTGCCTATAAAAACGAACCGGAAACCTTACATATCATGGATTGTGAAATCCCTACGAACCGGATCGTTGGAATTATCGGGAATAACGGCGCCGGGAAATCCACTTTTTCACGCTGTTTCTGCGGCTTGGAGAAGCGCTGCGGGGAGATTGTCTGGAACGGAAAGAAATACCGTCCGAAAGACCGGCTGAATACCTGCTATATGGTCATGCAGGAGGTAAATCATCAGCTTTTCACCGAGTCGGTCCTTGATGAAGTGCTGATCAGTATGGAGGAAGCAAACCAGAAGCGGGCAGAAGAAATCCTAAGTCGGTTAGATTTACTGGATTTTAAGGACAGGCATCCCATGTCCCTGTCCGGTGGCCAGAAACAAAGGGTTGCGATTGCTTCGGTAATCGCTTCAAAACGCTCGATCCTGTTTTTTGATGAACCGACCAGCGGACTTGATTACAGGCATATGAAAGAGGTTGCAAATGTATTACGGCAGGTCAGGGATGCCGGAATCACTGTGTATGTCATTACCCATGACCTGGAACTGATTTTAGATTGCTGTACGGACATCATTCATTTTGAGGATGGTTCGATTATCGACCAGTACGGAATGGATGAAGATGGCCTCAGAAAAATAAGAGAATACTTCATAAAGGGGGGATCTGAAAAATGAAGGAAGAAAAGAAAGCGTCGCCAATAAGTGTTTTATTGGGCTGGGGCAAACCGTATCACGGGAAATTCATCGGCAGCGTCGTCCTTGCGGTTTTGGGCGTTGCCTGTCAGATGGTGCCTTATTTCTGTGTGGCGCATATCGTCACAATGATGTTGGACGGGGAGCAGGATTTTTCCCGTTATGTGACAGCTTGCATGGTCGCACTTTGCGGCTACCTAGGGAAAGTGCTGTTTTCCAGTCTGTCAACGACCGTTTCCCATACAGCGGCCTATTACACGCTGCGGGATATCCGGTGGAGGCTGACAGGAAAACTGGCCCGCGTTCCGATGGGGACGATCCTGGATACTCCGTCCGGTCAGTATAAAACAACGATTGTTGACCGGGTGGAAGGGATGGAATCCACGTTTGCACATCTCATCCCAGAGATGACCGCAAACATCCTGGTTCCGTTGGTAATTGTCGTGTATCTTTTCATTATGGACTGGCGCATGGCGCTGTTGTCCCTTGTTACGCTGGTAGTCGGTCTTGCCGTAATGTCTGTCGGTATGATGAGTTACCCAAAGAAATGGGAGGGCGCGGTCAAAGCCGGGAAAGATATGGCAAACGCCATTGTGGAATATATCGGCGGGATTGAAGTTGTCAAGGCATTCAGCCAGTCGGCCGGTTCCTACAAGAAATATTCGGACGCCGTAAATTACAATGCGAATTACTATGTGGAATGGATGCGGGAAAACCAGAAAACCATGAGTGCCTACAATGCGATCCTTCCCTCAGTGCTGATCTGTGTGCTGCCTTGTGGGTTTGCCTTCTGGCTGTCCGGCAGCCTGGAATTATCTGCGTTCCTCTCCATTGTGATTTTCTCCCTGGGGCTTGTGGGGCCGATCATGTCCGTCTTTACCTTTACGGATGACCTGGCTGTACTGGGAACCAATGTGGAGGAAATCAGCCAGCTATTGAACGCGGAAGAACTTGATCATAAAGATACGCCGGTAAATCTGGCAGATACCAGTATCGGACTCGACCATGTTTCCTTTTCCTATGATGGGGAAACTGAGGTGCTGCATGATGTGAGCCTTTCCATTCAGCCGGGAACCATGACCGCCCTTGTAGGACCGTCCGGTTCCGGCAAATCTACCGTGGCGAAGCTGATCGCTGGGTATTGGGATGTTACGTCCGGCAGTATTACCCTGGGTGGCCATGAACTGAAGGAGATACCGCTGTCTGAAATTGCCGCCCAGATTTCCTATGTATCGCAGGATAATTACCTGTTTAACCGCAGCATCCGGGAAAATATCCGCATGGGCAGGCCGGACGCCACAGATGCGGAGGTGGAGCAGGCAGCAAAACAAAGTGGCTGTGACACCTTTATCCGCAAGTTGGATCAAGGGTATGATACCGTTGTCGGCAGCGCTGGTTCCCATCTTTCCGGCGGTGAGCGGCAGAGGATCGCCATTGCCCGCGCCATGCTGAAGGACGCCCCTGTGGTCATTTTGGACGAGGCGACTGCATATATCGATCCAGAGAATGAGGCAGTTGTGCAGAAAGCAATCTCTGCCCTGACAGTGGGTAAAACGCTGATCGTGATTGCCCATCGCCTGTCTACCATTATCGGTGCGGACAATATTGTGGTGGTCAAGGATGGAACTATCCATGCCCAGGGAACACATGATAAGTTACTGGAAACCTGTCCCCTTTACCGGGATATGTGGCAGGCGCATATCGGCGCAAATGATCAGATGTAAGGGGGTGTTGTCAAATGTATGGAACATTGAAAAAAATTTTTGCGTTTGCTGGCAGCAAAGAGGGACTGCTGAAAAAATCTCTGCTGTTTGCGTTCCTCTCCGGCCTGTTTGCGGCTTTACAGTTTGCCGCCCTCTTTATCGTGGTGGAGGCGCTGGTATCCAATAACCGGGACAGCCGGTTTATCTGGATTTCTTTGGGCATCATGGCTGTTTCCCTGGTTGGAAGGATCATCACGACCTATTTCTCCACGATGGAGCAGACGGAAACCGGCTACTGTATGGTGGCGGAAAAGCGTATCCACATCGGAGACCGGCTGCGTTACATCCCGATGGGATATTTTAACAAGAACAGTATCGGGAACATTACCGCTATCGTTACCACCACGTTAGGGGATGTGGAAAATTCGGCGGCGCGTGTGCTGGTATCTGTGTTGGGCGGATTTTTCAATTCGGTGGCGCTTGTCATCGTCCTGCTGGTTTTTGACTGGAGGAACGGTCTGATTGCCGCTATCGGCGTCCTGCTTTATCTTGCAGCGGCGGAGCTTGCACTCCGTAAATCTGCGCGCTTAAGCGGAGTACGGCAGCATACACAGGAAAGCCTTGTGGAATCCGTCCTGGAGTATATCCAGGGGATGGGGATCGTGAAAGCCTTCGGTATGGAGAAGGACAGCACACAGTCCATTGACAGCGCAATCAAGGCAAGCTGCCGGGACAATCTGAAACTGACAAAAGCCAGTGTCCCCTATGATGCCCTGAAACAGGTTGTTGTCCGGGTGTTCAGTGTTTTGCTGCCCCTGGCCTCCATTTACTTCTGGCTGAACGGTTCCCTGTCATTGGCCTATGGCGTGATTTTGGTGGTCGCTTCCTTTATGGTGTTCAATGATCTGGAAAACGCCGGAAACATGGCCTCCCTGCTGCAAATGCTGGCGGCTTCTATGGATACGGCAAATTCCATTGACGATACGCCGGTCATGGATGAAAAGGGCGCGGATGTGGTTCCGGCATCCTCGGAAATCGTATTTGATAACGTGGACTTTTCCTACAAGGTGAATGGCTGCGGAGCAGACAGAGAAGGTGGTCTGGGCCACGCAGACCGCAAGATTCTGGATCACGTCAGCTTTACGATTCCGGCCGGAACGACCACGGCCATTGTCGGCCCGTCCGGTTCTGGCAAGACGACTATGTGCAACCTGATTGCCCGGTTTTGGGATGTAGACGCCGGGAGAATTACGGTTGGCGGCAAAGATGTCCGGGATTTTAAGCTGGACAGCCTGATGAAGAATATCAGCATGGTATTCCAGAACGTGTATCTGTTTGCCGATTCTATTGAGAACAACATCAAATTCGGCTGTCCGGACGCCACGCACGAACAGGTCATAGAGGCGACGAAAAAGGCTTGCTGCCATGAATTTATTTCCGCCCTGCCCGATGGGTATGATACGGTGATCGGGGAGGGCGGCGGAACCCTGTCCGGCGGTGAGAAGCAGCGTATTTCCATTGCCCGCGCCATACTGAAAAACGCCCCGATTATCATTCTGGATGAAGCCACAAGCAGCGTTGATCCGGAAAATGAAGAAGAATTGCAGCGGGCGATTGCGGAATTGACGCACGACAAGACTATTATTATGATCGCCCACCGCCTGAAAACCGTCCGGGGCGCGGATCAGATATTGGTATTGGATGATTCCCATATCGTCCAGAGTGGCACTCATGCAGAGCTGATCCAGCAGAAGGGCCTGTATGCGGATTTCGTATCCGCAAGACAGGAGGCTATCGGCTGGAAACTGGCACAGTAAGGGAGGCAGAAATGAAGATTTATGCGTCGGGCGAGGACTATTTAGAAGCAGTCCTTGTATTGCAAAAGAAAAAAGGCATGGTTCGTTCCGTTGATCTTGCCCGGCACATGGGATTCAGTAAAGCGAGTATCAGCCATGCAGTAGGCGTGTTAAAGAATGGAGGTTTTCTGACCGTGGATGAAGATGGATATTTCCATCTGACCGAAGACGGGCGGGAGGTTGCTGAGAAAATTTATGAACGCCATCAGTTCTTTACGGAGCAGCTTGTAGCTGTCGGGGTTGATCGGGAAACCGCAGAAAGGGATGCCTGTCGGATAGAACATGCAATCAGCGAAGAGGCTTTTCAGAAATTGAAAGCTTCGGTTGAAAAACAGAGCAATGATACAGCATAACTTGAATGAATTATTTAGCACAGAAATTTGCATCTAATTAACAGATATTATCTATATATTGTGCTTGAAATGTTGACGCAAACAAAATCTGGTGCTATGATAAATGTGTAGACAGTTTCATTCGGGAAATATTCTGAATAAAAAATTTCATCCCGGAATGGTCCGGGATTTGAAAACAGATTGTGCAAAACGCACCGAAGAAGTCCGTTCGGGCTTCTGTAATATTGGTTCAGGCGTCAGCCTGAAAAGACAGAAATGACATCAAAAAGCAAAGAATTGTTTTTTGGTGTCTTTTTTTATGTTCAGGCTGGCGGAAGGAGAAAAAAGACAAGAAGAGCCTTTGATCGGATAGATTATAAAACGAGCAGGAAAGCGGGAAACAAAATGAAAACTAAAAAACAAAGAAACTGATGTGGAGCGTAAAAAGGAAATGTTTGCGGCATAATAAAAAAATATCCGATGTCTAGATAATAGAAAAATGGTAAACGGAAAAGGTCATTGCACACTACGATTCTTATATTGAGGAACTCGCCACAGTGAAAGAAAGGCAGCTGGATGGTAGCGTAAGAACCTATGTGGACAAGGATATGAAACAATCCATTATTCTAAACTTGCTGGAGAAGATACCAGACTTCCCTTTGGAGGAAGCGGAGAGGATAGCGGGAGAGGGGAAATTATGATATCAAAGATTCATTCATTTTAGGGTATGGAATGACAACATTATTTAAGAACAGATATTGGGGAATGTCGAGCTTAGATAAAACCAAAAACCATTTGGAGTGATTTTGAACCGTTCAGAGTGGCGCTGATGTTCTGATTCTTGTATAGTATAGATGTGCAGAATCGTTCTGCACAAATTTTTACAGAATGGGTTAGATTGTGCTAACCTTTGGAGGAATACCTATGGAAAAGAATAAGTTACAGGCAAAAGACCTAATCAATGTTGGTATCTTCACAGCCATCTACTTTATTTTGTTCTTTGCAGGTATGATGTTGGGATATATACCAATCTTCATTCCCCTGCTTGGGCTGGTTTGCCCGATTATTTGCGGCATCCCTTTTATGCTGTATCTTACAAAGGTAAAAAAGTTTGGCATGGTAACACTGTCTGGCATTATCCTTGGATTGCTGAATATGCTGATCGGCAGCGGCGTCTTGGTTTTAATTTTCGGTATTGTTTTCGGTGTTGCGGCTGACCTTATTATGAAATCTGGCAAATATAAAAGCTGGAAATTCACCCTGTTGGGTAACGGTGTATTTTCCCTGTGGATTATGGGTTTTGTGAGCCGGATGTTTCTGACCCGTACCGAGTTCTTTGATTCTCTTGTCAGCAGTTATGGGCAGGAGTATGTCGATACGCTGATGTCTTATACGCCTGGTTGGATGTTCCCAGTTCTGTTTGTTGTTACATTCCTCGGCGGCATCCTGGGTGCATTACTTGGTAAGGCCGTATTGAAGAAACATTTTGAAAAAGCAGGCATTGTATGATGGCAGAAACCACAGGATTACCTTTTGAAAAAAAGGCAATCATTCCAATAGACCCACGCACTAAAATTTTTCTTACTGTTACTGTCAGTACCATTATGGTGGCAGGAGGAACAGGCGGAATTATGACTGTTATACGGCCCTGCCTGATGGCGTTCCCTATGTGCTTGCTGCTCTTATCGAAACGATGGAAAAGCGTTCTGAAATTCTCCGCGATGTATGCTGTCTTATTTGCGTTAGAGCTGACGGTATTGCCATTGTTAACTGGAACATGGAATTTTGTCTTGGGTGCAGCTATTGGCATTTACACACATATGTTACCAGGGTTCATCATGGGATACTATTTGATTGAATCCACAACAGTCAGTGAATTTGTAGCAGCTATGGAAAGGGTACATATCCCGCAAAAGATCGTTATTCCGTTGTCTGTGGTCTTTCGCTTTTTTCCCACGATCAGGGAGGAATATGCAGCGATAGGTGATGCCATGAAAATGCGGGGCATATCAACGCTTAGAAGTCCGATAAAAATGTTGGAATACCGTGTTGTTCCGTTGATGATTTCCATAGCCTATATCGGAGAAGAATTATCAGCGGCAGCATTGACACGGGGGATTGGTGCGCCTACTAAACGGACGAATATTTGTAATATCGGCTTCGGCGCATTGGATGTTATATTTGTGGCTGCTTCATTAGCCTGCTGGATTGGGTTCGCTATATGAAAAGGAGAACATAACTTGATAGAATTACATAATGTCAATTTTCACTATACGGGCGGCACAAATGCTGGCGGGCTTACAGACATTAACCTGACTATCCCCGATGGTCAGGTTATCCTTTTTTGTTGACAATCCGGCTGTGGCAAGACAACACTGACCCGTCTTGTCAACGGACTTATCCCGAATTATTATGAGGGTGATTTATCTGGCGAAGTTCTGCTGAATGGTGAAAATATCAGTACACTTCCGCTTTATCAGACCGCAAAATATGTTGGAAGTGTCTTTCAAAATCCGCGCACACAGTTTTTCACTGTTGATACGACGAGTGAGCTTGCCTTTGGTAGTGAAAATCAGGGCTTGCCAGAAGCGGATATTGTTCAGCGGATTTATGCTACCACAGAGTGTTTCAGCGTTAAAAAGCTCTTGGGAAAGAACATATTTCAGTTATCAGGCGGCGAGAAGCAGAAAATCGCCTGTGCCTCTGTTTCTGTTACTGATCCGCAAGTCATTGTATTGGATGAGCCATCTTCTAATTTGGATATAACCGCAACAAAGGATTTGCGGGGAATGATTGAGATATGGAAAAGTCAGGGCAAAACAATCATTGTTGCAGAACATCGGCTGTATTATCTGGCCGATTTGATAGATCGTGCTGTATACTTACAAGATGGCCGGATTGCCGCTGATTTTTCAGGCCAGGAAATGAAACTGTTAAGCGGTGAAAAACTAAAAGAAATGGGGCTTCGGCCATTTGAATTATCACAATATCCGATCAAACACGTTAGGCCATTAGACAATGAAGTGATTACGCTCTCTGATTTTAACTTTGCTTATCAAAAAGGTAAATCAGCACTTAATATCCCATCACTTGTTCTGCCAAAACACAGTGTCATTGCAGTGATCGGCCATAACGGTGCAGGAAAATCCACGCTGGCAAGGTGCCTGTGCGGTCTGGAAAAGCATTGCCGTGGGATTGTTTCTATTGCAGGAAAACAGTATAATAGAAAAAGGCGGCTGCGCTATTGTTACATGGTAATGCAGGACGTAAATCATCAGCTATTTACGGAAAGTGTAAATGAAGAAGTTCTTCTTAGCATGAAAAATCCAGACGCAGATCAAGTATCGTCAACACTAAAGGAACTTGATTTGGACGCCTTTTCCGAGAGGCATCCTATGTCGCTTTCCGGGGGACAGAAGCAGCGTGTCGCTATTGCAAGTGCGCTGGCCTCCGATAGAGAGATATTAGTTTTTGACGAACCGACAAGCGGACTGGATTTGCTTCACATGAGCGAGGTGGCGAAACAGCTTGAAACACTTCGCCGGATGCAAAAGACATCTATTGTGATTACGCATGATTATGAACTGATTGTAAGCTGCTGTACGCACATTCTGCATCTGGAACACGGTGAAGTGCAGGCGCAGTACCCTCTTGATGAAGCAGGGGCAGATCGCCTTAAAAAGTTCTTTATAGAAATGGAGTGAGGAAATGCAAGGGGCAGACCGTTTTTTTTCTAATCAGAAGATGAAGCTGCTGTGCCGGGACGATCATTGTTCTGTATATCAGATGAAGAACGAAACCGGGGACGGAACAGCCACCTGTTATCAGGTGTACCCTGGAATTTCTGTTCTCTACAATGATTATCATATTTCAAGCTGCCCGTCACGGAAATTTGAAAATGAGCATATCATCAGTATCAATCACTGTATGGAGGGACGAATTGAATGGGAAGTAAGCGACGGAGCCTATCTCTATCTGACCTCCGGGGATATTATGCTGGATAGCTCTGTGACGGAAAACAAAGAGTGCAGTTTCCCACTTTCCCATTATCACGGCATTACTATTACGATTTCTGTTCCAGAAGCCACAGATAGTATGAGTGATTTGCTTGATCTGTTTTCTATTGACTTATCCGAAATAGAAAAAGTGTTCCAGTTGGCAACGCGGCCATTTATTATGCATGGAGATATATTTCCAGACCATATTTTTAACGAACTTTATCATGTGCCGGAATACATCCGCAAAGAATATCTTCGGGTGAAAATATTGGAATTGCTGATCTCTCTAAAGATGATTGACCCATCCACGATTGGGGAAACAAGACCCTATTTTTATAAGACCCAGGTTGAAAAAGTAAAGGCGATTATGGCGCTAATGACTGCTAATCCAGAAATACATTACACGATGGAAGAATTGTCTGGGCAGTTTGACATATCTGTGTCTGCGTTAAAACATTGCTTTAAGGGTGTCTATGGAACTGCCATCTTTACATATATGAGAAATTATCGTATGGACATGGCTGCCACACTTCTTACCCAAACGGATGAATCCATCACGTCTATTGCCGGTAAGGTAGGGTATGCCAATAGCAGCAAATTTTCGGAAGCATTTAAGAGCATAAAGGGAAAAACACCGCTGGAATATCGAAAAATCAAAATCTAATTAGAGTGAAACGAAACTGCGTGGAGTGGCAGAGCATCAAAAAAAATTTTAGAATAGAGAGTGTCAGGAAATGACATTCTCTATTCTTTTTTTAGGAGGAAATGCACCAATGAAGCAAAAAAGCTGGATTAGTATTGTGTTTTCTTTTGCTGCCCAGTGTAGGCTGAAAATAATATTATCTGTTCTATGTGCCATTATCTCTGTAATAGCAGGGCTGGTTCCATATTTGAGCGTATATCAGATCATTACGCAATTTATAGGCGGTGCGCCAATAATGGAAACCGTCTGGATGTGGTGCTGGATTGGTTTGGGCGCTTATGCCTTGCGCTTTGTGTTCTATGGAATTTCCACAACACTTTCGCATATCTCGGCTTATACGATTTTAGAAAATATTCGTTTAAGTCTGGCTCAGCGCTTGATGAAAGCACCTCTGGGAACGGTCTTGGGGGAATCTGTCGGAAAGCTGAAAAATGTATTGGTAGACCGCGTTGAAACGATTGAACTTCCGCTGGCCCACATGATACCGGAATGTATTTCAAATCTTTTGCTCCCCATTGCAGTATTCATTTATTTGGTCTGTGTTGATTGGCGTATGGCGCTATCTATGCTGATTACCGTTCCGATTGCCTTTGTTGCTTACGCGATGATGATGAAAAACTTTAATCAGCAATACGCCGACTATATGGAATCCAACAATTATGTCAATGGCGTAATTGTTGAATATGTGGAGGGAATCGAAGTCATTAAAGCGTTCAATCAGTCCTCCACTTCCTATGAAAAATTTGCACACGCTGTCGAGTCTTTTAAGGACTACACGTTGAAATGGTATCAAAGCACTTGGAAACTGATGAATTTTGGAAGTGCGGTTTTGCCATCCACATTTTTAGGCACACTTCCCGTTGGCCTATTGCTTTATTACAACGGCACTCTTACGCCGCAGGATTTAGTAATCTGTTTGATTCTGTCCCTTGGCATTGTTGGCCCACTTATGAACTTTACTACCTATGTGAATGAAATGAAAACTGTGGAGTATGCCGTACATGATGTTGACAAGCTGTTAAGCGTATCAGAACTGCCCGATGAAAAAACAGATGTAAGGTTGACCCACTATGACATTCATTTACAAGAGGTGGCCTTTTCTTACGATCAGACACAGGAAAATAACGTCCTGTCACATATCAGTTTGGATATTCCAGAGGGTAAATTTACGGCTTTGGTTGGCCCCTCTGGAGGCGGCAAATCTACGATTGCGCGTTTGATTGCCCGCTTTTGGGATGTATCGGACGGGAGCATTACGATTGGAGGAACAGACATCCGCAAAATTCCCCTGTCGCAGTTGGCAGATACCGTCAGCTTTGTTACACAGGATAATTTCCTGTTTAACTGCTCTATCAAAGAGAATATCCGCCTTGGGAATCCGCAGGCCAGTGACGAAGAAGTATTCGCTGCCGCTAAAGCCGCCTGCTGTGACGAGTTTATTTTGAATCTGGAACACGGATATGACACAATGGCCGGTGATGCCGGAAACCGCCTGTCCGGGGGCGAGAAACAGCGAATTTCTATTGCACGAATGATCTTAAAAAATTCGCCTATCGTAATTTTGGACGAAGCCACGGCATTTACCGATCAGGAGAATGAAGAAAAAATTCAGAGGTCAATCGCGGCACTGACAAAGGGGAAAACCCTGCTTGTGATTGCTCACCGCCTTTCTACAATCAAAAATGCTGACCAGATTATTGTGTTGAAAGAGGGCGAAGTGCAGGCCAGCGGAACACACCAGGAATTGCTTGCGGAAAATAGCTTGTATCGGGATATGTGGAACGCGCATATTGGTGCAAAGAATTGGTCTGCCGGGTCAAAGGAAGGGAGGTAACAGATATGTTCAAGATTGTAAAACGTCTGATTGATTGGACTGGACAATACAAGAAGCGTATTTATATAGGCTTCATCTATGCTTTCCTGCATAGCATTTTCACCGCTATTCCGATTATGCTGGCGACCTATGGTTTAAGTGCTGTTTTGGATGATTTTAATGGGAAGTCAGAATTAAATCCCGCTACAATATGGCTCCTGCTCATTGCTATGATTGTTTCCGTACTTGGGCGGTTTCTGTTTTCCTACTTACGGGCCATTACACAAGACAGCGTAGGATATGAAGCAACCGCAGCAGAACGAATCCGATTGGGGGATATTCTGAAACGTGTGTCCCTCGGCTTTTTCAGTCAGAATAATATGGGCAAATTATCCTCTGCCGTGACTACCGATCTGTCATTTATGGAGATGTTTGCCACGAACATGATAAATACAGTTGTCAATGGCTATATAACGGTGATTGTTCTGATTTTGTGTCTGGCGTTTTACTGCCCCCTTGCGGGCTTCATTTCGCTGATCGGTGTGCTGCTGTCTGCGCTCTTTCTAAATCTTCTGGAAAAACACAGCCACAAAAACGCACCTGTTCATCAAAAGGCACAAGATGATATGGTGGAAAGCTCGATTGAGTATTTGCGTGGTATGCAGGTAGTAAAGGCATTTAAGCAGGATGGCGTTGCCATCGAGGGTATTCGCAAGGCTTATAGCGACAGCAAAAAAATCAATATAAAAATCGAAAAGGAATATATGCCATATAACTGTCTGCACCTCTTTTCTCTGAAAGCCGTTTCCATTGCCGTTGTTGCAGTATCTGCATGGCTGACCTATTGTGGCAGTATGGATTTGCCGGTCATGTTGATGATGGATATGTTTTCTTTTATGATTTTCAGTAGCGTAGAGGCCATGAACAATGCTGCTCATGTGTTGGAGATTATTGACGCAACACTGTCAAAACTGAAAAGAATTGAAAATGCCAATGTCATTGATAAAGATGGGCAGGATATTAAGCTGAAAAATGCTGATATTCAATTTGATAATGTGTCCTTTGCGTATGACGAAAAGCCCGTACTGAAAAATGTCAGCTTTCAAATTCCACAAGGGAGTACAACCGCGATTGTCGGGCCGTCGGGCAGCGGCAAGACTACAATCTGCAATTTGATTGCAAGATTTTATGATGTAAACGCAGGAACTGTATCTGTTGGAACCGTGGATGTCCGTAGAATGACCTGTGATAGCTTGTTGTCAAATATCTCTATGGTATTTCAAAAGGTTTATTTGTTCTATGATACAGTTGAAAATAATATCCGATTTGGTAATCCTGCGGCCACTCATGAGGAAATTGTAGAAGCTGCAAAAAAAGCCAGATGCCATGATTTCATTGAACAGCTTCCGGATGGATATAACACGGTCATTGGCGAAGGCGGTTCAACCCTTTCTGGCGGCGAGAAGCAGCGTATTTCCATTGCCAGGGCTATCTTAAAAAATGCGTCTATTGTTATCTTGGACGAGGCTACGGCAAGTATCGACCCGGAAAATGAGCATCTAATTCAGCAGGCTATCAGTGAACTTACAGTCGGTAAAACTGTTATTGTAATTGCACATCGGCTGGCAACGATAGAACACGCAGATCAGATTTTAGTCGTAGATGCAGGGCAAATCGTACAGCAAGGAACACACACTGAACTGATTCAGCAAAACGGCTTGTATCGTCGGTTCATTGACATCCGTGAACAGGCCGAGGGTTGGAGTATTGCATAGCACCTACACAGGAGAAACAAAATAAAACTTCGTGCGTCGGGCGAGGATTATCTGGAGGCTATTCTCATGCTCCAAAAAACAAAGGTATGGTGCGCTCCGTTGATCTTGCCCGACATATGGGGTTCTCCAAACCGAGTATTAGCCACGCAGTGAAGGTTTTGCGGGAAGGCGGCTTTTTAACAATGGATGAAGAATTTTTCATTTTCGGGCAATGGACCTGAAAATCCGAAAAATCGCAAGCGGGTACTCGCTTGCTATCGAAACCCTACCTTCTATTTCTCCCTCTACTAATACTACAATTAGAAGGTGGAAAAATGGCTGTATCCGCAAAGAAAAACAGAAAAAGGCCACGGCTGAACCTCCATTCATGGTGTGATCCATCATGGCCCTGGCTACACAAGGAATACAAATTGACTTTTCCGGGTTGGTGTTGTAAACTATGATTAGTTTTGACTAACTATACTATAAGGAGGGCGCTCATACATGACAGATATGGAAAAAGTAAAGATTCATGGCGTCCCGGAAACCATGATGCAGACTCTGTTTGCCCGGGCGGCCCATTCTCAGAAGAAGGAACATAAATTTTATGATGCGAAGGCTATAGAGATCGTGAAGCAGCTGGACTATGACTTTTCCAAGGCGGAGAAGGATGCTGCCATGAGCAGCGGTGTGATTGCCCGCACCATTCTGTTGGATCAGATGGTGGGTGCCTTTTTAGAGGAACATCCGGATGCAACTGTTGTTAATATCGCCTGTGGCCTGGATACACGGGTCTACCGGCTGGATAATGGACAGGTTCGCTGGTACAATCTGGACCTGCCGGAGGTGATCGACATCCGGCGGCGTTTTCTGAACGAACATGGGCGTATCTCCATGATCGCCAAGTCCGCTATGGATGAGAGCTGGGCAGCGGAAATCGAAGATCCGACGGGCGAAGTGCTTGTTGTGATCGAAGGGCTAGTCATGTACTTAACCGAGGCGGATATAAAGAAAATTCTATTCATTATCTGTAGCCGGTTCGAACATACGGAGATCATTATGGAGATTATGAATCCTTTTATCATGCGGCACATGAAGGAGAAATCGATTGAGGCCAGTAAGGCTCGTTTTACCTGGGGTCTGAAAAGCGGGAAGGAACTGGAGAACATGGTGTCGGGGCTTACATGGGCCGAGGATGTGAGTTTGGTCGAAGGGATGAAGGAACTGTATCCTGTCTATAAGTTGCTTGGATGGATACAGCCTGTTAAAAACCTTTCTAACAAGCTGGTAATACTGAGAAAATAGGATAGATATAAACTGCCATTCAGCTTTGTCATAGGAGATGCGTCAGCCATGGAGAAATTGAATTATTTAAGACAGGACAAAAAAATACCGGGGAAGGAATCCTTTGTGACCTATGTGGATTTTCAGGTAAAGGATGGCACCGCCGATATGTGGCTGTATGACATTTTTCCGGGAGTACAGCTCATGGTTGTAGATTTTTCTTCTGAGAGCTGTTTCCGAAGCGGTGAAAAGCAGAATGTAATCGGGATCAATCATTGCCGGAAGGGGCGGTTTGAATGTGCGTTTGACAGCCGGAATTATCTCTATTTGGGAGAAGGCGATATTACCCTGAACAGCCAGATGCACCCGCCAATCGCGTCTTCCTTCCCCTTGAACTACTTTTATGGGTCCACTATTATTTTGTTTCCGGAGGTCATGAAGGATGTACCGGAGCTTCAGGCCTTTCAAATCAGTGCGGAGGCAATCACAGAGAAATATTCTCTTGAATCAAGATCCCCGGTATTTCGCCGCAATGCGGAAATAGAGCATGTATATCAGGAACTGTATACACATCTGGATCGTCCGTCTCTGCCCTTTTTGCGGCTGAAGATTTTGGAGCTCCTTTATCATTTCCAATTCAGACAAACTCTTTTTGAGGAGAACCAGCACTATATTTCGGGAGTGACCGTGAAGCGGATCAAGCATGTCAGGGAGCATCTGGTACAGGATATGGAACACCGGACCAATCTGAAGGAACTGGCATTGGAGCACAATTTAAGTCTGACACAGTTAAAAGATGGATTCAGGCAAATTTATGGCGAATCACCTTATGCATATTTGCGTAGTTACAAAATGCATCGGGCGGCACAGCTTTTGCGCCAGTCAGATAAAAAAATCAGCGAAATTGCGCTGGAAATGGGTTATCAGAATCCAAGCAAATTTTCAGAGGCATTCCATGCGGTGATAGGCTGCAGACCAAGTGCCTATCGAAAGGAAAAAAAGTAGAAGAAAATCATAGTGACACCTTCCGAATGGAGGTGTCATTTTTTGGCTTTTTGGAGCATTTTGCAGAAGGCATGGCTTTTCGGAGTGGCAAAAGAATCTTTCACATGGTAATATGTACGAGTTAGTAAAGACTAACAAAAGATGCAGAAAGGAAAGAAATACATATGAAAACAAAACTTACAACAAAGGATTTAATTACCGCAGGCGCCTTTGGTGCAATTTATTTAGTGCTGCTCACGGTGTTGTCTTCAGTCCTGACCATTGTTCCAATCCTCTTTCTGGCAACGCCGTTGATTGCCGGCATCATACTGGGAACTGTGTATATGCTGTATGCCACCAAGGTGCCGCGCACCGGTGCAATCCTGGTGCTGGCGCTCCTGGTGGGGCTGATTACGTCCATGGCAACCATTTATCCGCTGATTTTTGCAGTTGTATGGGGATTAATCGCTGAACTCATTACCGCAAAAAGACGCAAATCTGCAGGTGCTCTGGCAGTCAGCTACTGTGTGTTCAACCTGACTTCTATGGGTCCCTTCTTTGCCCTTATTCTGGCAAAGGATGCCTTCTTAGAAAGTTGTGCAGGGTACTATGGAGAAGAATATATCGCAACGCTGGATAAGCTGACGCCTAGCTGGATTGTTCTTGTGCTGATTGCTTTGGCTTTGGTGGGCGGATTGCTTGGCGGTCTGTTTGGAAGAAAGATCCTGAAAAAACATTTTGTGAAAGCCGGTATTACAGCGTGAACCGCGAAAAGATTTCCAGTGGTCTTTTGGATCCGAGAAGTAAGCTGGCGGTATTTATTGCCGCCTGCCTTTCGGCATTTTCCGGGTTGACACATCCGCAGGAATTTGTCCTTCTTGCCCTGTGTGTGGGGATAACGCTTCTGTGCCAGAAATGGAAGAGGGCTTTTTATACCGGTCTTATCTTTGCAGTTATGTTTTTTTGCGATCTGTTTCTAGCACCGCGATTGTCAGGGATACTGCAGAATATCATCATGCTGGCATGTCATTTCTGCCGGTTTATTTTACCGATGTTTGCAGCCTTTTATATTGTGACACAGACTTCCAGGATTGGGGAATATATCAGTGCATTTACTCAGATGCATCTGCCAAACGAGGTCATCATTCCTCTGGCGGTGATGCTCCGTTTTGTCCCGACTATCCAGGAAGAATGGCAGATGGTGAATCAGGCACTCCGGTTAAGAGGGATGGCGCTGACATGGAAAAATGTTCTTCGTCGTCCGATGCAGATGATGGAATATATGCTGGTTCCCTTTTTGCTGCAATGCTCGGTTATCGTGGATGAGATGTCAGCTGCTGTTATGGCGCGGGGGTTTGACAAAAATATGCCGCGAACCAGTTATGCGGAGGTTCAGATGAAGGCTCTGGATTGGTGTATAATAGCTGTCTCTGCCGGACTGCTGTTCTGGAATCTTTGTTTCTGAGGAAGGGAGGAGATGTTTTGATCAAACTGAATCATGTTTCCTTTTCTTACCAGAACGGGGAAGCAAATGAAATGCAGGTGCTGTCTGATGTAAGCTTTCAGGCATCACGCGGAGAATGTGTGGTACTTTGTGGGAAAAGCGGATGTGGGAAGACGACCATGCTTCGCCTGGTAAACGGTCTTATCCCACATTTTTATGCCGGGAAACTGGAGGGGAATGTCCTTGTAGGCGGACAGGAAATGCAGCAGACACCGTTGCCCCAAACGTCCCGGATTGTGGGAAGTGTCTTCCAGAATCCCCGTACCCAGTTTTTCCATCTGGATACGACCGGAGAGATGGCTTTTAATCTGGAAAATCAGAATCTCCCCCGCCCGCAGATGAAGAAGCGTCTGGAGGAGGTGTCCTATCGTCTGAACCTGCAGGAGCTGATGGACCGGAATATTTTTGAACTGTCAGGCGGCGAGAAACAGCAGATCGCCTGTGGCTCCGTTTATGCGGCTTTACCGTCGGTCATCGTTATGGATGAGCCTTCTTCTAATCTGGATATGGAGAGCATCCGAAAACTGCAGAAGTTGATCCGCATGATGAAGGATGAAGGAAGAACTGTGCTGATTTCAGAGCATCGGCTGTGGTATCTGGAGGGAATCGCTGACCGTTATGTGCTGCTGGAGGAGGGCCGGATCAGGCAGGAATTTACGCCGGAAGCAGCGGCAGGTCTTTCGCTGGAGAAGCGCAAAGCGTTGGGACTCAGGGCAGTAAAGCAGGAGCAGCTTTATGAGCTGAGGCCCGATATGGGGCTGATAAAACAAAAGAGTACCGGGCTGGAAATAGATTGGCTTCAGTTTAGCCGCCAGATGCGCCAGGTACTGAATGTGCCGCATTTAGAAATACCGTCAGGGGCAATCGTAGCGGTGATCGGAGAAAACGGTGCCGGGAAATCCACTTTCAGTCTTTGCCTGGCAGGTCTTTTGAAGCATACGGGTACAGTACGGATCGACGGCAAGAAGATCGCGCATAAAAAGCTGCCGGAGCAGGTCTACCTGGTCATGCAGGAGGCAGGACATCAACTGTTCAGCGATACGGTATTGGGTGAATTGACCTTGAATAATCCGGCACTGTCAGAAGAAAAGGGCAAAGAGGTTTTGACAACGCTGGGCTTAAATGGTATGGAGAACCGTCACCCTGGCTCCCTCTCCGGAGGTCAGCAACAAAGGCTTTCTCTGGGAACAGCTCTTTGCATGAAGCGAAAACTGATGCTCTATGATGAGCCGACCAGCGGTCAGGATGGAGAAAATCTGCTGCGGACAGCGGAACTGATCCGTGCAGCCAATAAACAGGCAGCCAGTACCCTGATCGTGACACATGATCCGGAGCTGATCTTGCGCTGTGCGACCCATATTCTGCATATCCACGCAGGGGAAGTAAAGAAATTTATACCGCTTGATGAGAGAGGAGTGATTTATATGAAGAAGGTATTTGGAGAGGATGCGCAGACAAAGAAGCCGCAGAAAACCGGTATTCCGCGCCTGTTAGAGTTTACAGGACGGCATCGTCCCCTACTGGGCGCTGCGCAGTTGTTGTCCGGCATCAGCGCCTTGTTCCTTCTGGGACCGTTTGTGTGTGTTTATTTTGCGGCCCGTGTGCTTTTAACAGGACTGACCGGAGGAGGTTTTTCTATCTCGTCCCTGGTGCAGTGGGGCGTGTGGGCATTGGCGCTGGAACTGGCCGGGCTGATCATTAATTTTGCGGCACTTATATGCTCCCATACCGCAGCTTTTCATACAGAAAAGAATTTAAAAATGGCAGCGCTCCGTCATTTGTCCAGGATGCCAATGGGGTATTTTGAGGAAAATCCCAGCGGAAAGCTAAGAAAAATCATTGATGAAAACAGCGCCCAAATGGAGACTTACCTTGCCCATCAGCTGCCGGATCTGGTGAGCGCTCAGGTCACGACGGTTGCCAGCCTTGTGCTGATGCTGGCTATGGACTGGCGCATTGGCCTTCCACTGATCGTTCTGATGCTTGCAAGCTTTGCCTGCCAGATGACAATGATGGGCGAAAAAACCATGAATTTCATGAAGCGCTATCAGGACGCTCAGGAGGAAATGAACCACGAGGCGGTAGAGTATGTCCGGGGAATCTCCGTGATAAAGGTATTTGGACAGTCGGTACATTCGATACGGCGCTTCAAGGAAGCGATCAATGCTTATCGGGATGACGCACTGGCCTTTACTATGGCCTGCAAGCCCGGATATGTGGGCTTCAATACTGTGGTCAATGCCGCTTTTCTTGTGCTGATCCCTGCCGCACTCATCGGCATGACTTCGGCGGGAGATTTGACTGCCTTTATAGAGAATTTCCTGTTTTATCTGATTTTTGCACCTGCATGCGCATCTGTTCTCAACAAGATCATGTACATGAGCAACTATAAGATGCAGGCTATGGAATCTATGCGGCGGATTGACACAATTCTGCTTGCCAGAGAGCAGTCAGAGGCACAGGAGCCGCAAATGGCACAGGGCAGCGACATTTGCTTTGAGCATGTGACCTTTACCTATCCCACAGGAGAACAGCCTGCGGTTTCAGATGTCAGTTTTACAGCAAAAGCCGGAACCGTTACGGCACTGGTGGGACATTCCGGCTCCGGCAAGACCACCATCGGGACCCTGGTCCCCCGCTTTTATGATGTGCAGGAGGGGCGTATTACGCTGGGCGGCGTGGAACTTTCTGAGATTTCCCGACAGGAAGTCATGGGAAAGATTGCTTTTGTCTTCCAGAATCCCAAATTACTGAAAACAACACTGGAGGAAAATATCCGCGGCGGCTGCAAAAATGCCAGCCGGGAAGATATCCTGCGGGCAGCCCGTCTGGCACAGTGTGATGATATTCTGGCAAAGCTGCCGGAGGGCATTGACAGCATCGTGGGCGGGAAAGGCGTCTATCTTTCTGGAGGAGAAGTACAGCGGGTGGCTATTGCCAGAGCAATTCTGAAGGACGCACCGGTCATCATTCTGGATGAAGTCACGGCATTTGCCGACCCGGAAAATGAGATACAGATTCAGGCAGCCCTGAAGGAACTGACAAAGGGAAAAACAGTCATTATGATTGCGCACCGGCTGTCCACCATTCAGGATGCGGATCAGATCCTGGTAATGAAAGCAGGGAGTCTGGTAGAACAGGGAACGCATCAGGAACTGCTTGGTAAGAATGGCGAGTATGCCCATATGTGGGCAGATTACAATCAGGCAATCGCCTGGAAGATTGACCGGAAAGAGGAGGTGAAACCATGCTGAAGAAATTATTCGCATTAAGCGATCAGGGGGAACGGGAATTAAAGCACGGGATTGTGGCAACTACGATAGGACATTTGTGCATCATGGCTCCCATTTCCCTCTTGATGCTGGTGACCATGGGACTTCTGAACAGGCTCTGCGGGGAGACTGAACTGACAATGCAGCCAGGAGTGATAGTTCTGATGGCGGCGGTTCTCTTACTTTTGATCTTCATAACCCAATGGGTTCAGTATAACCTGACTTATAAAGTGGCTTACGAAGAAAGCGCTAACCGGAGAATTACCCTGGCGGAAAAGCTGCGGCGACTTCCACTGGCATTTTTCGGTCAGCGTGATCTGTCTGATCTGACAACAACCATGATGGGTGACTGCTCTAAACTGGAAAGAATTTTTTCCAATGCGGTTCCCAGTCTCTTTGGAACAGTCATTATGTTTGTGATTGTGTCCGTGGGGCTTTTGATCATGGATTGGCGCATGGGGCTGTGCATTGTTCTGCCGGTACCGGTAGCTACGCTTATTTTGATAGCGGCCAGAAAGGCCCAGACAAAAGCGGAAAGCCGCAATTATGACGCTCACCGTGCCGCTTATGATGGGGTGCAGGAATATCTGGATACCATACAGGAGCTTCGCTCCGCCGGTCTGGAACAGGAATACCTGGATGGAGTTGAGAAAAAACTGGATTATGTGGTAAAGTGTGCGTTTCGTAATGAGCTGGCTCCAGGTACTGCTGTGACGTTGGCGCAGCTGACAGTACGCTTTGGGCTGGTGGCAGTTCTGCTGGTTGGAGGTCTGTTGGTAGCTCAAAATATGCTGTCCGTCAATATGTTTATTCTTTATCTGTTGGTAGCAGGCCGTGTTTATGAACCCTTTGGTTCCTGCTTTATGCTGATGGCGGAACTGTTTTCTGCATTTGTCAGCATTGAGCGGACGAAGAAGATGGAAGCGACAGTGGAGCAGACTGGTCAGCCTGTTTGTAAGAACAATGGGTACGACATTGAGTTTAAGGATGTTTCTTTTTCGTACAATGATGAGCTTGTACTCAATGGGATTTCCTTTGTAGCGAAACAGGAGCAGATCACTGCGCTTGTAGGCCCTTCCGGCAGCGGAAAATCTACTGTTTCCCGTCTGGCAGCCCGGTTCTGGGATGCAGATGCCGGTCAGGTACTGCTGGGTGGCGTGGACGTGACGACTGTGGAGCCGGAAACGCTGTTTAAGAATTATGCCATCGTCTTTCAGGATGTGACCCTTTTTGACGATTCCGTTATGGAGAACATCCGCCTTGGTCGGGCGGGGGCGACAGATGAGGAAGTGCTGGCGGCAGCCAGGGCAGCTCAGTGCGAGGAGTTTGTTTCCCGTCTGCCTGGCGGCTATTACAGCAATATCGGTGAGAATGGCTGCGCCCTTTCAGGAGGCGAGCGGCAGCGTATCTCTATCGCCCGGGCGATCCTGAAGGATGCGCCGGTAGTTATTTTGGACGAAGCCACAGCTTCCATGGATGCGGAGAATGAGAACTTGGTTCAGCAGGCACTGTCCGTGTTGCTGCGGGGGAAAACTGTACTGGTTATTGCGCACCGTATGCGGACGATTGCAAACGTCGATAAGGTTGTTGTCCTGGAACAGGGCCGCGTCGCAGAGACGGGAACGCCGGAGGAACTTCTGAATCAAAAGGGATTGTTCTATCGTTTGGCTGAAGCACAGACGGTACATCGATAGAGCTTCGGGAATCAGAAAACAATGCAGACAGGTATGACAAAGGGAGTCAATGAAAATGAATCAGATGAGTGTACTCGTAACAATATCTTTTGCGATTTATTGACGAGCCTCGGTGTGGATGAAAAAACCGCTATGGATGATGCCTGCCGTATGGAACATGCTGTTAGTAAAAAGAGTTTTTTGGCCCTTATGATGCTTGCTGAAAATCTCTCCAATGTTTGAACAGAACAGTTACAGACAGCTAATAAAAGAGTAAAAGATGGCCGCCTATGAGGAAATTATCCTTTTTAGCATCCTCCCCAAGAAGGAGGTCTACATAATCGAATACTCTTGCCCGATAAAGGGGCGTGGATAGTCAAAGCACTGTCCACGCCCCTTTTTGATTCGACAGCTTTCTTCAGCATTTGCTACGACATTTTGGCAAGTGTTGAATGAACTTGAACAGGACAACAATCAAGCAATCTATTACTTCAGATATCCTGTATATACAAAGAGAAGAAAAATAAGTGCTATAATATTAACTGTGTTGAAAATGTAGGAAAAAGGTGTGTGCAAGATGAAAAATGTGCTTTTTATATTGCGGCTACAGAGAAATTATCTGAATCAGAAAAGCATGAAATTGAAATGGATATAAAGAATGCAGAGATTTATCTTAGAAATAGTGAAAATGAAAAGCACAGAAAAATCACAACGACACAACCAGAATACTTTGATGGGATAAGAAGCATTCCTATAAATCAAATTGAAGTTCCACCATGTTTTAAAAAGAATAGGCCAGCAGAAAAGAAAATTGATTCTATGATTGAATATTATAAAGAACGTGGACATTTTGATAAGCCTGTCACGGTTGTATTTCGGAATGATAAGTATGTATTAAAAGACAAATTTTTACGATACTATAGAATGGTTCAGAATGGAAAGTCAGACCGACCAATGAAAAGAAAAAGAAACTGAAAAAGAAGCTGAGCGAATATCTGAAAAGAGGAAAAGCAGTAGCGAGACCACTTGCAGTTACAATTAAAAGGGTAAACGAGATTGTACGAGGGTGGATAAATTATTTCAGAATTGGAAAGATGAAACAGTTTGTGAAAGAACTCGGGGAATGGCTGAGACATAAAATCAGAGTAATTGTCATGAAGCAATGGAAGAGACCCAAAACCATTTATCGGAATCTAAGCTATCTGAACTGGAAACATAAGAACAGATTTAGCAATAAAGAAATATTTAAAGCTGCAAATTCGAGACTGGGTTGGTACAAAAGAAGCGGAATGAACGTGGTGAATTTCATTATCAGCAAGGATTTACTTGAAAACAGGATAAAAGATGGAGCTGGTCTGCTCAATCCCTTATCCTATTACTTAGTTAAAGTTGGAATATAAATTGTAGAGCCGTATACGAGACCCGTACGTACGGTTCAATGGGAGGGGCGAAAATATTTATTTTCCCTCTACCCTATTTACGATATAGTTTCTTTTACCGCGGCAACAGCGATTACCGGTTACCAGAATTCCAGCGTCTCTTTCTGCAACACTGCACCCCCTTTTGATTAGCGTTTTTTTCTCCGCACCTCTTGCAAACCAGAAAGAAGCGCGGTATAATATGACCAGAAGAACCGAAATGGTCATATTTCAGGGAGGGTGCGACCTTGGCTTTTACCGATTACGAAACTGAGCAGCTCCGCAAGGCGTTGCTGAAGGAAACGAGACATTGTGCTGTCACGCTGGGGATGAAGAAAACCTCCGTAGAGCAGCTGACGAAGGCGGTCGGCATTTCAAAGGGCTCGTTCTATAAATTCTACGAATCCAAGGAAATGCTTTTCTTCGCGGTTTTGGAGAACGTTCACTCCGATCTTTACGGAGTGGCTGACCATGCACTGAGCGAAGCAAACGGCTTGCCGCCGTCGGAGCGTGCGGCAAAGGCGGTTCTTGCCGTCTGCCGGCGGCTGTCCGATACCGGCGACATGGTTTTCATTGAAAACGATGCGAAGCTGCTTTTGCAGAGACTGCCGGAGGACATCAAAAATGTCCATTACCACGATGACGAGACGCACATTCGTCTACTTTTGGAGAAATATGACCTTGCGCCGAATCGCGGCATCTCTTTGGCTGCCGCCACGGTACGGGGACTGATCTTGACTGTTTCCCACAAGGAGCAGATTGGAGAACTGTACCCGCAGGTGCTGGAAACGCTGGTGTACGGCGCTTGCAGGGAGTTATTTAAATAAACGGAAGGCCGCAGAGATGCGGCTTTTCCGAAATACGGCGGTTAGCACTCTCTAACTACGCGACTGTGCGTATCGGTTAGGCGAATCTAATATCGAAAGGAATGATAGCGATGCCGGAACACAAGAACTTCTGGGACAAAAATGCCGGTCGGTACGACCGCTTTATGCGAAAGGATCGGGCAGCGTATGAGGAGATGTGTGCGCACATCCGGCCGGTGGTGAAAGCAAAAACGGTGTTGGATCTGGCGACCGGCACGGGGCTAATCGCAAAACATATCGTAAACGCAGCGGCACACATCGAGGCGACGGACGCTTCTGCGGAAATGATTGCGGAAGCCAAGCGGGACAATCACTCGGCGAAGCTGCACTTTTCCGTGCAGGATATGTTCCGCCTGCCCTACGCGGATGAATCTTTTGATGTGGTGATCGTGTCAAACGCACTGCACATCGTGCCGCAGCCGGAGAAAGCCCTGCAAGAAATCAAGCGGGTTCTGAAGGATGACGGCGTGTTGATTGCGCCGACCTTCACCCATGCCGGAAACTCTTTTTCCGGCATGGTCAGGACATTTTTTATGAGGATGGCAGGCTTTCCTCTCCGCAGCAAGTGGACGAGCGAGGAATATCTGACTTTTCTGCGGCAGAACGGCTGGACGGTGCGGAAAAGCGCTGTTTTGAAGGCATCCTTCCCGCTGACCTATGCGGAATGTGTGAAATCGGAGGTGTGATAAGATGTCATTTTTTGAGAACACCAGAAAGCCTGTGGGGCTTGGCGGGAAAATCATGGTCGCCATGATGAATCTGGGGCACAGTCCTGTGGCACGGTGGGGACTTCGCTTTTTGGAGCTTACTCTGGACGCCAAGGTGCTGGACTGCGGCTGCGGCGGAGGGGCGAACATCAAGAGACTTCTGAAAAAATGCCCGGAGGGTATTGTCAAGGGCATTGACTATTCCCCTGTCAGTGTGGAGAAATCCAAAAAGGTCAACGAGGCCGCCATAGCGGAGGGCCGCTGCACCGTTCTGCAAGGCAGCGTGGCGGATATGATCTTTGCAGGCGACTGGTTCGATGCGGTAACGGCCTTTGAAACCGTCTATTTCTGGCCCGATCTGCCGCAGTGCTTCCGGGAGGTTTACCGGGTGCTGAAGCCCGACGGGAAATTACTCATCTGCAACGAAAGCAACGGCGATACGGACAAGGACAAGAAGTGGACGGAGATCATCGGCGGCATGACCATCTACAAGGACGCCGAGCTGAAGGCGTATCTGGAGCAGGCGGGCTTTCACGATGTGCAGATACACAAAAAGAAAAGCTGGCTGTGCATCACGGCACGGAAATGAGGGGGGCTAAATCATGAGTATCTTTGCATCTATCTTACGCAGCGTATACAAGCTCTCCGGTGCGAAAAAGGCGTTCGCCTTGCCGGAGGATGCACTGCGAAAGGAAATTGAAAAGCAGAACCGGCATCGTGGCGTTTTTACGCCCACCGACCGCAAGGTATATTATGAAACGATCGCGGTAAACGGCTTTCCCTGCCTGATCGTGCGAGAGCATCCGAAGCCGTCCGAGCGCGCGATTCTCTATTTCTTTGGCGGCGGCATGGTGATCGGCCCCGATAAGGGCGACCTGCCTGTGATGCGCAAGCTCTGCCGCGAGACCGGCTGTGATGTGTGGTTTCCGTTTTACCCGCTCTGCATGGAACACTGCATTACTGAAACATACGCGATGGTGTACGAATGTTATCGAAAAATAATTACACTGTACGGCGGCGGAAATGTCAGCACCTGTGGTTTTTCCTCTGGCGGTGCGCTGGCTTTGGGGATCGCGGCGCACAACAACGCGCAGCCCGAGCCGCTGCCGCAGCCGAGACACATCGTCGTTGTATCCCCCGGTGAAGTGCCGTGGAACGATGCGGAAAAGGCGCGGATGCAGGCGCTCAATAAACGGGACGTTTCCATCGACTATGCCTTTATGGTGACAGTGGAAAAAATCATGCGGCATGGCTGCGAGAATGTGCCGGACTATATGCTCTCCGGCTCCCGGGGAGATTTTACCGGCGTAGGCGATATTCACTTCTTCTATTCTGCCGACGAGGTGCTCTACGGTGCTTTGCCGGACTTTGAGGAAGCCTGCAAACGAGCAAATGTCCCCTATACGGTGTCCGCCCGCCCGAAGATGGTGCATTGCTACTGTATGCTGCCGATCTTCAAGGAGGCAAAAGAGGACTTTGCGAAAATCGTGGACATTTTGAAAAAATGAAATCGGAAACGGTCGTGTGATGATTGAAACACGGAGGAAGAACCATGGAACGAAAAGAAGCCATTCGCAGTGCATACCGAATGACGGGCGGCAATAATTTTTATGATGGCATCATGATCACCTGCTCTACCCTGAGCGGGAAAGCGGTGTGCTGCTTGGTGTGGGCAATGAACAAGGCGGAAAACGATGCCTATCTGGAAAAGGCAATGTCCGGTATTCCGGAGCATTTCTCCGGCAAGCTGTTGGAAGTGCCGGTGGGAACAGGGATTCTGACCATGCCGGTTTATCGGACTATGCCGGAGGCGGACATTACCTGTCTCAATTATTCGCCCGATATGATGAGGCAGGCACGGGAAAAGGCTGACTGCCTGCACCTGAAAAATGTAACCTTCCGGCAGGGAGATGTGGGGGCGCTTCCCTATGAAGACGATACTTTCGACATCGTTTTGTCGCTGAACGGCTTTCATGCTTTTCCGGACAAGGAAGCCGCCTATCGGGAGGTTTTCCGGGTTTTGAGACCCGGCGGGACATTCTGCGGCTGCTTCTATGTGAAGAGCGAGCACAAGCGGACGGATTGGTTTGTCCGGCATGCTTATGAAAAGGCAGGGTTTTTCACACCGCCCTATGAAACGGTTTCCAGTCTGAAAGCACGGCTGGATGGAATGTATACGGATGTGGACATGGGAAACCTGAAAAGCATGGCATGGTTTGTCTGCCGAAAAGCGGGTTAAATCTGAGATGGTCTCATGCACGCAAGAAAGAACAAGGAGGGAGGCAATCAGATGAAGGACAACGAGCTTCTATTCGACCGCAAAAGCCATGTGCTGTATTCAAAGCCTTGCAAGAAAGAGATACGGGCGAAGATCGCCCTGCACTACCCGGAAGCAGAGCGGGAGGCGATATGGGAACAGGTACAGCGGCAGTACGTGGTCTTTCTCTCCGACTGGCGCACCGACTTGGGCGGCAAAAAGAACTTCCACAACGACGTAGGAGGCACCTACGACTGCATCGCCATCATGAGCTATTATTTGGTCTGCAAAGCAGTTACTTCGTTCCGTGAAATCGAAGAGATGGAGGAAAATCTGATTCTTCCGACTTTCCGCAAGCTGAAATTTGTGGACTGCAACAAGCCGTTCTGGCGGAAGCTGATGTACAAGGCGTTTGTTCGTGCGAAAAGCGGCTGCGATAAATGGCACGATTACGAGATGGCGGTTGCGCCTTATGAAACCGACAAGCCTATTTATTATGAATTTACGGCGTGCCCGGCAGCGGAGTTTGCTATCAAGCACGGTCTTACGGATATTATGCCCGCCCTGTGTAATGTGGACTTTGCGTCTATGGAGCTGCTCCATGCAAGACTGGTGCGGACGACTACTTGCGTGGACGGCTGCCGATGCGATTATACCATCTGCGGCAACAAGGATCCATATTTAAAGGAGCATCCCGAATACCGGGACGAAAAAGGATACAGGAGGAACAAGTAATGCTTTTACAAACGGTTTTGGAAGGTCTGGGGCTGGGGGTTCTGCTGATTATCATCTGTGCCGTGGGTATCCGCAAGGGCGCGGTGGGCATGGTGCATCTTTACAGCCCGGAGGTGCAGGAGCGGTGCGTAACGCTGGGACTTACAACACACGCGAAAATTAAGCGAAATGCTTTGATTTTCAAAGCTGTCTGCGTTCCCGGTTACATCGCCTATGTGCTGGTGTGTGTCTATGCGCTCAACGGCGCAAAGGGCTTCGTTCAGGGCTTTTGGCAGCTGCTGGTCATACTGTCCGTTATGAATCTCATAGACCGATTTTGGGTTGACGGCTATTGGGTAGGACATACGAACGCATGGGAAGTTCCGGGAACGGAAGACCTGAAACCCTACATTACAGCCAAGGATAAGGGCAAAAAGTGGCTGTTCGGCACAGTTGGTATGGCGGTCATTTCGGCAGCACTGGCGGCGATTATGTCGGTATTTATTCACTGAAGGAGATACCTATATGAAATATAAAATCGAGAAAAACACCGTACAGGAGACGTTGATCATTCCGCTGTATGCGCGGAAGGTCTGCTCAGAACTATACCCGAATCTTTACCGGGACGAAACAGCGGTTCGCCTGATTGACGAGATCGACTACGACTTTTCAGAGGCGGAGAAAAAATCCCGCAGCCTGATGCAGCGTTTCGGTTCACTGGAGGTGGCCATGCGGCAGAATGACCTTGCTTTTGAGGTGCGGGATTATCTGAAATCTCA
Organism: Blautia segnis; assembly: GCF_014287535.1. Taxonomy (NCBI): domain Bacteria; kingdom Bacillati; phylum Bacillota; class Clostridia; order Lachnospirales; family Lachnospiraceae; genus Blautia; species Blautia segnis. The sequence continues at coordinate 40,602 of NZ_JACOOT010000024.1, read as the reverse complement.
CCCCAATGCGGCGGTGGTCAATCTGGGCTGCGGACTGGACAGCACAGGGAGAAGCTGCGACAACGGCAGTTGCAAGATTTATAATCTGGACTTTCCCGATGTGATCGCCCTGCGCAATGAACTGCTGCCCGCCGGAAAGCGGGAGGAAAGCATTTCTTGTGATTTGAACAATACCGAGTGGTTTAAGGAAATTGATGCCTCCGGCGGCGCGTTGTTCTTTGCCTCCGGCGTGTTTTACTACTTTTTGACCGAACAGGTCAAGGCTTTGGTTCAAAAAATGGCAGACGCTTTTCCCGGCGGCGTGCTGGTATTTGACGCAGCGAACCGGACGGCGGTAAAGATGATTGCCAAGACATGGCTCAAGAGCGCGAAGATCCAGGATGTGGGCGCGTATTTTGCGGTTTCGAACGCAAAAAGCGAGCTTTCCCTGTGGGACAGCCGTTTGCAGGTCACGAGTCGGGGCTATATGCTGGGCTACAACGATCTCCGCGACCCATCCGTCAGCGGCTTTTTCCGTTTTCTCGCAAAGGTCGGCAACGGCATGATGAAAATGCAGATCGTGAAGATCGGATTTGGAGGCAGGAAATGAAATCGAGTAAAGAAAAACGAGCGCTTATTGCGGGAATGATCGGGTGCTTGCTCTATGTGATCGGCGACTTTTTGTTTGCGGCGACCGGGAAAACCCAAAGCACGGAATCCATCGGACTGATGGTCAAAGTCGCCTATCTCGATATGGCCACATGGCGCATGGTGGTCAGCATTATCTGCGGTGTTCTCGGAACGGCACTCTATTACATCGGTTTTCACCAGATGTGGAAGCTCCTGAAGCGGCACCTCACCCAACCAAAGCAGCAGAAGTGGGTCAAGCTGTTTCAGATCGCCTATCTCACCGGCACGGTCTGCTGGGGCTATGTCCATGCTATGTTTACGAACATGGCGCTGTTCTTCAAGTTTACCTTTGAGAAATACGGCGATATGCAGGCGGCAGCAGAGATCGCCAATAAGGTTTTTTACTGCAACGCCGCGCCGCTGCTGGCAGCATATATCCTGTGTGATGTACTTCTTTCCGTCGTGATGCTCGTTATAATCTGGAAAAGGATGCTCCCGCTGAAAAACACAGCACAGCGGATATTGGCATCCTTCTGCAACCCCATCGTTTTTACGGGGATTGTGGGAAATCTCTTCACGCTTCTGCCGTGGCCGCTGGATCAGATCGATCACGGCACGGAATCCGCCGGACACCTGCTGGTTTTGGTATTGGGGCTGGTTTTGCTGCGGGAGAAGGCAAAATGCGGAGAATGTAAGGAGACAGTGCAATGAAATACATAGGTATGCCCATGGGAATGTGGGCGCTGTTTGCAGGCTCATTCCAAAAGCAGCTGACAGAGGTGCTCGGCTACGATACCGATACGGCAAAAGCGATCACGAAAAATGCAAAGCCGAAATACAAAGCAATCATCGCAGACCTGCCGGAGTTTGAAAAAGCGGATCGCTTCAAGATGAACATCGTCAACTGCGCAATGATCGGCGCGTTCGTTCTCTCCATGCCGGAGCGTCCGGATGTGGAGTGGCTGACGGAGTATTACGCAAAATCCATGATGACAAAGCCGATGAAATGGTTCTGCCGCAAGAGCGGAAAGAGCAAATTTGCCGAAAAGGACATTTCCGGCATGAAGGCGACCGCAGCCTTGAAAGCCGCCGACCGCAACCCGTATTCATGGAATATGGAGTTTTACGAATACCCCGACGGCAGCGGATACGAGGGACGCTTCACCAAATGCGGCATCTGTGTGCTGATGAAAAAGCTGGGGCTATATGACCTCACTCCGGCGCTGTGCCGCCTGGACTACACCATGAGCGAAGCGGGCGGCGTGACCGACTTCGTGCGGCAGTACACTCTCGCCTCCGGCGGCCCATACTGCGACTGCGGGTATAAAAAGAAGGGCTTCGTGAAGCCTGAGACGGAGGCCGGACGATGAAGGAAACCTATCTCTCCCGTGATTTTCGGGAGACTGCGGCACAGCGCTTTTCCTCGCACGCCAAGGAGCTGAAGGCCTTTTTTGATACACGGTTGAATGCGCTGCTGGCTGAAAATGCAGATGCAAGCAAGGAGAAGCAATACCACCTCAAGCGGCAGATCTTACCGGGCATTGCGGCCTACGAAACCTTGCAGCGGGTCATGCCGAAAGAGGAGGCGCTGCAAATCGTTCATGGCTATGTGGAGCGGCTGGCGAGAACGAGTCACAAACAGCTTGCCACCCTGCTGCTCATACCGGGGCTTTACCGCCTTGTTCCCAGCGTTTTCGTCAAATCCACGCGGAGCGTCTTCGGCCCGGCGGCGGGCTTTGACCCAAAGGAGTTGCAGGTCGGCAACGGTATATGGCGTGTGGATATGGTGAAATGTCCCTATCACGACACCTGCGCAGAATACGGCTACCCGGAGCTGTGCCGCTGCTTTTGCGACAGTGACGACATCAGCTACGTCGGGCTGCATCCGAAGCTGATCTGGGAGAGAAGCATGACGTTGGGGCGCGGCGATGACCGCTGCGACTTTTGCATGAAGATCATAAAATAGGGACGCAGGAATGAAGAAAATGAAGACGAAAGAAACAAAACAGTTCATCCACTGGTGCATTCTTGGCGCGATCGGATGTGGATTGATGGCTGCCGGGGACTGGCTGCTGGGGTGCGTTCCGCTTCAGAAAACCGACACCGGCCTTTTCAACAGAGCCTGTTATCTGTCTGGCTCTTATGGGCTGTGGAGGCCCGTGCTTACCGTTGGACTGGGAGCGATTGGGGGCTTTCTCTATTACTTTGTGGTAAAAGCACTGAATGCGGACATCGACGAAAAATATAGAAAGACCAGAACCATCCAGTTTCTGTGCGGGATATTCACCGTTGCGATCGCTCTGACCATCCATACATGGGTGGCCACCATGGCATGGTTTACCACCTATCTGGGGCCGCGTATCAGAGCGGAGGCCGCGCTTGCGGCGGTTACGGCCTATCAGGACGATATGCTCCCCGCGATCCTCCCCATGTATGTTCCGATGCTATTGGTTTTTGGTATCCATTTTGTGATGCTGCTTGCCGGAAAAACGCGCTATCCAAAGTGGATGCTTGCTTTCCATCCGGTCACATGGAACCTTCTGCTGGCTGCAGTACCGGATATTGCGCAGGCAATGCAGATGCCGGTGTCTACATGGATGTCCGTGATGAGCCAGAGCAGCACGAACAGTGCTATCATGATCTGGTGCATTGCGGCTGCGGTTTATGAGAGAAGTCACACTCAATAAAAAAGGAGTCTTGAACATGAAACCTGATTACAAAAACTGGATCCCCAAGGGAATGCTGGTTTCGCTCATCGCGGGAACGGTGCTGTCCCTTGCGCTGCTGCTCGTTTTCGGCGTATTCGGCATCGGTGTGAGAGGAAAGCTGCGCGTCGTGCTGGGAGTGGTGTTCGGCATTGCCTTTGTCGTTTGTGCAAAGTACACCCAGCGGTGCGCTGACCATTGCCTGCGCAAAGCGCAATCCCCAGGGGAAAATGGTCGGCATTGACCGCTGGGGCAAGGAATATGCCTCCTTCAGCCTGCCGCTGTGCGAAAAAAACGCCGCTGCGGAGGGCGTGAAAAACGCTTCGTTCCGGCGTGGAAACGCCGTGAAGCTGGATTTCCCCGACGAGAGCTTCGACGCAGTGACCAGCAACTATGTCTATCACAATATCACGGGGAAGGACAAGCAGGCGCTTCTGCTGGAAACGCTGCGCGTGCTGAAAAAGGGCGGAACGTTTGCCATCCATGACCTGATGTCGCCTCGCAGATACGGCGATATGCAGGAGTTTGTCCAAAAGCTCAGGGATATGGGCTATGAGCGCGTAGAGCTGATCGACACGACCGACGGCAGCTTTATGACGCCGAAGGAAGCCGGACGCCTGATGCTTTGCGGCTGAACATTGCTGGTGGGAAGAAAGTAATCGGCGCGGCATCATGGAAAGCTGATCTCCGCACAGTTTGACAGCTACCGCCGGAGCATGGCGGAATGTACCGACCGCAAGACTGCCGGGCTATATATGGACGCGACGATGGTCTATCACTTCGGCGGCTAGGCTACGTTTCTTAAGCCTGTAAATAAATCACGGGAGGAAAAGTGATATGAAATACAACGGCTTTTATTTCTGGATGTTCAAAAGCCCGATGAAAAAGGTTCTGGCAGAGAAGTACGGCAGGGAATATGCCGCCGACATTATGAAAAAGAGCAAAAAGGTCTATCGTGAGCTTGTCGAGAAAGCAGACGACATCGGTGACGATAACCCTATGGCATACAACGAGTTGTTCGCCCTTGCCTTCGTTGCGCCCTATGTGGCAAGCGAAAAGAAAATTCCGCCAACGGTCGTGCAGGAAATGATGCGCCGCTCACTCTATCATATCAAGTGGTATTTTGCAAAGACCGACTTGAATACCGACAAGGGCAAGGCGGAGAACAAAAAGAGCGTTGTCAAATACGCCAAATGGTACACGCCCGAAAAGGAAGCGAAATACCCGACCTCCTTCAAGGTGGATTTTGTCGGGCAGCCGTATGAGGGTGCCTGTTACTACCGCATTACCCGCTGCCCGATTTGCATTTACACGGAGAAACTCAGTGTTTCCGAACTCATGCCGTTGTTCTGCGAACTTGATGAAGTGATGATCACGCTTCAGCACGGCGTGCTGCACAGAAAACAGACGCTGGCGAATGGCGGAGAGTATTGCGACTACTTTATTACCGGAAACAGAGAATAAACGGAGAAGCTCGTATCGGTCAATAGCTGATACGAGCTTCTTTTCATATGTGCGCCTAGCGGCGCACGTTTCTAACGGGTTAAAGTCCCGAATCCGCCCGGTAGTGGGAAGGATATAGCCGAAAGCAAGGGTGTCCATCGTGAGATGGAATCTGAAGGAAGCTGGATGTGAGGAACATACTAACTCATGGGCAAATCTCTGGTCTGACGGACAGAAACCTTATATGAGGTTATGCATGAGGGTAAGGTTGCATATCAAATCGAAGCCCAATAACTACACGGAATCATGCATGATAAATGAGGCAGACGGATGGAGAGGAAGAAACGTGTGGTACCTAGGGAGGTCTGTGCGGTACGCCTTGAAAGAGGTAACCATTGCATAAAGCAATGCTGAACGCACAGAAGTCAGCAGAGGTCATAGTAGCCGAGAGGTGAAGGACCGAATCAGTAGGAGTCTTGAGTATGAACGAGAAAGGAGGAATGACCGTCTATGGCAGAAAACATTGAAAACAATGGCTGTTTGCAAAGAGATAATGCGGAACATGAAGGGTATGTGAAAGCGTCTAGGTCATTCAATCGGATATGGAAAGAAAGAGACAGTGCACAGCCGAGACTTTTGGAAGCGATACTGTATAAAGACAACTTTAACAGAGCGTATAAGAGAGTTAAGGCAAACAAGGGAGCGCCAGGAATTGATGGCATGACCATTGAGGAGGCTCTTCCATATCCAAAGGAACATCAACAAGAGTTTATAGCTTTTACTTTTTTCTCCAGTTGGCATACTGGTGGCAAGTCCATTTTCATGGCAGATACGATTACTGATTCTGCAGAGTTTATGGTAACTCCGCTTATTGGAAACATACTTGTGATGATCAACAAAGCTTGCGGCGTTAAAGATGATATGATTGTGAATATGATTTTTGTCAACGTGGGTGCTGATCACGAAGCTTTGAATTGGGTGATCCAAGTTATTGTGATAATAGCCTTGATTCCTATACAACATTTGGAATTTCCTATGACAAAATCTCTGATAACTGGATATATGATGGGAAAATTATTCATATTCTCTATGATGCAGACCCCAACATCAACTGTGATAACAATGCAAGTGATGGTATCAACCTCAAAGATGACTTCCTTTGCATACATAAAAACCGCTGTACAGGTCTCCCCATACAGCGGCAGACTGTTTATTTCCCGAACAAGTCGCTGTGTGTGCCGGTGCGAGCCAGCGTCAGCACCAGAACATCATCCTCAATGCGGTAGACAAGCAACCAGTCCGGAAGAATATGACATTCCCGATGACCTGCCCAATCGCCTGACAGGTCATGGTCACGGTTCTTATCCGGCAACTGTTCGCCCATCGCCAGCAATGTCACGACCTGCTCCAGCAGCTCGATCTTCAAGCCACGCTTTATGGCTCGTTTATAGTCTTTTTTGAAACATGTGGTGTACTTGACGGTATATTTTGTTTCTTTCATCTTTTTAAATCAGCAAACAACTCGTCAAGGTCATTGTAGCCCTTTACAGACGGGTCTTTTGCAATCCTTTCCGCTTCCAGCATGGCAGCAACCGTTTCTTTGTTCGGCTGTTCTAGCCTTACCTCAAAGGGAATGCCGCCTTCACGAAGCGACTGGCGCACAAAGATGTTAAATGCCGTAGTCAGGTTCATGCCAAGTTCAGTAAACAGTGCGTCCGCCTGCGCTTTCAAATCTGCGTCCATGCGGATACTGATGTTTGTAGTATTTCCAGCCATACGATCAGCTCCTTTCTGCTGGCAATTATAGTATATGTCATTTGCACGAAGAAAACAATACTTTGCACGAATATTTAATGTTAAATTCATTTAAAGAGGAGTTGAAGATGAATTTTATAAAGAAAAAAGGGTGCTGGGTGTCAAAGAAACAGAATTATCTAATGCAAGGGATTGTATTTGCTTCCAGATTGTATCGCCGTATCAGTACCACGCTGGAGATATTTTGCGAAATTTTCTTTTATCGATACTGCTTGCCATCATGAGCGTGGCATATATTTCGAAAGCTTGTTAAGAAACGAGTAAAGCTTGTATGGAAGCTATTTGGAATACAAACTGTATCCAAGGAATCATAAAATTTCTGGAATAAATAGAGATTATTCTGGAAGTGATATGTGTTAAAATTGCATTCTTATTTCTACAAAAAAGAAATTGCTTCAAAATTTGAAATATTATAAAATAAAATTTGCAGAAAGAGTACAAAAAGTGAGTTCCCTTTTGGAAATTCCTTTTCGTACTCTTTTTCTATTAAAAAGTTTATTTTTTTCCAAAATCCTATTGAAACTAAAAGAACCAACTTGCTACACTCGCAGTAGAAACCAGAGGATAATCAAAAAATGGAGGGTTACCAATGAAAGAAAAACAGTTACAGCAAAAGAAAAGAAGAATCTTATGGGGATGGATCCTGGCAGTATTGTTACTTAGCATCAGTATGGGAACCGTCAATGTTCAGGCGGCAAAGCTAAAACTTAACAAAACAAAAGTTACCGTATATAAAGGTTGTACGGAAACATTAAAAGTAACTGGCAGCAAAAAGAAAGTAAAATGGAGTAGTTCCAAAAAGGCGGTCGCGTCTGTTTCTTCTTCTGGGAAGATAAAAGGGAAAAAGAAAGGAACGACAGTGATTTATGCAAAGGTTGGAAAACAAACTTTGAAATGCAAAGTTACAGTGAAGGAACCAAGTAATGCTCAGAGATTAAATCTAGCGAAAAAGGAAGCAAGGAAAATTGTAAAGAAATATGTAATTTCCAATCTGAATACGAAAGAACGTGCCTTTGTTCTATTTCAGTATCTGACTGAGCATTGTTGCTGGCAACTTAATCAGTCTACAGAAGCTTATAAAAAGAATTACGGAAATGAAGCTTATGCGGCATTAATTTTGAAAAAGGCGGCCTGTTCCGGCTATGCAAGGGCATACAAATTACTCTGTGAGGCAGCAGGTATTCCGGTAAGACATGTGAATGCAGGAAGCTGGACGCATCAGTGGAATGAAATAAAGGCAAATGGAAAATGGATTAAGGTGGATGCTTATGGGGGAACCTTCGCAGATACAACCGGAATTCGGAAATCACTTCTGAAAGAAAATAAAAATAAGGAGCAGCTGGTGTTTAAATTTGTGATGGAAGAAGAGGAATAAAAGATTCGGACATCAAAAAACAGACAGGATACAATTCTACAGAAGTGAAGAAATCTGGAAATGAAACCGACGCGTGTTAAATAATGAAGGAGAATGCAATTTACGACCAAAATGCGACTTTATTGCAACCTCTATAACATTGACTTCCGATTCCATCCATTATAGAATGGTATTTGTAAAAAGAAGGCACAATTAGCAGCTTGTTACGCACAGGCTGCTATTTTTGTGCCTTTTTAATCGTATTACTAATAGGAGGGTTTACATGGATAACACAAAAAGAGCACTTGCAGAGGAAGCCACAGAAAAAGAAATACCCCGGGCCGCTTACGAAGGGGTGCTTACCATTGATGTGGATGCACAGGTGGAAAGCATGGAAGAGCAGGAAGATGCCAGATGGCACCAACTGTTAAATGCACATCGTACCAGAAAGGTTCTGACCGGGCAGCTTGGCGGCATTGAAAAGCTGGAAAGCGGTTGGATGGTTGCGGTTACCTATTACAACGGTTTCCGTATCATCATCCCCATGAATGAAATGATGATTAACTTAAGCGGGGATGGTCGGGAAAACGCAGATACCTTAAACCGCCAGGTCCGGATTGCCAACAACATGCTTGGCTGTGACATTGATTTTATCATCAAGGATCTGGATGCCAAAAGCCGCAGCGTGGTGGCTTCCAGAAAAGATGCCATGCTCCGGAAAAGACAAACATTCTACTTTGGGGAAACAGGGGAAAAGCCTCTTTTGTATCCGGGCAGGATCGTAGAGGCAAGAGTCATTGCGGTTGCACCAAAGGCAGTCCGCCTGGAAGTGTTTGGCGTGGAAGTTTCCGTCCGCGCAAGGGATATGGCCTGGGAATGGATGGGGGATGCCGGAGAAAAATTCCAGGTGGAAGATCTGGTCCTTGTTATGGTAAACAAGGTGGAAGTGGATTCGGTAGACCAGATTCGCGTGGAAGTGGATGCCAAAAGCCCGACGGCCAATACCAACAAGGACAATTTGCGGAAATGCCACCGTCAGGGCAAGTATACAGGTATCATTACAGAAGTTTATAAAGGAACCTATTTTTTTTATGCGCCTGGATATCGGAGTTAATGCAGTGGCACATAGTTGCAACATGACCACCCTTCCATCCAAAGGAGACAAGATCGGGCTGGTGGTGACGCGTATCAATGACAATTATGAGGTGGCAGAGGGAATTATTACACGACTAATCAAACGCTGTGTCTGAAAAAGTTTAAAAAAGTAATGAAATCCTATTGACACAGAAAAAGCGATTTTTCTACAATCGGCTCAAACAGGAAAGGAGCTGGTGCAACATGAGAAAAAAGAAAAAACAGGACAACAGACTGTATTGTCCTTATTGTGGACGGCAGGCAGTACTCCGCCCTGCAATGTACGTGTATGGGGAGAGGAACCTGGATCCGGAAAATTATCTGTATGTCTGTGGCGGGTATCCAGCATGTGATTCCTACATAGGAGTTCACAAAAAGAGCCTGAGTCCTATGGGAACCTTGGCAGATGGGAATCTTCGCCACAAGCGGATCGAAGCACACCGGGCGTTAAACGAAGTGATAAACGCAGGGGTTATGACCAAACATGGGCTTTATATCTGGCTGCAGAACCGGCTCTGCCTTTCAGAAACAGAAATGCATATCGGAAAATTTTCTTATTTTCGATGTGAAGAAACCATTCGGGAATGCAAAAAACTTATGGAACAAAACAAAATAAAAATCGAAACGGTTTCCTATGAGGAAAATAAGTTTGCTGCATGAAAGAAAGGAGGTATCAGGTGCGTTTGCAGGCAAAAGAAGATGAAGTTTACCATTTAATGGATCTAAAAGAGTGGTTTTCAGTTCTGATTGGACTTGGCAGCTTTTTGGAGGGAATCGCGCTTTATTTTTTCATCTTTCGAATAAGGGCCTGGGATCTTGCCTATTTGTGTGTGGCACTGGCTCTTAGTATCATATTTCTTTTGCGGCAGACTGCCGGCATCAGCAGACGAATCATGGAATCGGAATACTGTTATATGGAACTGGAACCAGATAGCCTTGCCGTCTGCCAGCCGGAGAAAAATGGAAGATATGAGTCCTGCCGTATTTTTTATCCGGAAATAGACAAGATCGTGGAAGGGAGCCGTCGTGGAATCCCGGAGTTTTATGTTGTGTTAAGAGAAACGGATCAGGAACGGGAGAGCTTTTTTCTATTGGATGATGAAGAGCAAAAGCGAAATATCTTCTGTGTCCGATCTTTTGGGTTTGACCATGAGGATTTTATCCATTTTTACCGAAAGCTCCGGTGGAATGTTCCTGGCAGGGTGCGGATTATCGGAACCAAAAACCAGGAGGTCAGGAACCTTCGAAAGCCAAATACGGGAATGTGTCTGCTGGCAGCCCTTTTTCTTGGCTATGTGGTTCCAAAACTTCTGGAAGTGATGAAGCTGTTTTAAGGAGGAACTTTAAATGATTTTTTATACAGCAGTGGGAAACCGGGTGGAAGAAGACTCCGGAAGGTTTGTGGTACGGGTTGGGGAGCAGGAAAAGGTACTCTCTGAGATGGAGACCATGATTTGGGCCGCCCTTACCTGGTCGGTATGCGAAGAGGCAAATGTACACTCCCAGATGTACCGGCTTTTATGTATTGCCCTTGGAAAAGAAAAGGCGATGGAATGGGCGGATGAAGAGGATTTTCGTTTTTGCTTAAACCGTCTGGTACGGCGCGGCTTGGTAGCCAGATGCGAGGGAGAGACAAAAGAAGAAGCACTGTTTTTCCTTTTTCAAAGGGCAGTACTGAAGCCAATCTGTTATTCTTTTTCTGACCGGATGCGAAACTTTACCGACAGCCTGGCCATGGGAAAAGGAATAAAGTTTGCCCTTCGTGCATTTCAAAAGCCTACATTTTCTTATGAAGAACACAAGGTCTTTACCCAGATCGTGAAAAATGGAACCATTTCCGATCATTTATGCAGCCTACAAAAAGAAACTCAAAAGGTTCCGGTAGCAGAAAAACAAAAAGAGGAGATTTTAGAACAGGTCAGCCAGGAGTATTTACGCATTTTAGTTTCCCTGTACAAAAAGAAACAGCTTGTGATTAGCTGTATCAGAGAGGAAGGCGGACTTGAAGCAAAAGAAAGGATGGCAGCAGTTGTATGAGAACCTGGAAAAAATCCAGATCGGGTATGAAAGGATTCCTGGCTTTTTCAGAAACGGATTGTGAACACTGTTTTGATCTGCCTGGTTATTTTATATTGCGGATGTACATTTGGAATGGCGGAAAAATCCACCGGGTTTGTACTATGGACCATTTATCTGGTGCTATGTGGATTTGGATATGCCGGATATGTCTTTTACCTGGCAGCAACAGGTGCCTATGAAATCGTGGAACTGGAAAAGATCGAGATGACACGCCAGCTGGATAAGGTGTACCGGCTTGATCATGCAGTAACCAAAACCCAGAAAGTGATCTTAAGTGCTTTTGACATGGATTGGAATTATGTGAAATACCGTGCAGAAAATATCAGCAGAATCTTGAAGGGAGTACAGTGATGGCAAGAAACATGAACAGGGAAACACTTGAACAGAAAATAGCAAAAACAGAGAGGGCAATCAGCCGGAACCGTGAACAGAATGACCGCCTGACAGCGGAACTGGAAGACCTGCATAAAAAGAAAAAAGCGATTTTGAATGAAGAAATTTTAAAAGCTATTGCAGGAAGCGAAAAAAGCTATGAGGAGATCCTCAGTTTTATACAAGGAAAAACGGATACCGACAGTAGAGAGGAAGAATGACATGGAAAAACAGGAGCAGGAAGAAAGGAAACACATAGAAGCTCTGGACAGAAAAATAGAAAGACTTCAGGAAAAAGTAATTAAAAAACATAAGGAATATAGTGTTCTTGCTGAGGAGCTTTCCACACTGCTGGATGAACGACACCCGGAACGGAAAATCGAGAGGGCAAAACAGGCGTTGTATGATGTATACGTGGAAAGTGAGCGTTCATTGGATGAAATCATTGACTTGATTCGGAATGCCGATGAATGGATATAGGCTGGATTTAGTTGTAAAATTTCTGGAAGTTCACAATTTATTAAAAGGCTGTTTGAAAATAAAGAAATCCAATTTGACTAAGGGATATCTTTATAAGAAGCAGCCTTTTTATATTTTATAGGTTATTATGTAGTTTGAGACATTTTCGTGACGTTACGAAAATGATAAACTAGCTGAAAAAAATTATCATTAATTTCTAAGATGGTGAAAAATTTTTTATATATGTTGTGTCTTTTTTCTATACTGTAAAGGTGTCAGCCCATATTTTTTCTTAAAAACATTCTGAAAATAAGACTGGCTGGAAAAACAAAGATAGTTCGAAATCTCAGTCAGGCTTTTATCACTATAAGTCAACAGTCCCTTGGCATCTTCCAGCTTACAGCGGACAATGTATGCCCCTATATTAATTCCAAGTTCTTCTTTAAAATGCTTCATGGTGTAGGAACTGCTGCGATGAATCTGTTTTGCGATATCTTCAATACTTAGATTTTCGTTGGTGTGGCAGCGGATGTAGCTCATACAGTTGTATATTTCAGAGGAAATTCCTTCTGGAATATGAGTATTAGCTGTATGGTGGCAGAAATCCTGTATCATGGAATACTGGAGGGATTTTACATCACTGATCGTCTGCAGTCGTTCACATTCCTGAATATATAGATCCATAAGCTGATAGGTCTTTTCAATATCCAGACCGCCTGGAATGGCACCAAGCATTCCCACTTTTGTTGTTGTCGCGATAAATAGATTTTTTGCATGGCGCAAAGGCGTGTTGGCCATTTTTCCCTCTATGGATTGAAACTTGTTTGTGTTCAAAAAATGATCTAGTTTGACAGGGTTTCCTTCTTTTACTGCTTGATATAATTCCTGCTCAAAATAGTAGGAGTCGTGTAAATTATTATTCTCGATATTATTGGCAATTTCGTTGACGTTCTGTTCTTCACGTTTTCTCACGTGCTCATTGTCCTGTTGAAAAAGATCCTGGACACTTATTTCTTTTTGATTCAGACATAGGTGAATTAATGCGAGATGTCTGGAAAATTGCTGGTAAGTAATTCGCGGGATAGTACAGAGAAATTCTGCGACTGCCTCTTGGTATTCCAATGCAATGGCATTTTCATGCATATAAGTTCTGATAATTTCAGAAGTAACCGGAACACTAAAAGCTGGTCCGAGAACAATTGCGTAATCGGTTCCAAGGATATGGACAACTCCATATTCAATATCTGGTGAATATCGGTAAAAATTAGGGGTGTCATCAATCGGTGCCATTTCCCAATAACGCGCAGCCTTTACGGAACATACTTCACCAATAGAAGAATAAATGGCTTCGTTCTTTTTCATAAGACTGACTGGAATATGGGTAACAGAAAAATACATTCTGCAAAAAGATACATAATTCATATGAAAGCATCTCCTCAAGTTTTTCTAAATCTATATTTGACAGTATTTTTGGGGGCTTGTTAATGTTAAAAATCTGAAATTATATGTTGAATTTTACAATATAAAACCTTAAATTACAATACAGAAAAAACTAAGAATGATAAAGTTGAGGTATAAAAAGTTACTGATCCCTGGTAGCTATAAAAGTATTAGATACAAAAAGGAGAAGAAAACATGAGAAAAGAAAAACGCGGTCTGGGAGTTGACCGAAATGGTGTGCAGAAAATGATGCGCAAACGTGATTATCTTGCAGATATGTCAGGGCAGTTTGGCATGAATCTGGTAGCCAATCTGATTGGCCAGCTTACTTATTTCTATACGGATAAGGTGGGTTTGGCTGTTGGCGGCATTGGTATTGTAATGCTGATCGCAAAGATTGTAGATGCAGTGACGGATCTGTGGTTTGGAAATATAATCGATCACTCCAAAGGTGGAAATAGAAAATACTATCGTTGGATTTTAAGAATGATGGTTCCATATTCCATTCTGGCAGCATTACTGTTCTGCGTACCAATTAAGGCAGGACAGATTCCTGCACTGATATATGCATGTGTGACAAACATTCTTTTGTCAGCAGTATGCGGAACCCTGATGGGAACTCCAATGTCTGCTGTTATGGTTGTCAGAACAAACAGCCAGAGCGAACGTGAAAGTATGGGTGTATGCAGGGCTGTTGGTGCATATGGCTCTGGAATGGTAATCGCGATTCTTACAATTCCGATTACAAATGCCCTGGGCGGCAATCAGAATGCATGGATAAAATATGGTTTTATTATGGCGCTTCTGGTTCTGTTAATGCTTTCTATCTGTTATATGAACGGTCGCAAAGCGAAACTTGTAGATGAAGTTAGTGAAAATGATAGTCAGGATGAGGAAGAAGCAATTCCGTTAAAGAAATCTATTCCAATGTTGTTTAAAAATAAATATTGGGTTATTTTAATACTTTTTAATCTGATCACACAGATCACAAATTCAATTGCTGCTACATCTGGTACTTATTACTGTAAATGGATTTTCGGAAATGATAATCTGGTAGCACTTGCTGGAGCCCTGGGATTTTTTGCCACTCTTGTTGGTTTTGTCGTGTCGAAACCGATTATTGCAAAACTGGGAGTTCGTAAAACAATTGATTTCGGTGTACTGGGAGCTGCATTTACTGCTTTAATTCGTTGTATTATCCCGACTAATTTTAAGGTATATATTGCAGTCAGTGTAATCGGAAGCTTTGTTCAGATTCCGCTGATGTGTCTGTACGGAGTTCTTCTGGCTATGGTTATCGATTACAACGAATATACATACTACAACAAAATGGTAGGTGTTTCATCAGGTGCAATTGGAATTGGAACCAAGATCGGTTCCGGTGTAGGTTCTGTAATCCTTACAGCTTGTCTGGCATTGGGCGCTTACAATCCGGATCTGGAAGTGGCAACTACTTCTATGAGATATGCAATTTATGCATTTTCAAACTATCTTCCACTGATTATCAATCTTGGATTATTTGTATTGTTCCGGTTCTTTGATCTGGAAGAAAAGCTTCCGGCGATTCATGAAGAACTGGCGAGAAGACGCAGCCAGAAAAGCACTGAGCAGTAAAACAGCAGTTACTGTTCACTGGTAACAAACACCAATTAGCATAGCATCAGTCGTAAAGTATAAATCCATAATTTACAATTAGAATCTGGAGTGTTGGGCATGAAAAAAATTTACGCAGCAGTTTCGCCGGATGTAAGCCGACGCGAAATCGAAAACAGAAACAGAAGTCGCCTGATTGCAGCAGAAGGAATGGTTTTGCTGGAGAATAACGGTATTCTGCCGCTCAAGTTAAAAGAAGCAAAAATCGCTTTGTTTGGAAATGGTGCCAGACATACCGTCTCAGGTGGAACTGGCTCAGGAGAAGTGAATGCAAGAGAAGTCAGTTCTGTAGAACAAGGGCTGGAGCACGCAGGTGCTGTCATTACCACGAAAGCGTGGCTGGACAGATACGATGCTGCGGCAGTGCAGAAGAAAGAAGCTTATAAGGAAAAAATGCAGCAAAAATATGCCGATTCTCCGGAACTGGCATTCTGGGCGATGTTTGCCCATCGGAACCCTTTGACGATTCCTACAGAAGAAAATGATTTTTCCAAGGCAGACCAGGATATTGCAATTTATGTACTTGCAAGAAATTCCGGTGAAGGTGCAGACAGAAGAAATGAGCCTGGTGACTATCAGCTGCATCAGGAAGAGAAAGAGTTTTTGACTACTCTGTGCAGCCATTACAGTCACGTTATTGTTGTACTGAACATTGGCGGCGTGATTGATACTTCCTTTTTCCATGAGCTGTCCAATATTTCAGCTGTTGTTCTGATGGGACAGGCTGGCAGCTCAGGGGGAGATGCACTTGCAGATGTTTTGAGTGGAAAAGTAAATCCCTGTGGACATCTGGCAGCGACCTGGGCAAAAGAATATGAAGATTATCCCAATGCAGATACATTTGGATATAGGAACGGAAACCGGGATGATGAATATTATACAGAAGGAATTTATGTGGGGTACCGTTGGTTTGATTCTTTTGGAAAAGTTCCGGCATATCCATTTGGATATGGAAAATCTTATACTACATTTTTGGTTGAAACAAAGGATATTTTACTTAAAAATTCTGAAATCGTATTAAATGTACAGGTTACGAATGCAGGAAAAGAATATTCTGGAAGGGAAGTAGTGCAGATTTATATATCAGAACCGGATGGACGGCTGGAAAAGCCTTATCAGGAACTGGCAGCTTATGCAAAAACAAAATGCCTACAGCCTGGTGAGAGTGAGAATATGACGATTTCCTTTCCGGTAAGCCGGATGGCTTCTTATGATGAGAAACAGGAAGCGTGGATCTGGGAGAAAGGCAGCTATATTATCCGTGTAGGAGAACATTCCAGAGCAACAAAGGTGACCGGAGTTATTCACCTGGAAAAAGAATGTATCTATCAGAAACTGGAAAAATTATTGCCGCTGGATTGTGAAATGGAATGCATCCATGGGGATAAAACGCTGTTTTATTCATATCCGGAAGAAGAAAAAGAAATCAAGAATGCTCCAGATTTGTTTGTAGAAAGTTTTCTGACAAAAAAGAAAAATGACAATTGTCTGGAAAAACAAATAAAAAAATCAGAACAGGTTCCTGACAAGAAAACGGAAATTCAAGCATCTCAAATCTACAGAATGGAAGATGTGCTCTCTGGAAAATGCAGTCTGTACGATCTGGTACAGCAGTTAACAAAAGAAGAACTGACTGCATTATGTGTTGGAACAGCAAGAGGCGGTGAAGAAGAAACTTCGACAATAGGGGCGGCAAGCAGAGCCTGCCCTGGAGCTGCAGGAGAAACGACTTCAAGTCTTATTAAAAGCAGAAATATACATAATATTATTCTGGCTGACGGACCTGCTGGTTTGCGGTTGTCACCAATCTTTACAGTGGATGACGGTCAGAATGTGACTTGGCAGAAACCAGCCCTTGGAAATGATTTTATGGATATTTTTATGAAACAGGATAATCGGCCTTTGAAAGAGAAGGAAGTTACTTATTATCAGTATTGCACTGGAATTCCTACAGCAACTTTGCTGGCACAGACCTGGGATAAAGAGGCTCTTTACGAAGCAGGAGATATTGTCGGTTCCGAAATGAAAGAATTTGGAATCATGCTTTGGCTGGCACCGGGAATGAATATCCAGAGAAATCCTTTGTGTGGAAGAAACTTCGAATATTATTCTGAAGATCCGCTTATTTCCGGTATTTGTGCAGCTGCTGAGACCCAAGGCGTTCAGTCTCACCCTGGAGCTGGTACTACAATTAAACATTTCGCATGTAACAATCTGGAAGATAACAGGGCATACAATAATAGTCACGTGACAGAACGCACTCTGCGTGAAATTTACTTGAAAGGATTTGAAATCGCAATCAGAAAAGCACAGCCGTTGGCCTTGATGTCATCTTACAATATGTTGAATGGAATTCATACTGCGAATTCGGTAGATCTTTTAACAAAAGCTGCACGTCAGGAGTGGGGCTTTGAAGGGCTGATTATGACTGACTGGGGTACTACCGCAGAGCCCAAACCGGATCTGGAAGGCAGAATGCCTTTATATGGACCTTCCAACGCGGCAGCCTGCATCAAGGCAGGAAATGACCTGCTTATGCCGGGAAGCAAAGAGGACGTAGAGGAAATACTTGCATCTGTTGATGCAGAAGAGGGAACTGTAAAATATCCGATTACACTGGAAGAATTACGTGGATGTGCAGAAAGAATTTTACGGATCATAGCAAAAAGCAATACCTACACTGAGGAGTCATAATGATAAAAGCAACGGATTTGAAAATTGAATACTTAACAGGTAATCCAACTATAGATATTGTTTCACCAAAATTGTTATGGAAAGTACAAGAAGCAAAGACACAGACGGCCTATCAGGTAAAAGCCAGTGTGGATGGTCAGGAGATATATGACACTGGAAAAGTCAGATCTTCTGTAATGGATCATAAATATCAAGGAAAATTAAAAAGCCGCAGTCAGGTGACCTGGAAAGTCCGTTTATGGGATGAAAAGGATATCTGTGGAGAATGGAGCGAAAAAAGCAGCTTTGAAATAGGACTTCTGGATGAAAAAGACTGGGTGGCAGAATGGATTGATCCGGAACTTTTTCATGAACCAGAGGAAAGACAGCCTGCCAGTTATCTGAAAAAAGAATTTCTGGTAGAGAATTCCGGAAATGCCAGACTCTATATAACTGCCCATGGTATTTATAATGCGTATATAAATGGGAAAAAAGCCAGTGATTTTATTCTTGCCCCTGGTACAAGTCAGTATAATGCCAGACTTCAATATCAGACATACGATGTGAGTGGGCTTTTAAACGTCGGAAAAAATGAAATTCTTGTTACAGTTGGAGATGGCTGGTGGCGAGGCGATACTGGATACGGTGGAGTACGAAATAGCTTTGGGACAGATCTGGCAATTCTGTGTCAGCTGGAAATTGATAGAAAAACAGTTCTGATAAGTGATAAAAGCTGGAGTGCATCCCAGGAGGGACCGCTTGGGTTAAATGATCTGATGCAGGGCGAGTGTTATGATGCAAGAAAAGAAAACATCTGTGAATGGCATCCGGTAACAGAAAAACAATTCGGCTATGAAAACCTGGTTTGTTCCAATAGCTTTGATGTAGTTGAAAAAGAAAACTATACAGGCAAGCAGATTCATACACCTAATGGAGAAGTTGTTATTGATTTTGGTCAGAACATAGCTGGTTACGTGAAGTTTGGATTTTATGCACAGGCAGGACAGTGCATTACGCTTTATCATGGAGAGTGTCTGGATCAGAATGGCAATTTTACGCAGGAAAATTTCCAGGCACCAGAGCACCGGGTAGAGCAATGTGTAAAATACATTTGTAAAGAAGGCTGGAATGAGTATAAGCCGGAAAAATCCATATTTGGTTTCCGCTATATTAAGGCTATAACAGATGTAAAAGTGACAGAAAAGAATTTTACCGCAATTGCTGTTTATTCAGATATGCCACAGACAGGAAAATTTGAATGTGGACATCCGGGAATCAATCAGCTGTTTTCAAATGCAGTGTGGAGCATGAAAGGGAATTTCCTTGAAATTCCTACTGATTGTCCTACAAGGGAGAGAACCGGCTTCACAGGCGATGCCCAGGTATTTGTAAACACAGGAATGTACCTGATGGAATGCTATCCGGTATATCGGAAATTTTTAAGTGAATTAAGGGAAGTACAACTGGAAGGTGGTTGTATCAGCCAGACAGCTCCGGCATCACAGGGACATTTGTTTGACGGTGCGGCTGGATGGAGTGATGCCATAGATCTGATTCCATGGAGAATGTATCTTCGTTACAATAATCCAGAAATACTTGCAGAAAATTATGAAAAAGTAAAGGAATGGTTGGCTTATTGTCTGGAACGTGCAAAAAAGGACAATCCTGGAAGAAAAAAAGGGAAAAACGAAAAGTATAGTTCTTATCTGCTGGATACAGGCTGGCATTGGGGAGAATGGATCGAACCGGACTGGAACGGATTTATAAACACAGAAGATCCAGGTGGAACTTACCTGAGAGATATTTATGAACATGGTGCACCGGAAGTCTGCACTTCACATTTATCTTACGGCTGCTATATCGCCTCAGAAATGGCAAAAGCTCTTGGATACCAGAAAGAAGCAGAATTCTATAGTGAAATGAGAAAGTTTACCAAACTGGCCTACCGGGAAGTTTGTATGGAAAATGGACATATGAAGCAGAAAAGACAGTGCGATTATGTTCACGCGATCATGTTTGACATGCTTTCAGAGGAAGAAAAAAAGATTGCCTGTGATGAGCTGAATGAAATGATCGTGAAAAACGGATTTCATCTGAATACCGGATTTTTAAGCACATATGAACTGCTTCATGTGCTGACTGATTATGGTCATGGAGATACGGCATGGAAGCTTATGCTTCAGGACACATATCCGGGGTGGCTGTATCAGCTGAAGTATGATGCAACTACAGTCTGGGAAAACTGGAAAGGTATGGAAGCAGGAAGAGAACCGAAAGATTCCATGAATCACTATTCTTTCGGAACTTTTGCCGGCTGGCTGATGGATCGTGTTGCCGGAATACGGGTGGAAAAAGGAAAAATCAGGATTCAGCCCTATCCTGACAGGCAGATTGGATATGTGAAAGCATCTTACGATTCACCTTTTGGAAAAATTAAATCTTCCTGGGAGTATGAGGGAGAAAACTGCAGAATAAAAGTAGAAATCCCGGCGAATGCCCATGCAGAAATTTTACTGCCAGATGGCAGCTGTCATGAAGCAGACTACGGTAAATATGAATATGTGATAATGGAGAACAAGCATGAGTAAAGAATACTTAAACGCATCACTGGCACCTGAGAAAAGAGCTAAGGCACTGCTGGAAGAAATGAGTCTGGAAGAAAAAGCAGCACAGCTGACCGGTGTTTTTCCTTTTGACGAAGAATATAAAGATTTTGACGGAATTTCAAAAAGAGTACCGCATGGTATTGGAGAAGTAAGCACATTGGAAATGCGGCGGATGGAGACATTGGAAGAAGTTGCGGCGTGGCAGAAAAAAGTCCAGGAAATTGTAATGGAAAACAGTGAACATCACATTCCTGCAATTTTTCACATGGAAGGCTTATGCGGCCCATTTATTCAGGATTCCACCAGCTTTCCGGCAGGTATCGGACGTGGTGCCGGATTTGATCCGGAAGTGGAAGAAAAGATCGCAGAAATTGTAAGCCGGCAGGAAGCTGCCTGCGGAATTACCCACATATTAGCGCCTGTTCTGGATATCTCCAGAGATTCCCGTATGGGACGCCAGGGAGAAACCTATGGGGAAGATCCGGCCCTTGCTTCTGCAATGGGAGCTGCATATACAAAAGGAATACAGAAAAAGGAAACAGCAGGAAGAAAAACAGAAAGTGTTGCCAAACATTTTCTGGCCTTCCATAATTCCAATGGAGGAATCCACGGAGCTGTCAGTGATACACCGCCAAGACTTCTGGAAGAAATTTATGGAAAACCATTTCAGGCTGCAATCCAGGAGTCTGACCTTCTGGGAATCATGCCTTGTTACTGCACTGTGAATGGGGAACCGGTATCTGCATCTTATGGACTTCTGACAAAGCTTCTTAGAGATGAAATGGGATTTCAGGGACTTTGCATCAGTGACTATGGTGCAGTTGGTAATACCCATGGCTCCCAGCATGTTGGAGAGACGCTGGAAGATGCCGGACTGCTTTGCCTGAAAGCCGGAATGGATATGGAACTTCCGAATCCAAGTGGATTTGGAGAGAAGTTTCTGGAAAAGTTCCGGACTGGAAAAGCCGATATCAGTGCACTTAACCGGGCTGTATTGCGTGTGCTGACTGCAAAGTTCCGTATGGGCTTATTTGAACATCCGTTTTCTTTGCAGGGAGAGGAGTTAAAAGGTGTATTTTCCCAGAAGACAGACAGAGAAGTATCCCTGCAGTCCGCGAAAGAATCGCTGGTCCTTCTGAAGAATAACGGAGTATTGCCAATTGGCTCCGACGTAAAAAAAATAGCAGTAATCGGTCCTCATGCAGACTGTGCAAGAAAGTTTTTTGGTGGATATACCCATATGTGCATGATGGAATCCACTTATGCCATAGCGAATTCCATTGCAGGAGTCAGTGGGGTAAAAGTTGCAAAACCAGAGGAAATCAAAACAGTTCCAGGAACGAATATCCAGTCAGATGAAACAGAGGAGTTTGATCAGATCCTGAGAAGGCAGAAGCCGGATTGCAGAAGCCTTTTAGAAGAACTGCGGGAAAAGCTGCCAGATGTAGAGGTAAGCTATTCTTATGGTTATTATATTGCAGGAGAAGATGAATCCCATTTTGAGGAAGCCTTGGAAAAGATAAAAGAGGCAGATCTGGTAATCCTTACATTAGGAGGCAAACACGGAACCTGCTCCATGTCTTCTATGGGAGAAGGTGTAGATGGAAGCAATATTAATCTGCCAAAAGGACAGGACGAATTTATAAAACGTGCAGCTGCATTTGGCAAGCCAATGGTCGGAGTACATTTTGACGGAAGACCGATCTCAAGTGATATTGCGGATAAGTATCTGGATGGAATCCTGGAGGCATGGAGCCCGGCAGAAACCGGAGCAGAGGCTGTTGTAAGCGTATTGCTTGGAGAATATAACCCAGGAGGTAAAATGCCTGTTACAACTGCTTATCATGCAGGACAGATTCCTGTTTATTACAATCATCAGTACAATTCCTGCTGGGATCAGGTTGGAAGCATCGGATTTGCCAATTATGTGGATTTGCCACACACACCAAGATATTGTTTCGGCCACGGACTTTCCTATACACAGTTTTCCTATTCCGACCTGAAACTTTCCAAAAAGGAAATTGGCCCTTTTGAAACAATTGAGATCAGAGTGGATGTAGAGAACGTGGGCAGCAGGGTCGGCGATGAAGTGGTACAGCTGTATTTGAGAGATCTTTATGCAAGTATGGCAAGACCGGTAAAAGAATTGGCAGGATTTAAGCGAATCACTTTAGAGCCAGGAGAAAAGCAGACAGTTATATTCGAAGTAAAGGCTAGTCAGATGGCATTTTTGGACATGAATATGCAGTGGAAAGTGGAAAAAGGAACATTTCTTGTGGAAGTGGGAAGTTCATCCCAGGATATTCGCTTGAAAGATGAGTATAAGGTTACAGAAGACGGCTGGTTGGAAGGAACAGACAGGGGATTCTATGCAAAAGCTTACAAGGAGGCAGACAGAACATGAGACAACACTTAAGAATACATAAAGCAGAACCTAATAAGGGAATTCTGGATTACTCTCACCTTTTAGACGCACCTGCCGGAAAACACGGATTTGTGGAGACAAGAAACGGACATCTGTATTTCGAAGATGGAAAAAGAGCCCGTTTTCTTGGCTTTAATGTGGCAGCACGTTCCAATACGCCTGATCATGAAACTGCGAAAAAAATGGCAGAGCGTTTTGCAAGCATGGGAGTAAACCTGATTCGTCTTCATGCAGCAGATGCGCCTGTAGGTGAGCAACCTGGAAGCTGGAGCAGCTGTGTAAATAACCCACTTCTGGATTATGCAGACGGAAACAGCAGGAAATTCAATCCAGAAGGGCTGGACCGTTTTGATTACTTTATTGCGAAATTAAAAGAAAAAGGAATTTATCTGCATGTTGACCTGATTGTTGCAAGAGAATTTCAGCCAGGTGACGAAATGGATTATCCAGGGGGAGCACCGTCCTGTATTAAACGTTATGCCATTTATAATGCGCGCATGATAGAGCTGCAGAAGGAATATGCAAAAGAGCTGCTTTGTCATGTAAATCCCTATACAGGACTCTCACTTGCAGATGATCCGGCTGTTGTGACAGTTCAGATCAACAACGAGGATTCTGCAATCAAATGGGCCATGGGAGCTGATGCCGATGAGCAGATGAAGCCATACAGGGATGAAGTGCAGTCTCGTTTCAACCATTTTCTGTTAATGAAATATCATACAAGAAAAAGACTTGCAGAAGCATGGACTTGTGAAGGCTGCTGTGCGCTAGGAGAAGAGGAAGATCCGGCAGCAGGAACGGTACGTGGTATTGCAGGCGGTTTTTATCAGCCGGTTAACGATCCTAATGGTTCTTGGGATACAGAAGAAAGTCCGGCCAGATATGCAGATTTTATGGAGTTTGGTATTTATATGAACCGGAAATTTTACCGGGATATGAAGGATTATCTTATTTCTTTGGGAGTTAAGGTTCCGATCGTTACAAGTAATCTGATCGCAGGGGCGGCTGATGTGTATGGACATACAGATGGAGATCTGATGGAAAACAAC
Source organism: Blautia segnis (assembly GCF_014287535.1). NCBI lineage: Bacteria > Bacillati > Bacillota > Clostridia > Lachnospirales > Lachnospiraceae > Blautia > Blautia segnis. The sequence continues at coordinate 16,786 of NZ_JACOOT010000024.1, read as the reverse complement.
AGCTATTTCAATCATCCGCTTTTATTGCCTGATATGAACAATACTTATATGGTAAATGGACCGGTAGAATATGTATCCACCAATCCTCTGACCTGGCAGAGAGGCGTTGGTTCCATGGCAACTACCCTGTTGAGTCTGGCATCTGTAGCAATCGTAAAAGGAAAGCCTTTTATGTTAAGCGAATGGAACGAATATGGTGAGCATATGTTCCATTCCACTGCACTTGTTCAGACAGTTGCCTATGCATGCCTGAATGACTGGGATGGATTGATTCTTTACAATCATCATACCTCAGAGAACTGGGATGATCAGCCGGCAGATGAAATCCGGAATATCTTTGATGTGTATAATGACCCGGCGGTGATCTGTCAGTGGGGATTTATGGCATCGATGTTTCTGAAAGGTCTGGTATCTGAGGCTAAGCATTGTGTTGATATTGTGTATACCCAGAATGATCTGAAAACACTGCCTGAGTTTCATGCTATGCCGACTATGTTTTTCCCATATATAACAGGAATGCGCAACGTATTTCTGGATTCTGGTGACACCTACCAGGGAAATGGAGATATTGCAGTAAATGCAGGATTTTTAAACGGAGCCAGATTATCTGAGGCAAAACACAGTGTTTATTATGCGTGGTCAAAGTACCGGGATATTGGAAGAAGATATGAAGATAAAAACCGGCTGGAAAGAGCTGCTAAGGGAACAAAGCTGATTGAGCAGGGCGTTCATCTTGGGGAGCAGGCGCTTGTGTTTAATGATATTGCAAAGATTGCAGGAGAGGGAGATTACAGAAATTTTGCGCGCATCATGGATCAGGCGATGAAGGAGTGGGATGTAATTCCAAAGGAAACTGGCTATGTTGATGGAAAATTAATATCTGAGACCGGGGAAATTATATTTGATCCGGAAAATGCCTGCTATGCGGTTCAGACTCCTTATTGTGGATATTACAGCGGGGCACCGAAAGAATTGATTTCGTTATCTGATATGGTAAAGGTAAAAGCAGAAAACAAACGGATCACGTTGGCTTTTATCGCAAAAGAAGAAAACAATCTTGATCAGGCGCAGGAATATATTCTTACTGCAATGGGAGAGACTGGGATGGATGAAACCGGATACTATCCTGGACAGAAAATACCCGGAATGCCATATGAATTTACAGCTGTAGAATTTAAAGGAAAGCTGTTTGCAGAAACACTGGAAGGCTGTATTTATGTACAGGCAAAAGAAGCCAAGCTTGAGGTACTAAGTCCGGTTGGAGAAGTAATCGCACAGCTTGAAGGAATAGAGGAAAATGGGGAGATACAGTTTGCGGTAAATGGCACGATTCCAGGAATTCAGTATCATCTCACTGTAAAAAGATAAGAAATACGAGGAGAAATTGCTATGAAGACATCAGTAGAAATGCTGGAAAACACTGATCTGTATCAGTTTACGGATGAAGGAAACAGCTGTCAGATACTAGATCCGGCAACGCCAAGACACTGGTATAATTATTTATGGAATGAAGACCGGTATTGTGCCCAGATTTCCCAGACCGGTCATGGCCGGAGCTATTTCCTCAGCGAAAAAGCAGATATGTGCATGATTAATCAAAATGATGCCAGATATGTATATTTAAGAGATGATGAAAGTGGAAGCTGCTGGAACATTGGAAAAGGACCATTAAATGCGGAAGTTGAAAATTACAGCTGTACACACAACATCAGCTACTCAGAAATACGATCAGAAAAAGATGAAATAGAAGGCTCCTGGAGAATTTTTGTTCCCCAAAAGGGACTTTATGAAATGTGGACAGTGACGCTTTGTAATAAGGGAGAACAGGAACGTAATCTCAGTATGTTTTCGGCTGTCAGCTTTTCGCTGGAAGGATTTTCTTATCCAAGATACTACGAAATGTACCGTTGTATGAATACTGGTTTTCAGTCAGAATTAAATGGAATTTACTGTGATTCCGCACATCCGTTTGCCCCACATGAGTATTATCACGGATTTCTGGCTTCTACGGAACCAGTATATGCTTATGATGGAGATTTGACGAAATTCTGTGGCTCGTTATCGACCTTAACAATGCCGGATGCATCTGCATGTGCGTTATTTCAGCGGCCAGATGTAGTGGTACAGGGAAGAGACTGCACGAATTCAGAAGCTGCACTTTTTATCCTTGGAGGAGTGCTTCAGCATAAAATTCAGTTACAGCCAGGTGAGAAAAAAGAAATTCATGTGCTGTTCGGAATCAGCCAGTCATGTGAAAAGGCGATTGAAGTAGTAGAACAGTACGGATCAAACCCGGAAAAAGTACAGCAGGAATTTGAAAAAGCAGCAGCATACAATTATGAAAAAATCAGTTCTCTGTCAATTAAGACACCGGATGAAAAAATAAACCATATTATGAATAACTGGGTGAAAAAGCAGGCTGATTTTTGTATTGTCGGGAAAAAAGGAGTCCGGGATAATCTGCAGATCGCAGTCGGACTTTTGAACTACAGACAGGAAAAAGCAGAAGAAGAGATTATAGAGTGTCTGAGACATCAGTTCCGTGATGGGCATGCGGTACTGACCTGGTATCCTTATGATGATACCCGTTACTCAGATCAGCCATTCTGGATCATCTGGGCAGTATGTGAACTGATCAAAGAAACTGGTAATCTGGCATTGCTGGAAAAAAAGACAGCCTGGCAGGATGGTGGGGAAGCTACAGTGCTGGAGCATGTGAAAGCAGCTGTTGACCGACTGATTGCAGATAAAGGTGAAAACGGTCTGGTTAAAATATTTTTCGCAGACTGGAACGACGCACTGAATGTTACAGATGATGAAGAGGCAGAATCTGTGATGCTTTCCCATCAGTTCTGTCTGGCACTTCGGGAACTGAAAAATCTGATGGAATATGCAGGTGATCATACATATGCACAGTTCCTGGAAGAAGAGTACAAAAAAATGAAATGCAGTATCAATCAGGCGGCATGGAATGGAAACTGGTATGCTAGAGCTTTGAGTAGAAAAGGAGATATAGGTACCAAGGACAGTAAAGGCAGTAAAATCTATTTGAATGCCCAGACCTGGGCTGTGTTGGCAGATGTAGCAGATGATGAAAAGCTGCCAGAACTGCTTCGGTCCGTTGATGAAATGGAGCGGGATTTTGGATTTCCATTGAACGATCCGCCTTACCAGATTTACGATGCCCATGTAGGAAGAATGTCAGGAATGCTTCCCGGATTGTTTGAAAATGGCGGTGTTTATTGTCACGCAACAGGATTTAAGATTCTGATGGATTGTAAGGTGGGAAGAGCATCAAAAGCATTGCAGACATTAAAGAAAATAATGCCTGACAGTGAGAAAAATCCTTCTTCACGTTCCGGTGCTGAACCTTATGTCTTTACCAATTGCTACTCTACACATCCAGGATATTACGGAAAGTCTTATCAGTCCTGGACTACAGGAACATCTGTCTGGTGCCTGATGGGAATATACGAAGGAATCATGGGTGTGAAGAGGGATTATGAAGGCTTAAAAATTGTTCCTTGTTTTCCGGCAGAATGGGAAAATGCAGAGATGACAAGACATTTCAGAGGAGCCGATTATCACATTGTGATTCAAAATCCACAGCATGTGGAGAACGGAAAAGGAAGTCTTTTTGTAGATGGAAAGCCGTGCCTGGAATCTGTATTGCCAGATTTCAGAGATGGAAAGATGCATGAGGTCGAAGTGAAAATTTCACAGCAGTAACCAGTAAGGAGCAATAGAGAGAATGAATCAAAAAAAAGTTGCAGAAAAAATAGTAGAAGAATCTGTGGTACTGCTAAAAAACGAAGATAATCTTCTTCCATTTGTCGGACAGAAAGATGTGGCATTCTTCGGAAGAGCACAGATTGGAATGCTGTATTCCGGAAACGGTTCAGGTGGGGCTCATATTGCCGGCTGTCCTACGATTCTTGACGAGTGTGAAAAAAACAGTATTATTCCGGAAGCTTTATTAAAGGGATTCTACACATATAAGCTGAAAGAGGAAAAGGTTTCTGAAGAGGATACTTTTGACTGGACGAAAGTAAATGAGGCTATGAACTGTGGAATCATGTATGAAATATTTGGAAAGTACCGTGCTCCGCTTAAAGAATATGAAGTGCCAGAGTATCTGCTTCAACAGGCAGCGGAAAAAACAGATACCGCAGTGATCGTTCTGGGAAGAAATTCCGGTGGTGAGGAATGTGACCGGCATTTGACAGAAGACTATTACCTGACAAGGGAAGAAGAAAAACTGGTAGACATAGTATGCAGTCAGTTTACCAAAGTTGTGGTTATATTAAATGTAAATGGTCTGATCGATCTGGCATGGCTGAAAAAGTATGACAGCATCAAAAGTGTATTGTTTCTTGGAATTCCCGGGGAAAGAGGTGCGGTTGCCCTGGGCAGAATTCTTTCTGGAAAAGTGAACCCATCTGGAAAAATGACAGTGACTATTGCAGAAGATTATAACGACTATCCTTCATCTGCACATTTTTCATGGGATAAGGAACATCCGGATCAGATCATGACGTATGAGGATTATGGATTATCCGCAGAGGAAAATGGCAGCAGGGGATTTGAGAAAAGTCCTGTAACGGTTTACTGGGAGAACATTTATGCAGGTTACCGGTATTTTGATACTTTTCAGAAAAATGTGTTATTCCCATTTGGATACGGATTATCATACACGACATTTGAAATTACAGAAACAGGTACCCAAAAGAAAAAAGACGGTATAAAAGTTGTTGTCCGTGTGAAAAATACAGGAGCTGTGCCGGGAAAAGAAGTAGCCCAGGTCTATTGGTCAAAAATGGATCAGGAAGGATGTGAGCATCCGATGCAGGCTCTGGGAGGTTTTGAAAAAACCTCTCAGCTGGCTCCTGGTGAAGAGGAAGTGCTTAGCATTACAATTCCATGGAAAGAACTGGCGGTATATGAAGAAGAGCGAGCCGCATGGGTGCTGGAAAAAGGGGAGTATGCACTGCGTGTGGGAAACTCTTCCAGAAATACGGTCTGTGGAAAATTTATGCAAACAGAACAGGATTATGTTCTGGAGCAATGTGAGAATTGCCTGATGTTAGCATCCTGTAACTGTGGAAAGCTTAAATTTTTAACAAAGGATAAAAAACCTGATGGAACGACGAAAATAGCGGACGTAATAGAGAGAACAGAGAGAGTAGATACAGTTAAAAAAGGAAATCAACAGAAAAAAGCAGCAGAAGTACATAACTGTAAAGTGCAAACAAGAAATTTTTCTGGATTTTCCATAGAAGAACTGGCTGCCCTTTGTGTGGGATACGGACCTGGAATTCCTTTTGCAGCAGCAGGAGATCTGAGTAAACCTTCTACAATTTTAGATGAAAACGGGACACCTCTGACCACGAACAGCCATCCGGTTGGATATGCCGGATATGTTTCTCCTGCGATTGAGGAAAAGGGTATCAAGTCTGTTTTTTATAAAGACGGACCAGCTGGAATCGGAGAGACAGCATGGCCAACGGAAATGCTGATCGCCTGCGCATTTGACAAAAAACTCTGGTATGAATTTGGAAATGCTATAGGGGAAGAATGCGAGAGAAAGCAAGTGGATATATGGCTTGCACCAGCTGTAAACTTACACAGGAATCCTCTTTGCGGAAGAAATTTTGAATATTTTTCAGAAGATCCTTATTTAACTGGAATATGTGCCTGTGAGATAACCAAGGGTGTACAGGAGAATCATCCGGTGCTGGTATGTCCGAAGCATTTTGCAGTAAATGAGCAGGAAACATTCCGCAGGGGAAGCAGCAGAAAAAATTATGATGCAGTAGATTCGATCCTGACAGAGCGCACAGCCCGGGAAATTTATTTAAAGCCCTTTGAGATGCTGGTTCGTGATGCTAAGGTTGCGTGTATTATGACATCTTTTAATAAGATAAATGGTATTTTTGCAGGAGCAAATAAAGATCTGTGCACCCATATTCTTCGTGAAGAATGGGGATTTGAGGGAGCTGTGGTAACCGACTGGGGGGATATGGATATTGTAACAGACGGAGCAGATGCTGTTGCTGCTGGAAACGATATTGTCATGCCAGGAGGCCCTCCTGTAATTGCCCAGATATTAAAGGGGGTACAGGAAAAGCGTGTGACTCGCAGAGAGCTTGAGAATGCAGTCAGCCATCTTCTGGATATGACCAGCAAGGTAACCCCATAATTTGGAATCCTCACGAAAGAAAAAGTGGGAACCGGAAAGGAGGAGATTATTATGAAACAAAATCCGAAGACAATTAAACAGATTCTCAATATTTCTTTTCTTTCTGTATCTATCCCGGCTCTTATCCTGCTTCTTGTGCTGACCTGCTATACTATCAGCAGGCAGATTCATGCGGATCAGTCAGATACGGAAATCCAGCTGTCGCAGGTTACAACTCATATGGAAGAAGTTTTGAAACGATCGGAAACTCAGCTTAATAATCTTGTTGTACCCGGCTCTCCTTTTCATTCGTTCCATTATAGTAACACGCAACTGGAAAAGTACCAGAATGCCTATACAATCTTACAGATCCTGCGTCCGATTCTGACGCAGGATTCCTGCCTTGGAGGATTTTTTCTGTACAGCAAAGAAAAAAGTGATAATTGTTATTATCCTTCCTTCCAGCAACATTATTCCTATGAAGACCAGAAACTGCTCAAGGATTACTTTATGCAGCCGATTCATCTGTCAGAAGAACGCAATCGCTGGATTCCATTTATGCTTTCAGACCGGGTGGTACTGATCCGGATGATCGGGTATGACACTACTATTTGTGCTGTTATGGTGGATCCGTCTCTGGATAATTTCTCATTGTTCGCGGGTATGTCTGATTCGGATATGCATCTTTTTTATGCATCTTTGGAAGGAACACCTTATACCTCAGAATTTGTCACCAGGAAACTGCTATTTCCATATGAAGATAATCCTGTCAGAAAAATAACCCTTGATAAAAAAACATATCAGTTTATCAGTTCACCAGTGGGAGAATATAATCTACAGCTTTGCTGCATTTTTCCATACAAGGGAATCTGGTCACATATGAATTTATTCCAGAAAGTATTGATTTCTTGTATGATCGCATTGCTTTTTTCAATATCCCTGATTGGAATGTATCTGTACAGAAAATTGATTTATCCAATTAATACGCTTATGGAAACTATGCAAAAAGTTGGAAACGGAAACTTATCGCTGCGTGTAAATGACAATTATGATCTGCTGGAACTGCAGCGCTTTGGTCAGACCTTTAATGAAATGTTGACTAAAATCAATGATTTAAAACTGGAAGCATATGAAAAGAAACTGGATTTAAAGCAGGCACAGCTGCAGTATCTTCAGTTGCAGATCCGTCCTCATTTTTATCTCAACTGTCTGAAAAGCCTGTATGGCATGGCAGAAAAGAAACAATACGGCGAGATCCAGGAAAGCATTCTGGCTCTTTCAGAATATTTCCGTTATATCTTTCGAAATAACATTGAACTGGTCAGTCTGGAAGAAGAAATTCACTCTGTATCCAGCTATATTAAATTGCAACAGCTATATTTTTCTTGTTGGCCGGAGCTTGGAATTGATATCTCGGCAGATACAACAGATGTTTTGGTTCCTCCTCTGTCAATTCTTACTTTTGTAGAAAATAGTATCAAGCATTGTCAGGATCGATCTCATATTAAGATACAATTGAAGACTGCTCATGTATCTATAGAGCAGCAGGATTATCTGAATATTACAATTTCAGACAATTGCGGAGGTTTTCCTTTAGAGGCTCTGAATACACTGAACCATCTGGAAGAACATGATTTTTTGTATAAAGACTACAATGTAGGAATTTATAACATATATTATCGCATGAAGATGATTTACGAAAATCAAAGCACTCTGGCATTTTATAACATAGAAAACCAGGGATGTGTGGAACTTCTGATACCTTTTCGGGAAAGGAAGATAGAATCATGAATATTTTATTAGTAGATGATCAGCCAAGTGTACTCTCTTCATTAAAATCAGGTCTGAATTGGAGTGCTCTTTTGGTACATAATGTTTATACGGCGTTAAATGCATCCGAAGCCAGGGAAATTATTCTTTCCCACCCTATTGATATTCTGTTAACAGATATTGAGATGCCAAAGGAAAGTGGATTATCCCTTCTTCGCTGGTGCAGGGAGAATCATTACCAGTTTGAATGTATTTTTCTGACTTCCCATGCTGATTTTTTCTATGCGCAGGAAGCAATTCAATTAGAAAGCTTTGATTATATTCTTCAGCCGGCAAGATATGAAGACATTGAATCTGCTATTAAACGGAGCATAAAAAGAATTCAGGAAAAAGAACAGCAGCAGACCTGGCTGAATTTTGGAAAAGCAGCTTTACCCCAGAAAAATGCTTTGTTGAAAGGTCTTTTAAATGACTGGTTTATGGGAAAGGAAACGGATCTTGACCAGGTGCTTCACTTTCTTCAGGAAATGAAGATTCCGGTTTCAGCTGGTTCAGACGTTTATCTCTTGTGGGTTCAGATACAACAATGGCATTCCTTTCCAGTAGCTTTTGAAGAATGGCGCCAAAGTACAGAAGAAATATTCAGAGATTTTTTCTCTCCGTTTCAACATCAGATATTGTCTTATTTTCCAGATAAAACGTCTATTGGAATACTTATTTACAGCCTGGAAAATAAGTTAATGGATGCAGACGTGTATTATGCTCGGTTAAATATGATCTATTCCAGAATTACCAGGCAATTTTCCTGTTCCTGCGCGTTTTATACACGTCCCTCTTTCCAGGTAAGCGAGTTGTCCAGGACAGCTGCCGCTTTGCAGGAAGAAAGGAAAAATAATATCTGTCAAAGTTCTGGTATCTTTTTTTCTGATTCGGCAAGTGTTCCACAAACTATTACATACTGTGAACCGGAGTTATTGTCGCAATTCGAAATGTATCTTTCTGGCAATCAGGCGGGCAAAGCAGAGCAGGAAGCATTGTTGTATCTTCAATCCTTAAACATAAATAATAAACTGAATCACGATACTCTGGTTGAATTTTGCAAAAATTATTATCACTGCGCTTACAGTGCCGCGCGGAAACTGGAACTTCCGGCACATTCCTTACCGGCTTTTGAAGATGTGGCTGGAATCAGCAGTGCTGTTACACTGGAATCAGCTGCCGCTTATTTGAAAAAAATTACTTCTTTTTTTGTTTCGGCATGTTCAGAAACTGAAACATCCGATAACAGCCTGGCTATAATCGAAAAATATATCCGTGAAAATCTGGACTCTCCTTTACAGTGTGCACAGATTGCAAAAGCTGTCTATCTAAGCCCGGACTATATTTCGAGACTGTTTCACAAAGAAAAAGGAATGCCTTTGAAGGAGTATATTACATTAACCAAAATGAAGGCTGCAAAAAATCTGTTGATTACCACATCTTTGCCTGTCAGTCTGATCGCAGCTAAAGTTGGTTATGACAATTTTTCTCATTTCAGTAAAGTTTATAAAAAGGTTATGGGTACGACACCATCCTCGGAACGGAACGCGTAGAACGGAAAAAGAACAAAAATGTGCGGAAAAAGAACAAAAAATAATCAATAAAAAATAAGTAAACGTAAACAGAACAATACTGGATGCTTCTTTGATAGATTTAAATATGGCAGGGCGATAAAATAAAGAACAGAAAGAGGCAAAAGCATATGAGCACAGACAATGCATGGAAGCCTGCGAACATAAAATCTATTTCTGTGCAGAAGAGAGGAAAAAATGAAAAGAAAAAAGATGATGGCAGCAGTTCTTGCAGCACTAATGACATGCTCTGCATTTACACCGGCAGTAGCAGTAAAAGCAGATGATGATGTTGTAAAACTTAAAATCTGGGTGTTTGGCGAAGGCTCAACAGAAGAGTGCGAAAAAGTATCTGAGGCTCTTAGCGAAATCACCAGAGAGAAAATTGGAGCAGAAGTAGAAATCTATCAGACAATTGATACGGAAAAACTGAATCTTGCAATGACAAGTGGCGAAAAACTTGACCTGGTGTGTGCACATAATCTTGACCGTAGCGGACTGGTATCCTCTGGAATGCTTCTTCCGCTGGATGATCTGTATACAGAATATGCACCAGACGCAGCTGCCATGGTAAAAGAAGAAGATACCAAAGCATTGTATTTCGATGACCAGATGTATTTCCTTCCAAGCAATGGAGACAAAGCAAGAGCTTCAGGTGTCATGATGAGAAAAGATATTCTGGATGAGTTGGGAATCAATGCAGATGATATCAAAGGAATGGACGATTTTCATGATGTACTTGTAAAAGTAAAAGAGAATTATCCGGATTTATATCCGCTTGTTCCATCATGGGTTGGTGGCGGAATGCAGAAAACCTTCCACATTGATGATATTTATAATGGACTAGTTGTACTTGAAAATGGATTTGATCCAAGTGATACCACTATCACAAGCCAGTATGAGACACAGGAATGGAAGGATTTCTGTAATTATATGTACCAGTGGAACCAGGAAGGACTTCTGATGCCAGATGCTGCTACTTCCACAGATAACAGTCCGATGAGCACAGTTGGATTTGCTGATTATGAAAACCTGATTCCTGGTAAAGAAGCAGATTTCTCAAAAGGCAATGGACATGAATTTGTTTCAGCCCAGTTTGTAGAGCCTCTTAAAGATACAGAGCGTAATAAAGGTATCTGGTGTATTCCTGCAGGCTGTGAATATCCGGAAAAAGCAATGGAATTGTGGAACCTGCTTTATTCCGATAAGGAAGTAGCTACAATGGCTGCATATGGTATTGAAGGCGTTAATTATGAATGGGTAGAAGAAGGATCTGTTGTAAAGATTCCGGATGGTGTGAAAGACACTTATACTACATATGAGTGGGCATGGCCGAACTTAAATATTCTTCCAGTATTCGAAGGAAAAGATCCAGCTGTCCGTCAGGAACTTGAAGAGTTCAATGATAGTGCAGCACGTGCAACTTCTCTTGGTTTTGTTCTGGATACTTCTACAATTATGAACGAAATTACTGCATGTAATAACGTAAAGCAGAAGTATGAAACTCCTTTACAGTGGGGCGCATTAGATCCTGAAGAAGCAATTCCGGAATTCATTGAAGAACTGGAAGCTGCTGGTCTTAGAACCATTCATGAAGAGGCACAGAGACAGCTGGATGAATATCTGGCAAAACAGAAATAAGTAAAGGGAATAAAAAGGACAGGCCGGTTTCGTCCTGTCCTTTTTAAATGCACTTAGCAGTGCATGTGTTTGAATAGAAAAACGAGGAGGTTTGTTCATGAAAAGTAAAATGAGAAAAATCAGACGCTATTGGCCTTTGTATCTGATGATGCTTCCGGCTTGCATATATATTTTTATTAATAATTATGTGCCGCTGCCTGGCGTGTCACTGGCATTTCGTCAGTATAATTTCCAGAAAGGAATTTATGGAAGCCCATTTATCGGACTGAAAAACTTCAAATTTCTTTTTGCCAGCAAAGACGCATGGATCATTATGAGAAATACAATTGGCTATAATCTTATTTTTATTGTCTTAGGAACTGTGTGTGCAATTGCGGTAGCAATCCTTCTTTGCGAAATAAGATCAAAGATTTCGAAAAAAATATATCAGACCTGTATTCTGATTCCGTATCTGGTTTCGATGGTAATTGTCAGTTATCTGGTATTTGCATTCCTCAGTGAAGGAAACGGCTATATTAATACACAGATTCTTGCAAAATTGGGAATGAACAAAATTTCCTGGTACAATGAGCCGAAATACTGGCCTGTGATACTGGTAATCGTTAATTTATGGAAAAATATCGGGTACAACAGTATTATGTACTATGCAATGATTATTGCAATTGATAAGACTTACTATGAAGCAGCAAGAGTTGACGGGGCAGGAAGATGGCAGCAGATCCTACATATCACTTTGCCTGCGATTAAACCGACGATTGTAATTCTGACACTGATGAGTGTGGGAAGAATCATGTATTCTGACTTTGGTCTGTTTTACCAGATTCCGATGAATTCCGGAACACTTCTTGATGTGACAAATACAATTGATACTTATGTATATCGTGGTTTGATGCAGACAAATAACATTGGAATGTCTGCAGCAGCAGGAGTATATCAATCTGTAGTCGGATTTATACTTGTTATTACAGCGAATCTGATCGTAAAGAAAGTCGATCCGGAAAGCGCGTTGTTTTAAAAGGAGGCACCTATGTATAAAAACGAAAAAATATTCCAGTTTTTTGCCAATTTAATTCTTGCATTGCTGACAATATGCTGTGTGGCTCCGTTTCTTTTGATGATTTCCGCGTCATTCAGTTCTGAATCGGCACTGTCAGTATATGGTTATACTTTTTGGCCGAAAGAGTTTGATCTTTCTGCATACAAATATTTATTTTCCAGCACTGGTGCACTGTTAAAAGCATACAGCGTTTCTATTGGTGTTACGGTTGTGGGAACGGTTCTTAATCTGATCATGACAATTTTGATGTCATATCCGTTATCCAGAAAAGATCTTCCGGGCAGAAATATATTTGCTTTTTATCTCTTTTTCACAATGCTGTTTAATGGTGGTCTGATTCCCTCCTATATTATGTGGACAAGAAATTTCCATATTCAGAACACAATATGGGCATTGCTGATTCCCAATCTTTTACTGAATGCTTACAATGTAATTATGATGAGAACATATTTTACATCCAGTATCCCTATGGAAATTATCGAAGCTGCAAAAATCGATGGGGCGCGTGAAGGGACAATTCTTGTGAAATGTGTACTTCCTATGGCGAAACCAATTATTGCAACTGTTGCACTTCTGGTTGGTCTCGGATATTGGAATGACTGGATGAATGGTCTGTATTATCTGTCAGACGACAGCCTTTACAGCATTCAGGTATTGTTAACAAAGATTATGAGAAATATTGATATGATCAAACAGACTTCCGCGTCTGGTGTCAGCGTAATGGCACAGATTCCTTCTACATCAGTGCGTATGGCAATTGCATTTCTGGGAGTTTTGCCAATTCTGATTGCATATCCGTTTTTCCAGAAATTCCTGGTAAAAGGAATTACGGTTGGTGCTGTGAAGGGGTGAGATCATTATAGTTTCCCAAATAGAAACTATGATGACAAAAATAGAATTGCAAAAAATATTTTAAATAGTGTTAAAATAATATCATTGACAAGATGCATGAAAAGAAGCAGTGAAGTACTTTGTAAACATGCTCTAATGTCGAAGAAAAAAAGAAATTCAAAAGAGTGAAAACCATGCGTGTAAAATCAATACAGAACATTGACGGCTTTTTCAGAGCACTTGAGAAATGCCATGGAAGAGTGGAACTGATTACAGACGTGAAAGACGTGTTAAATCTTGCCTCCAAGCTGACACAGTATATTGGGCTTACCAGAGTATTCAGCAACCCGGACATAGAATCCTATGAGATCGTATGCTATGATGCAGAGGATTATGCTTTGTTGAAGGAATTCCTGGTTCCGGTTAAATAAAAGTGTTGGAGCCTGTTTGAAAAATTACATACGATTCAAAGTTAAAGGAAAGGCTGCGTTGTATAAAGAAGTTTCGTTTTACGAAGGAAATCTTTATACAATGCAGTTCTATTATGGTCTGTTTAGAGTTTGGTTTTCTTCCATATATCAATGCCCTCCAATCGTATGTTTTTATAATATAATAGCCGGTTGCTTTTCCAGCTGTCTCCGAATTATACGTTATTGGAAGGAAAGTATCAACGCAAAATTGCGCGGAAACATAAAGCGTCTATTAACTGCACAAATTTCTGGATTGTTTTTATAAAAAATATATCGTATGATACAACTAGAAGTTCAAAAATGTATACAGAAGGAGCAAAATAATATGGAGAATGTTTTTCACAGGGTGCGTATCAGAAAATATGAGGATAAGGCAGTAGAGAAAGAAAAAATCATACAGATATTGAAGGCGGGAATGCAGGCACTGAGTGCATGTAATCAGCAGCCATGGGAATTTTATGTAGTGACAGACAAAGAGAAAATACAGGAATTGTCAAAGGCAACCCCATATTCCGGATGTGCAGCAGAAGCCCCGGTTGTCATTGTACCGGTGTATCGCACGAAAGGTCTGGTTGTACAGGATATGGCTCAGATTGATATGGCTATTGCCCAGGAAAATATCTGGCTGGAAACGGATGCACTGGGACTTGGCGGTGTGTGGATTGGGATTGCACCGATGCAGGACAGAATGAACCTGGTTCATGAAATACTGAATCTTCCGAAAAATCTGGAAGTATTTTCTCTGTTTGCACTGGGGTATCCGGCAGAAATACGAGAACAGCAGAATCGTTTTGATGAAACAAGGATTCATTTTGTTGAATAACTTTGAACAGTCTTGTTTTTGGTATAGTAGGGACTAACTACAGATATTTCCCCTTGACAACCAGGCATATATCCTGACTTTTGCAGCTAAATGGATATAAAACACCCGTCAAACCCAGTAAATACAGGGCTTGGCGGTTTTTCGGCTTTGTCAGATTTTCATGGCGTTTTTTCTACTTTTTGGTCTTTGCTAAAACTTTTTTTATTTCTCCCAGAGTACGGATACGTTTCCCAAAATCAATATCTGTAACTCTTCCGATATCTTTTAGAACTTCATCGTAATAATCAAATAGATAGTAGTTTTGCTGGATTAAACTACATTCGGCTTTTGACAGAGATTCCAAAATGGTTCCGATGCTGTATTTTCTCTCCAGTTTATTTTCCAGTATTCTTGCGATTGTCAAAGCTACAAAACAGGTAAGGAAATGTGCTTCGATATGTTCTTTTGGCCAGACATACACGGGTCTGGCTTCCAGTTCACTTTTGGTTACTTTAAAAGATTCTTCAATTTTCCATAAACCTCGGTACATATCGATAATCTCGTCGTCAGATGTCTCCATTTCGCTGGTTAAGAGCATATAGTAACCATCCAGTGCTTCCTCCCCTCGGATTTTTTCTTCATCAATGTCCAGAACAGAAGAGGCGGTAAGGATTTTTCCGGTTTCTTTATCATAGTCAACTTTTTTGACGTATTTTGCAGCACCATAAGATATGGCTCTTGTATAATTCCCTGGATTTTTTGCCAGGTCTCTGGCTTTTGCCAGTGCAGCTTCACGCTCTGCTTTTGCTCGTTTGGCATATTTTTCACTCCAGAAGACAACCTGTTTCTCATTTACCTGCTTTTTTATCTTTTTGCCGGAAACAGAGGATACCTGGATCGTTCTTGGAGACTTGCGGGATTTCCGCTTGTATTCTGTACCAAGCCATTCATAACCTTCCTGTTCCAGAACATAGTCCTTGATGCTTTTTTCTGCGCCCCGGATGGACATACTGAAAACATATCCGTCATCAGTGGGCGTGTTGATCGTGTACCAGATGTTATCACCTGTTGTCATTCCTTTGTCAGCAACGGAAATGACTCTGCCAAGATCAAACTGTTTTTTGATGCGTCCAAAGTTAGGTCTGTAGGTCAGACAGTCATTGGTATTTCCGGGAAAAAGCTCATAAGTAATAGGAATTCCCTGATTATCCATGAAAAGTCCCATCTGCACAATTGGATTTGGACGATGTTCTTTTGAAACTCCTTTACGGAGAAAATCGGTTTGCTCATCTGTCTCAAAATAGTAGTTTGTAACATCATAATAGATGAGGCTGGTATCCCTGCCATAATTCTCTTTGATATGGTCATTTAGCCAGATCTGCAAGTTTTCCTTATGTTTGTCAAGGAAAGACAGACAGCGGTAAACATCGTCTAAAGAGTAGTCTGTTTTCTCAAAGAAATGTTCCCGGTCATCATAGGAAGATTTCTTTGAAGCAGGGAAAAGAAGTCTGGAATAGACCAGCATCTTCATGATGGTATTGGCATCATACTGTTCTTTTGAGTGGCGCTGCCGGTTCGTTAGGAAAGTATGGAGGTCAAGCTCATGATAGATCTGGCTCAGGGCGGCATAGCCGAAGTTTTTTTCTCAGATCGTCACCTATGCAAAGCCGGTCAGAATCATAAAAAGTAAAGTGGATGGGAGCCTGTCTGGCTGCTTTTTCAGCTTTTAGCTGCTCTACTCTTTTTTGAAAGTGGGCAATAGGGTCATTATACTTTTTTTCCAATTCATCCAGCCAGCCAATAGATTCTATTGTTTTCTGACGGGAGCATTTCTTAGCTTTATCGTAATAGGTGTCAACAATGGAAAGACGAATTCGACCATTCAGGTTAGGTGTTTTTTTGAGGTACATGGCAAGCATTCCGTTTCGTATAATATTTATTATAACGCAAAACGATATAAAACGCTAGTAAAACATGACTAATTTTTAAAAATAAAAAAGCCTGAAAGCAAGGAAACAAAAGGCTTTCAAGCAATAAGCGAACATATGTTACTGCAAAACTGTGGAGACCGGGTCTTATATCCCTTACCAACAGGCGGAAGGAGCTGGTGAACCAGTTGGAAAAGGAAATGGATGGTATTATTATGATAATGATGCAGGCACTTATCTGCCCTGGTAAGCATGAAGAATTAAACATAACAGTCAACACCATACAACACATATTGTAAAACGAAAACTTTGAAATCCTATATATTGTGAAATTGAAATATGATATTTACAACATATTGTATAATATGTAATTGTTTGGGTTTCCACAAAAGCACACGATTTCTCTTGAATTTCTGAAATGACCTGTATTATAATAGGATAATTAACGGCATATACCACAGCCGGTACCGCAGTGACCAAATGCCGTTTTCGGGGTAAA
>NZ_JACOOT010000012.1:0-109667 GCF_014287535.1 Blautia segnis | reverse complement strand
GGGAGATTTTGTCCGGATGAGGGCGCCGTAGCGGGCTACGGCAACTGAATTCGGGCAAAATATACCGCAAAGTGGGGCGTGCAGATTGCGGGAATGATTTTTCAAACACGCTCTAATCTGCCCCTGCGTTTTCTTATGTACATAGCAGATATTTATTCTGCTTATACAAAAGATATGAACCTGTATGGTACTAAAGCAATACAGATTCCATTGCCTTCTTTTATTATTTTTTACAATGGAAGAGAACAACAGCCTGACAGAACGGAATACCTGCTTTCTGATTTATTCCATCCTACTGCAGATCATCCTGCACTGGAGCTGAAAGCTGTCATGTTAAATATAAACAAGGGACATAATCAGGAACTGATGGATGCTTGTCACACCCTTCGTGATTATTCCGAATATGTATCACGCATCCGAACCTACTCTGCCCAGATGCCATTATCTGACGCTGTTGAAAAAGCCATCACCGAATGTATCCAGGAAAATATTCTGCGGGATTTTCTATTAAAAAATCGAGCGGAGGCAAAAGCTATGAGTATTTACGAATATGATGAAGAGAAAACGATGCGCATGCTTCGGGAAGAGGCATATGAAGAAGCAATTGAAATAGGTATCCGCACTACGATTGAAACCTGTATGGAATTTAACGCTTCCTCTGCCCTCATTATTCAAAAGCTGATTTCCCAATTTCATCTTTCCGAGGAGAAAGCACAGGCCTATTTAAATGAGTACCTAAACCAAAATCCCAAACACTCCCCCCTATAACCACTTATCAGCATTCCATAAAAAAACCTTCTGTTACTCGTCTCAGCAACAGAAGGTTTTATAAATATACCTTTCATTAAAAATATAAAATTATACCATTTTCGCTACCATATAAAATATTTTAATTAAAATCTGCAGATACCCTATGCCGCATAATATACCAGTTATAAACCTGCGTATATTAGTTGACGGCAGAACATCAATATACTGCATATACCAATCCCCCAGCATAACCAAGCCAAAACATAAACATAATTCTATAGGTACAAATATTTTCAGCACAAATAAAAGAACTCCAACTAAATATCCTGCTAAAATCCCTGTGCAGCGTGCACATAATGGAAATTGCATCCCATTTATAAAAAAACTTCTTTCTGGCATCTGATGACATCCGGAGTATTTTCCTATATGCATAAAGTATCTATGTAAAAGCAGGAGCTTACATTTTAACTTTTTGTTCAAGTTCTGCATATTCTGATTCCTTTGTTTTTATTTCTCTCTTAAGCAGAGGAACTAATATTACAGTAAAAATTGCACATCCTATTCCCATAATTTTAAGCAAAGAATAATCTATCAAAATTCCCATAATAACAAGAATTAAGCAGCAAACAAATATTGATCTGACTCCTTTTAAAGCATTTTTCTTCTTTTGTATTTCCAGTTCAAGATCTTCAAGTGCAGGAAATTTACAGCCACAATCAGAGCACACCCAGAAATGCTTATGTTCATCTGTAACCGTTGTTTTCTGGGATTTTCCGCAATTTCCGCAAAGCAGTCCAAATGGTCCTAAGAAAAGATAGCCCAGGAATCCTTTAGAGCCTGAATATCCTCCTGAAGTTTCTACTTTTGTTTCTGTTTCGGTCACATATTGTAAATTAGTACTGTTACAAGATGGACATTTTAATCTTTTTGTTTCTCCATTTTGTTGTTTCCTGTTATTAAATTCGTTCATTTTTCTGCCTTTCCTCCCAAAGCGCCCATAGGCAGTGCTTTCACTGCCTAATCTATTGCATGGATGCTCGAAATCGTATTGTTATTATAATTAATTTCCACATTGTATTTACCATTGTTAAAACTTAAAATCACCTCTTCCTTTTTAGTTTTGGTAAATTCATAGGAATAATATGCTTCCTGAATCATACTCTCTTCTTCCCAATCCTCAAAAACCATTCCATCACTGTTCTCCTTACACACTGGTGTGAACTTACTTTCTTTAAGATAAAGAGTAGAAGCATCAAGAAAAGTTATATGTGTCTGTATCTCTCTTGAAGAGCCATTCTTATTTTTATGTAAATTATAAATCTCAAAAGATTGTCCAAGCGCATCTTCTTTTACTGACTCAAGTAATTCTTTATCCGCATATTCTTCAAAATGGCTGATAGGTATATAACCAACCACAGACCGATCAGCATTGCAAACCAACGGACAATCTTCATAACGGAATTTTCCGCTTTTTAACCATCCGACTTTTCCAAAATCCGATTGGTTTCCAATAGAATATACCACCTCTCCCTTATGAAATTTTTTCAGTTTATAGCCCGTCATAGATAGTGACAGGGGAAAGTACGATACTGCAACACCATATTTATACTTATATCTACACCCTGCTTCTACAATCGGAAAACTTTCTCTATCTAATTTATATGTAATGCTTTCTTCCACAGGAGTTTCCAAAATTTCTGCTGCCCAAACATTATACGCATATACCTGTGGAACGATCATGACCACAAACTGTATGATAAGTGCAGTAATAAACGCACCAACACCTGCCCATTCTTTCATCAACCAATTATCCACTGCACACATTATGATCAAAATAGCAAGAGATATCATAACACTGATACAATTTACTTTTTCTGCATTGTCAAAAAAGACAAGACATAATGCATATGGAAAATATGAAAAAAACGCTCCGAAAAACAAATACTTAATACCATATAAAATCCATATAAACCGCCTTTCTCTAAAAGCAT
Organism: Blautia segnis; assembly: GCF_014287535.1. Classification (NCBI taxonomy): domain Bacteria; kingdom Bacillati; phylum Bacillota; class Clostridia; order Lachnospirales; family Lachnospiraceae; genus Blautia; species Blautia segnis. The sequence goes on along the minus strand of NZ_JACOOT010000012.1, from coordinate 106,926 downwards.
AAACGATTTCTCTCCCTGCCTGAAAAAAAGTCCATAGAAAAAATGATACCCAGGATATCCCCCTTATCATATCGGTAATATTTGCCACAAATGTATAGCCTGCACCTAACAGAAGCATCAAAACACCAATAATTACTTCAAATGTAATCGGTAAAATAATTATATATTCCATAACATTCTCCATTCTTAAAAAACCAGAGTTTGTGGTTTTAGTAAATTTATTTACTATTTCTTATTTTAGTACATTTATTTACTAATTTCAATATAAAAGAATCTTCCTATGCTAAAATTATATAAATTTTATTTCTGAATCATATTTTTTAGGTTTATACAAAAACTAAAATGAAATCTTATTTTTTCAATGTTTTCATGAGGATTTACTTGAATTACAGACAACGTATTCGCGATTTACGCGAGGATGCCGATAAAACCCAGACTCAGATTGCTGATTATTTAGGCACTTCACAAACGATGTATGCACGATACGAACGTGGTGCGAATGAAATGCCAATCCGCTATCTGGTTGCTTTATGCAGATACTATAACGTTTCTGCTGACTATATTCTTGGATTTACCAACACAAAAATTGTCTTACCTGAAGATTCTCCCAGAAAAGAACAATAAGTTCGCAAAATTTTCCAATTACATTTTCGTGTAATAACGAGAAAATTTTTGCGAACTTATTATTTTTGCACTCTTTCTTTTTTATTGTATCAAAGCATTTTCTGTAGTCGCTGCGCTCCTCCGCCTACAGAAACTCCTTCAGTTTCTCCACATTCTCCTCCTCAAACTCCTGGAGCCGTTCCATCAGCTTTTTAATATCTTTCTCCACATCGTTTTCATACTGATGAAGTTTTTTCACGGCTTCGGTGATTCCCATGCTGCTGCCCTGGATCAGCATTTTGGCGATGTGGGAGGTGGATGCGTCGGCCATGGTCTGAAGATTCACCATCAGGTAGGTGCGGATTTTTTCGAAGGTGCCAAGGCCTTTTTCATCGTATCCGTTCCGGTTCAGCAGGTCGCGGGCTTCGCTGTGGAATTTGCAGTAGCCTTCCAGCTGCTTTTTCAGATAAGCCTGAAGCTTCTCATCTTCTGTGATGTCCAGAAGCTGTTCTAAGGTATCTACTCCCATCTGGGAATTCTGGTATACGTAATTTAGAAATTCTGCATTTGCATTCATAGGCAATTCTCCTCCGTTTAAAAGGGTTCTTTCATGTAAAACTGTTCCTTACCTTTATAACAGAATGCCCCGCATTTCTATTTTATATGCAAAATTGTTTCTAAAATTTCCAGATAAATTTCCCCCTTATTTTCAATACTTTCAGATAAATTCAGCTTACCTCATTTACTTTCACTCATACTTCACAATCTCCTTCTTCAGCCTCTTCATAATCCGCTTCTCCAGCCGCGAAATATAAGACTGCGAAATTCCAAGCAGATCCGCTACCTCTTTCTGGGTTTTCTCTCGGCCTTCGTGTCTGCCAAGGCCGAACCGCAGCTTGATAATGGTCTGCTCCCTTGGTGAAAGCTTGGAAATGGCTTTTCCAAGAAGACGAATCTCCACCTCATCCTCCAGACGGCGGGAAATCTCATCATCATCTGTTCCCAAAATGTCCGACAGCAAAAGCTCATTTCCATCCCAGTCCACATTCAAAGGCTCGTCTATGGAAACCTCCATTTTCGTCTTGCTGTTCCGGCGAAGGTACATCAGGATTTCATTCTCGATGCACCGGGATGCATACGTAGCAAGCTTAATATTTTTCACCGGATTAAAGGTATTGATTGCCTTGATCAGTCCGATGGTTCCAATAGAAATCAAGTCCTCCACACTCACCCCTGTGTTGTCAAATTTCTTCGCAATATACACCACAAGCCGAAGATTGTGCTCAATAAGAAGTGATTTGGCTTCCTTTTCCTCTGGTGTCCCCAGCTTCTCCAGGATCCTGGCTTCTCTCTGGCTCTCAAGCGGCGGCGGCAGAATGTCGCTTCCGCCAATATAATAAACATCTCCCTGCCTGCCAAACAGGAATCTTGGCATCACCTGAAACGGATAATAAGTTGCACTTGCTGCTGATCGGTTCATAGACGAGTCCCCCTCCTAATGCAATATTCTGGAATTTAACAGTACCTGGTACTCTTTTCCCAAAGCAGAGGGTTCCACCGCCAGCGCAAGCACCGGATTCACTGCATGAATCACCTCCCCGGGAGTGTGAATACAAAGGTCATCCAACACCACCGCCAGCATCACGCCTTCCTTTCCCACTGTTTTGTAGGGTAGAAAATGCGGATGCAGATCAGTAAGCTTCGTACCTTCCAGCTCCCCTGGATCCTCCTGCAGGTGCATCAGCCTGTCTCTTTTCTCTTCAGGCAGCATTGCCTCCAAAACCTCAGGTTTCACAATAAAAACCCCATCTCCGTTTATCGGATCCACAAGAAGGTTCCCCGTATCCCAGAACCCGAAAAACTGCTGTACATTTCCCTGATAGGACAGGGTAACCGGATAGATGTTTTTCCACCTGGCACGAAAAGAATCGCTGACATAGATCAATGCGCTAAGTCCCATGTAGGCCCCTGCTGCCACAACCAGAAACCGAAGCGGCGCGGCATTCTTCACTGGCGCCGCCTCCATAAGGCCGCCCATGAGAAATGCCATCAGGTAAAAAGTCACCAGTGCCTTCGCCAGCATTCCTCCCGGCTTAAGCCCCAGTCCCAGAACCAGCATGATCCAGGCACAGCCTCCATGAAGAAGCACCTTTGCCGGAAACAGCCCATCCGATGGTACATAAAGAATGAGGCAGGAAAAAAGGGCGCCGACGGCTGCCGCCAGCAAGATCCTTCTGCGGCTTCTTTTTCGCAGAAACAGTTTGCCAACAATGCGAAGAAGAATATAATCCATAAAAAGATTCGTCAGAAAGACGATGTCTATGTATACGTCATAATACATAAAAAAGCCCCCTGTGGCCGTCAATCCTTCACTTTGGTAAGTGAACCCATTATACGGTCACAGGGGGCGCAGATTTTGTCAAAAAGGGACGGGAAATCCTGAGAATTTCTCGCCCCTAATCGACAGCGCGATCTGTCAATTTTCTTTTTTCGAAGTCATTCGAGAGATGCATAGTAAAGCCGAAAATACTCGCACAAAGAACAATTTTCGGATTATGCCTCCAGATTCTTCTGGTGCAGCGCTTCCAGAAGACTTCGCAGCTCTCCAATAGGGAACTGTCCCGGTGCAGAAGCTGCTCCTACCGTTCCAAAGGTAATTCCGGAGCCGAAGTTTTCCCCGGAAATACGGCTGATAGAGCCAATGCTTCCCATTGCCATGGATACCAGCGGCTTTTCGCACTCTTTTCTCATGGCATTGGTTGCTTCCATAATGGCTGCCACATCCTCAAAACCGTGGGGCATTACCGCCATTTTCAGAATATCAGCTCCGGATTTTTCCATTTCACGGAAACGGTCCAGAAGGATTTCCTGACTGTCTGTTTTGTCAAAATCGTGGGAAGAAGCAATGATTTTGACACCTTCCCTTTGAAGCTCTGCCACCAGTTTTTTCTTCTCTTCTGGATTTCCCATCACTTCCACATCCACAAGGTCTGCTATGTGGCTTCTGGCAGCGTTTCGGCAACATGCGCTGTAATCTTCCATGGAGATGGCAATATTTCCGCCTTCCTCGCTTGTGCGGATAGTAAAAAGAAGCGGAGTCTCTCCAAGGATTTCCGAAAGCTTTCCAAGCACCTGCTTACAGGCTTCTTTGTCCATCAGGCCCTCGAAGAAGTCCGCACGCCACTCCACCAGGTCTGCTCCGGCTTTTTTCGCATCCTTGGCTTCCTGGCAGATTTTTTCTTCTGTGGTTCCCGTAAGAGGAACACAGATTTTGGGGATTCCTGCCCCAATGGTCAGATTCTTGATCTGAATAGGTTTTGTCATTTCTTGACATCTCCTTTCTATTAGAATAAGATAAGAAGTAAGTTTATAAAATTTCAGGAGGTTCCTTATGATTCCAATTACCGGCCATACCCGTCTTACCGCACTTCTTGGAAGCCCGGTAGCGCACAGTATTTCTCCCCTTATGCATAACGAAGCATTCCAGCTTCTTGACCTTGACTACACCTATTTATGCTTTGAGGTAAATGAAGAGACTCTTCCGGCAGCTGTCGATGGTCTGAAGGCCTGCGGCATCCGCGGTTTTAATCTTACCATGCCGAACAAGAACAAGATTGTAGAGCTTCTGGACGAGCTTTCCCCGGCAGCCAGACTGATCGGTGCAGTGAATACCGTTGTCAATGATGACGGACATCTTACCGGATACAACACAGACGGTGTTGGCTATATGCAGGCAGTCAAAGATGCCGGCTATGACATCACAGGCAAAACCATCACGATCATGGGTGCCGGCGGTGCTGCTACTGCCATCTGTGCACAGGCTGCTCTTGACGGCGTGGAAAAAATCCACATTTTTGCCCGGGAAACCAGCCGTTTCTGGGATCGCACCCAGAAGCTTGCAGAAAATATCAACTCCACTCTTCCCTGCAAGGCAGTCCTTCACGAAAATAAGGATACGGCAGCCCTTGCCCAGGCCATTTCTGAAAGTGCCCTGCTCCTCAATGCAACTTCCGTAGGCATGGCCCCAAACACTGAGGGAACGATTATTGAAGATACTTCCCTCTATCACCCGGACCTGATCGTATCCGACGTCATCTACAATCCCCGGGAAACCCGTTTCCTCAAGGAAGCCAGAGAGGCTGGCTGCCGTACCTTTAACGGTATGTATATGCTTCTTTATCAGGGTGCAGAGGCTTTCCGCTTATGGACCGGGAAAGAAATGCCAGTGAAGGAAATTAAGGCAAATTTCTTCGCTGATTGATTTTTCTCCTGATAGTACTCTGTTTCATAACAAAATTCACATTTTAAGAAAACAGGCGCCGCTTTTTACAGCAGCGCCTGTTATTTTTTACATAGATTATTTCTTCTCTTCCTGAACCTCTACCTTGCGGTTCTCTCTGCTCTTGATCTCAGCTTTGATGGAAGTGATGAACTCCTGAAGATCCTTTGCACCTTCATCTCCAAGGAAACGGCTTCTTACAGAAACCTTGCCCTCTTCCTCTTCCTTCGCACCAACAACCAGCATGTAAGGAATCTTCTGAAGTCTTGCCTCACGGATCTTGTAGCCGATCTTCTCAGCACGGGTATCAATCTCAGCACGGATGCCAGACTCTTTCAAATCATCCAGAACCTTGTTTGCATAGTCCATATATTTGTCAGAAATCGGAAGCACCTTAACCTGAACAGGAGCAAGCCATGTTGGGAAAGCACCTGCAAAATGCTCGATCAGGATACCGATGAAACGCTCGATAGAACCGAATGCTACACGGTGGATCATGATCGGACGATGTTTCTCTCCGTCAGCTCCAATGTACTCGCAGTTAAAGCGAAGCGGAAGCTGGAAGTCAAGCTGAATGGTACCGCACTGCCAGGTTCTTCCGATGGAGTCCTCAAGATGGAAGTCGATCTTCGGTCCGTAGAATGCTCCGTCTCCTTCATTTACCACATAGTCAAGACCAAGGTCGTCAAGAGCTCCGCGAAGAGCGTCTGTAGCCATCTCCCAGTCCTCATCGCTTCCCATGGAATCCTCAGGACGTGTGGAAAGCTCTACATGATATTTGAATCCAAACAGCTGATATACTTCGTCGATCAGCTTTGCAACGCCTTTGATCTCCTCACGGATCTGCTCCGGCATCATGAAAATATGGGCATCATCCTGTGTGAAGCAGCGTACACGCATCAGTCCGTGAAGCTGACCGGATTTCTCATGACGATGTACCAGACCAAGCTCACCCATACGAAGCGGCAGATCACGGTAAGAACGTGGCTCAGACTGATATACAAGAATACCGCCTGGACAGTTCATTGGCTTAATTGCAAAATCCTGCTCATCAATAACAGTTGTGTACATATTTTCTTTATAGTGATCCCAATGTCCGGAAGTCTCCCAAAGATGACGAGCCAGAATGATTGGTGTGGAAATCTCAACATATCCTGCTTTCTGGTGAATCTCTCTCCAGTAGTCAAGAAGTGTGTTCTTAAGAACCATTCCCTTTGGAAGGAAGAACGGGAATCCAGGACCCTCGTCGCTCATCATGAACAGTCCAAGCTCTTTGCCAAGCTTTCTGTGGTCACGCTTCTTAGCTTCTTCCATACGGTTGATGTACTCTTCCAGATCTGCTTTCTTTGTGAAGGAAGTTCCGTAGATTCTGGTAAGCATTTTGTTCTTCTCGCTTCCTCTCCAGTAAGCACCTGCAATGCTGGTAAGCTTGAATGCCTTTACTGGTTTGGTTGTCATCAGGTGAGGTCCTGCACAAAGGTCAACGAACTCGCCCTGCTGATAGAAGCTGATCTCAGCATCCTCTGGAAGATCTTCGATAAGCTCTACCTTGTATGGCTCATCTTTCTCTTTGAAAAATGCGATTGCTTCTTCTCTGGATTTGGTGAAGCGGGTGATCGGAAGTGCTTCCTTCACTACCTTCTTCATCTCAGCTTCGATCTTTGCAAGATCCTCTGTGGTGATCGGGTTCTCGCTGTCAATATCATAATAAAATCCGTCTGCAATAGATGGTCCGATTGCAAGCTTTACATCCGGGTACAGTCTCTTGATAGCCTGTGCCATAATGTGGGATGTGGTGTGACGGAAAGCTCCCTTGCCGCCTTCATCCTCAAATGTAAGAATGCTTAACTCGCAGTCTTTGTCAACTACATGTCTCAGGTCAACGACCTCTCCGTCAACTTCACCTGCACAGGCTACTCTTGCAAGGCCCTCGCTGATGTCAGATGCAATGTCGATAACGGATTTTGCTTCTGCGTATTCTTTCTTAGAACCGTCTTTTAATGTGATAATCATGATTCGTGTCTCCTTTTCTTTTTCTGAAACTGTATCTGGCAGGAAACTGTCTGATACAAAAAACGTATGGTAACGTTTGCCTTTGCAGGGACGAAATAAAAAAGCCCCTTACAATGCTCTCACACTGTAAGGGACGAGTATACTCGCGGTTCCACCCTGCTTGCCATAGCATACGTATCTGTAAACCAGGCCACTTATTTGATGGTAACGGAATCACCGGACCGGATTAGGGTCACTCAGAGGTAGTTTTCAACTGCTTCCTGATAAGGCATTTCCAGCTGCCTGCCTCTCTCTGAAACATTCCACAGTTTACTCTTCTCGTCAACGTGTTTTCTTATCACTATGCCTCATTATAGCCTTGGGTTCTGGGTTTGTCAATAACTACAAAAACAAAGAGGAGAAAAATTTGCAATGAAAGGTTACTGTTCACTCCGTGCCCAGTAACACGCTTCGCGATGCACAGAAATCATGCTTTGCATGATTTCGCGCCGCAAACCTCGGGTTTTCTGTGAACTTTGTTCACAAAAAACACCTCGCGGAATATTACCTATGAACAGTAACAATGAAAGTCCTGTACGCAGGCATGAATGAATTCATAAATGCCTAACAAGCAGTATGATCATTTCTCTTTTAAATATTCCCATAAATTTTCGCCTTTATAAGAGCCGCTGCTTCCCGCACCACATAATGAACCTGCATGATTGGGTCTGATGGGGCTGCTATTCCATAAGGATGTTCATATCCTGCTTTTTCTGCTATTTTCACCGCACGGTACACATGAAAATTATTGGACAGGATTCCCGTATTTTTCTGGCTGCAGCCTGTAAGCGCATCCGAAAATTTCAGATTCTCCTTTGTGTTGGTGGATTTCTCTTCCAGCACCAGCCGCTCCCTGGAAATCCCATGGGCTGTGAGGTAATTCTCCATGCATTTCGCCTCTGTAATATCTTCCCCGAAGCCCTGTCCGCCGGAAAGAACCAGGATCGTGTCCTCATTCTCCCTGGCATATTTCAGTGCTGCCTTCAGGCGAAGCTCCAGTGCCTTGGACGGTACATCCCCTTTTACATGGGCGCCAAGCACTACCACATAATCCAGATTTTTCCGGGCTGATGTTTTCATACCGGAAACCACAAGGCTGCAAAGTGCTGCAAAGCACACGATTCCCAGCAGCACCACTGCTGATACTGCATATTTCACCCATCCTGGGAAAAATCCGGGATGATTTTTTCCATAGCGGATCAAAACTGCGCCGCCTTCCAAAATTGCCGCCAGTACCAACCAGATCCAGGCGAAATCAGCGGTAATCCCCGCATAAACCACAATCAACAGGTAATAGGCCAGACAGATACTGCCTGCACAAAAACATAGTAAACTCAAATTCTATTCTCACTTTCCTGTTAGATACACAAAACGGATTGCAGGACAGCTATGCCACCCTTGCAATCCGTTCCCCAAGACCAAAAGCTCATCTGGCTTCCGGTCCATTATGCACTATGATTATTTGTTTCTACCGCAGCAGAATTTATATTTCTTTCCGCTTCCGCATGGACACGGATCGTTACGTCCAATCTTGTGTGCTTTCACAACAGTACCGGATTTCTTCTGCTCAAGATAAAGCTCTTTACGCTTCTCAGGTGTGAAGATCTTGTCCCACTGTGGAAGATTGTAAAGCCAGTCAGCCTTAGCGTCTACCATGTTCTTGTAAAGAAGCTCTTTGTCGAAGCAAAGGCTTACGGTAGTGTTCTCATCCATAGTCTCGATCGGGTTCTGGATCTTCAGGCTGTCGTTGATTCCATCAAGGAAACCAACCATGGTAAGAACTTCCTGATTATATTTCTCAGCCAGCTCTTTTACTGTACCGGTAACGACTTCGTCCGGATTCTCAAGAAGCTGTGCATAAATGTTCTTCTCAATAGCAAAATATCTTGCCCAGAACTGCTGGAGTTTATTACGGTCTGCCTGCTGGTCATAGGCAATGGCACGCCACTGCTCTAAAATGGTCTTATCGCTCATTTCTTATTCCTCTTTTCAACAAAAATTTCGTAATTATGCCGTTTTACAGCTGAATTTTATTATAACATCTTTTTGTCAAAAAAACAAATCCTATTTTTTCTTCTAAGGTTTTCATAAAATTTTACCTGTTTTTCTGTGACATATGTATAAAAAAAGAGAAGAAAGCCCATACTATGAGTGTTCAGTGATGAACAGCAAATTCATTGAACCCCCTTCAATGATATGGCAGTACAAAAGACAAATGAGATTGTTACTGTTCACTCTGTGCCCAGCAACACGCTTTGCGATGCACAGAAAGACGAACCTTCTTGTGCAATGCACAAGAAGCAGCGTTTGCTGCGCAAACTTAATTCTCGGGTTTTGTGTGAACTTTGTTCACACAAAACACCTCGCGGAACAGTACCAGTGAACAGTAATATAGATCAACTTATATCCTCCCCGAAACGCCCCGGGTTCTGACGTACTCTCAGAATCCGGGGCGCTTACATTTTGTTCTTCTATTTTACATTTTCCAAAACAAACCGGTATGCATTTTCATGGAAAATCTTCTCCACCAGGCTCTCACCAAAGCCATGGGCAAGAAGGGCTCTGCGCAGGTCTGGAACAGATTGAACGCCCTTAATTCCTTCCGGGAATCTTCCGGAGCAGCCGTCGAAATCACTGCCAATGGCAAGGCAGTCCTCTCCTCCCATTTCCAGAACCTGATCCATATGGCGAAGCAGGTCCTCCACCTTGGGCTCCTCTCCCACAAAATTGGAAAAGAAATTCATTCCAATGATTCCCTTTCTGCGAATCAGTTCCTTCAAATGTTCTTTCTTTATATTTCGCGGTCTGTCCCTCACTTCTCTTACATTTGAGTGGGACGCAATGATGGGTCTGTCTGTCAGCCCAAACAGGTCTTCCACACCCTGATCGGACAGATGGGAAACATCCATTACCAGATTCTGGGAAAGAAGAGTTTTCACCAGTTCTTTTCCCTCAGATGTCAGACCCTTCTCCTGGTCAAAGGCAGCTCCGCATCCATATTTATTCTCATAATTCCAGGTCAGCATAGCAAAGCGAAAGCCCATCTCTCTCACATTTTCCACGTATTTTCCCATAAGGGAAATGTCCTCTATGGATAAAAAGGCAGCTGCTTTTCTCATGCTATGCGCCTTTTTCATGTCCTCACCGCTTTTGCACAGCAGGATTTTCCGGTTTTCTTCCTCAAGATATGCAATTGCACGGTGATACAGCTGCAGAAAGTCCCTGTCAGGATCCTCTTTATTTAAATTCTGTGCATCCTTCCACACTGCAAAAATCTGGGTGTAATTTTCCACAAAATCCCCCAGTCGGTTTAAGTCAAGATCCCCGGAATTCTGATCCAGGGTTTCTCCTGAAATAATCTCCGTAAGTGTATCTGCATGGCAGTCAAAATAATTCATCTTCGAAACATCCTTTGCCCTTATATTTGTATGGTTCTACTTCACCCCAAGCTTCTCAAGTTCCTTCGCAGCCTGCTTCAGATTATGGAATTCAATGGCGTGAATGCCAAGCACTCTTGCGGCCTCACAGTTCTCCGGGCGGTCATCCAAGAACACGCTTTCCTCTGGCTTCAATCCGAATCTTGTAAGAAGGGTCCTGTAAATCTGGGGTTCCGGCTTGATTTCCTTTACCTCACAGGAGAAAATAACACCGTCCATATTTTTCAGGAAAGGCATTTTATTCGCTCTGGTGTGATCCAGCATAAACTGACTGTAATTTGACAGAATATACAGATGATAGCCCTGGCTCTTCAGGTAGCTGGTCCAGGTCTCAGCGTAATCCTTAATCTGGATCGTTTTCTCAGATTCTCTAAGAACCCGCTTCACATCCTCCTCATACTCAGCCGGAAGTGCGGCAATAAACTGCTTCAGGTACTCTTCCTCCGGGAAAAGCCCCCGGTCACGCTCATTCCAGGTCTGGCTTTTAAACACAGCCTCTGCGATCAGCTTCTCCTCTTCTTCCGGGAAATGGAAACTTTTCAGATAATCTTCCCACTCATAGGAAACCAGAACCTGTCCCACATCAAAAATAATATTTTTCACTTCGCCCTCTGCCTCCTTATCCTCTTTTTTCAGAAGCTTGTAAACCATCAAAAATACATAAGCCAGCACTGGCACCAGAATGACGCTGCCCACTGCTGCCTTAAAATTCCCCTGGGAATTCTCCCCGCTTCCAAACGCAAAGATCATGGGCAGACAGCACACTGCCAGCAAAATTACCACTCCAAGAATGGCTGCTATTCGTTTAAAATTCTTCATTTATTAACACCTGTATTTATTTTTTCTCTGAAATAAGCTCTGACCTGTTCAAAGGAAAATCATCCAGATACAGCTTGCGCCGGAGAAAATCCTCCGGCGCAGTGTTATCCCTCAAGGTCAGGCGGAAATCCCATTCCGCTTTCTTCCAATTATTTATTTCTGTAGATGATATCGTTTCTTCCCGGTCCGTTGGAAACCATGGTGATCGGATATCCAATCTTCTCCTCAATGAACTCGATGTATTTTCTGCAGTTCTCCGGAAGATCCTCATAATTCTTGATTCCGCGGATATCGCATTTCCAGCCTGGAAGCTTCTCGATCACAGGTTTTGCTTTCTCAAGCTTAGCTGTGGTCGGGAACTCAGTGGTGATTTCTCCGTCGATATCATAAGCTACGCAAACCGGAATCTCATCCAGGTATCCAAGTACATCAAGTACCGTAAATGCCACATCAGTAGCACCCTGAAGACGGCAGCCGTATTTGGAAGCCACACAGTCATACCATCCCATACGTCTCGGACGTCCTGTGGTAGCACCGTACTCTCCGCCATCACCGCCACGTCTTCTAAGCTCATCAGCCTCTTCGCCGAAAATCTCGGAAACGAATGCACCAGCACCTACAGCACTGGAGTAAGCTTTACTTACAACAACAATCTTCTGGATTTCGTATGGCGGAACACCTGCTCCGATTGCACCGTAAGCAGCCAGTGTGGAAGAAGAAGTAACCATCGGATAAATACCGTGATCAGGATCCTTCAGAGTTCCAAGCTGTCCCTCAAGAAGAATCTCCTTGCCCTCTTTTAATGCATTGTTCAGATACAGGGAAACGTCACATACATATGGTGCAACCATTTTCTTGTATTCCATCAGCTCTGCGAAAAGCTCGTCCACATTAAGAAGAGGTTTATGATATAAATGCTCAAGAAGAACATTCTTTGTCTCACAAACGCTTTTCAGCTTCTCTTTCAGACGATCCGCATCAAAAAGCTCATTTACCTGGAAGCCAATTTTGGCATATTTATCAGAATAGAAAGGTGCAATACCTGATTTGGTAGAACCAAAGGACTTGCCGCCCAGACGCTCTTCCTCATACTGATCAAACAGAATATGGTATGGCATAACCATCTGTGCTCTGTCAGAGATCAGGATCTTCGGTGCCGGAACGCCCTTGCTTACTACTTCATTGTATTCCTTAAAAAATACAGGGATATTAAGAGCAACACCGTTGCCGATCACACTTGTAGTGTGTCCGTAAAATACACCTGACGGCAGGGTATGAAGTGCAAACTTACCATAATCATTTACGATAGTATGTCCTGCATTTGCACCGCCCTGGAAACGAACGATAATATCAGCCTTCTCAGCGAGCATGTCGGTAATTTTTCCTTTACCTTCATCTCCCCAGTTTGCTCCAACTACTGCTTTGATCATAACTCAAATTCCTCCTGTGTTTGATCGAATTGATTTATTACTATAAAAATTCTGTTTATCAGACATTAATTTCTGCTGTCATTCCAAGCATTTCCTTATGTGCATCCAGAACAGGCTTCACAATTTTGGAAACGAAGGTCTCAGTCTGCTCTTTCGCACGACCTACATATTTCTTCGGATCCATGGTCTTCTGAAGCTCTTCTAAGGTCAGGTTAAATGCAGGATCTGCTGCGATCAGCTCAAGAAGGTTGTTATCTTTACCCTCTACCTTTACGTTCTTTCCGGCTTCCATAGAAAGCTCACGAATACGCTCATGAAGCTCCTGACGGTCTCCGCCGGCTTTTACTGCATCCATCATGATATTCTCAGTTGCCATAAAAGGCAGCTCAGCCATCATATGTTTTTCAATAACCTTCGGATAGACTACAAGACCATCTACAACATTCAGACACAGATCCAGGATTCCGTCAATTGCAAGGAAGCCTTCCGGAACAGAAAGACGCTTGTTGGCAGAATCATCCAGAGTTCTCTCAAACCACTGGGTAGCAGAAGTGATGGCCGGATTCAAGGCATCTACCATTACATATCTGGAAAGAGAAGCTATACGCTCACTTCTCATGGGGTTTCTCTTATATGCCATAGCAGAAGATCCGATCTGGGATTTCTCAAATGGCTCTTCAACCTCTTTCAGATGCTGAAGAAGACGAATATCGTTGGACATCTTGTGCGCACTTGCTGCAATTCCTGCAAGCACATTCACAACACGAGTGTCAACCTTGCGGGAATAGGTCTGTCCGGATACCGGATAGCATTCCTTAAAGCCCATCTTCGCAGCGATCATAGGATCAATCTTGTCAATGGTCTCCTGATCTCCGTCAAACAGCTCAAGAAAGCTTGCCTGTGTACCGGTAGTACCCTTGGAGCCAAGAAGCTTAATGGTATCAAGAACATACTCAAGATCTTCAAGATCCATCATAAATTCCTGTGTCCACAGTGTAGCACGTTTACCCACTGTAGTTGGCTGTGCCGGCTGGAAATGTGTAAATGCAAGTGTTGGCTGATCTTTATATTTGTCAGCAAATCTTGAAAGCTCTGCAATTACATTCACCAGCTTCTTCTGAACCAGCTTCAGTGCTTCTGTCATAACGATGATATCTGTATTATCTCCTACATAACAGGATGTGGCTCCCAGATGGATAATTCCCTTTGCTTTCGGACACTGCACACCGTAAGCATATACATGGGACATAACATCATGACGCACTTCTTTCTCACGTGCTCTGGCAACATCATAGTTGATATCATCTGCATGAGCCTTCAGTTCATCAATCTGTTCCTGGGTAATGTTCAGTCCAAGCTCTTTCTCAGTCTCTGCCAGAGCGATCCAGAGTTTTCTCCAGGTGCGGAATTTCATATCCTGTGAAAAAATGTACTGCATTTCCCTGCTGGCGTAACGCTCAGACAAAGGGCTTGTATATCTGTCTGTACTCATTCTTTTTTCTCCTGTTTCTAAGTAAATATTTATAATTCACTTTGCAGCCTGTCTGTATGCGGCAAATACCGGACTACAGACATAATGTGGATAAATTTCCTATATTTCAGGGCAGACTGATGCCTCAGTCTTTTCCACATACAAGGGGATTATATAACATCCAAAGATTTTAAGCAAGCCCCTGATGGAATTTTCCCAGGAATTCCTTCATTCGTACATGTTCAGAGGCGGGAGTTTGACAGTTGAATAATTAAAAATCACCCTGCAGGCCTTATAAAACCTGCATTTTTTATGTCAAATTTTACGTTTTTATATGTGCTTGTTTGTAATAGTGTAGTATAATAAAAGAAAAACGACCACAACACCCATATTTACTGGGTTTGTAGCCGTTTTGCCACCTTACAACTGTCAAAGATGGGATCTTAACACAAACGCAAAGGCAGAACAACCAATTGCCGGAATCATCAGAATGATTGTTACTTTACCGTAAATCTGCAAAACTGCGCACAGCCTGTACTCTGTTTCTGTTCAGAGTGTACATACATTCCCACTGTACAGCCGGTAAAACCGCCTGCCGCTTCTGTACACATATGGCTGATATCCACCTCCCTGATTATACATTGTGATTTTTCTTCCGTCTCAGGCCGAATCAGCCATACCTGTGCCAGGCTTTGGTCTACGCGCAATCTCAGGGTCTGCATACCTCTTTTCTCTGTTTTCTTTTCTGCAAGTATCTTCTCTGTTCCATTGATACATACTGTGACATAGATATAGCCGTCTGCCCCCACTTCTCCATATTCTGCCAGAAGATAATTCTGAGAATTCTGAAGATAGGCAATTCCGGCTCTGTCACCTTTTTCTCCTGCTTTTAACAAAAACTCCGTCTCTGCCTGAAATCTATGGTGCTTTTGTCTCACCGCAACATACGAAGGACTCCCATTATCCCCAATTGCCACAGCTTTTGCAGGAAGTTTTAAACATTCTTCCTGTTCATCTATTGTATAAGCATTCGGCTGGGGATTTCTGAGCATCATAAAATCCAGTGGAAGCTTTTTATCTGTCATATTTTTGAAACTGTAATTTCTGACTTCATTCAGTTCTCCGGGCATAGAGTTATCCTTCTCACCAGGCAGACAGATTTCCTTTTCCAGCATTCCTACTCCCGGGTTTACCACCGGCCAGTCATCCTCCCACTCTACCTTTGCCAGAAAAGTCTCTCTTCCCAGAAATGTCTTTCCGTCCACAGGTCTGCAGCCCAGAACAACCATAAACCAGTTTCCCTGTTCATCCTCAGTCAGATCGCAATGTCCTACACAGGTAATCTCCGCATTTTTTCCCAAATGTCTGTGCGTCAGGATCGGATTTGTCCCTGCATATTCATAGGGACCAAAAATGTTTTTACTCCTGGCCACCATTTCACTGTGATGCTCCGCTGTTCCACCTTCTGCATGAAAAATATAGTAATAACCATTTCTTTTATAAAGATGAGGACCCTCCGGCCAGATTGCATTTCTCTGGAATCCATATAAAACAGGATGTGCCTCCCCTTCTAGCCTGAAAGTCTGTAAATCCAGCTTCTGTATCCATATTTCGCAATCACCATTGTACCTGCCGCCACGGGAATTTTCTCTCTGCCCGATATAATAACAGGTTCCATCCTCATCAAAGAATAAGCTAGGGTCGATTCCCCTGGCATTTTCCAAAAAATGAGGTTCTGACCATGGACCCTGGGGATTTTTTGCAGTTACTATAAAATTTCCACCGCCAGATACATTGGTAGTGATCAGATAAAAAGTTCCCTCATGCCACCGAAGTGTAGGAGCATAAATCCCCTCATTATGTTCACAGCCCTGTAAGGGTAGCTGGCTCTCCCGTGTCAATATATTGCCGATCTGCTCCCATTGTGCCAGATTTTTGCTGCGAAATACAGGAATTCCCGGAAAATATGCAAAAGTAGATGTAACCAGATAAAACCACTCTCCTACCCTGCATATGGACGGATCCGGATAAAAGCCACTTAAAATCGGATTTTTACAAGTTATCATTGATCATTTCCTCCCGTAAATCAAATATGAAGTCTGTAAACTCTCTTATATGCTTTTCAGCAAACCCTATATCAGTGAATGCCAGATTATAAGATCTGGCACTCTCCATTTATTTTACAATATATTTTTATTTTTGATAAATTTTCTACATAGGTACATTCTGCATTGAATATCAGGTTTCTGGCTGCATTCATATAATTCACATAATCTATATTAGTGGTATACCACACATTCTCATGGTCTGAAATCTTTCTGCAGAAGCTTTCCATTTGCTCCCATGTCTGTTCCCGGTCAAACTCAAAGCTGTGTCCCCATACATAGAGAAGAGGAAGCTTCTGATAATCCGGTTTGTGCAAAAACTTTTCTGCAATTCCCCTGAATGCATCATTGTGATGACAGGACGGAGTCCACCTCATAAAATCCTCCGGAATGCGGAAATTTCCTGTAGACTCCACGGTCCTGCTGTATGCAAACCCAAGATTCTTCAGAGTATTGATGACCCTTTCGTCATATTCTCCAAATGCATAAGAGCATCCCCTGATAATCCTTCCCGTTTCTCTCTCCAGACTGCATCTGTCCTGATAAAATTCCTGAACTAGCCTTTCCTGCGAAAGATGTGTGGGATACTCATGTGCAACACCATGGCAGGCAATTTCATGTCCCTGATATAAGCTTTTCAGTTCTTGTGTTTTTATAAATCCTTCTGTATCCAAAGTCCCTGAGTTCAGATGAAATGTTGCTTTCAGATTATATTTATTAAAAATATCAACCAGTCTTCTATCAAAAATCTGGCCATCATCATAACTGAATGTAACTGCCTGGTCTTTCCACTGCGGATAAAACAATTCAAATTTCATAAGCTCAGTCTTCTTTCTCCCAGATTATCTTTACAGGTGCTGTTCCGGTAAGCTCTATACTTCTTTCATCCGGCTGGCTACAGCCTGCAAAAATCTCATATTTCCTGCCATCCTCTACACGTTTTCCATTTTCATCTACCACTGTAAATGCCTTTTCCCAGACAGGAACCATAACTTTTCTGCGTTCTCCTGCTTTTACAAAAATTCTCTGGAATCCTCCCAGTGCAGGATTTGGAATTGCATTTTTACTGTCAAGATTTTTTACATAAACCTGAACAACTTCCTCCGTATCTGCATTACCCTTATTATATACTTCTGCCTCTACTGTTATCTGCCGTCCGCACTGTCTTACCTCTGCATTTTCTACTTTTACATTACTGTAGGTAAGTCCATATCCAAAGGGGAACTGTGCTTTTCCTTCCATATAACGATAGGTTCTGCCTTTCATGGAATAATCTGTAAATTCCGGAAGTTCTTCAAGGCTCTCGTAAAAGGTAACCGGAAGTTTTCCGGATGGGGAGTTTTCCCCAAACAGAATTTTTGCTGCCGCTTTTCCGCCCTGGCTTCCCGGATACCACAGAACCATAACTGCATCAAATTTCTCTGCTGCATAGCTCATGTCAATATCACTTCCTGCCATCAGACAGAGAACCACCGGTTTTCCGGAACCAGCCATTGCTTCCATTAAATCAATCTGGGACTGAGGCAGCTTCAGGCTCTCTTTGTCTCCGGATGCATAGCTGTTTCCGGTATCTCCTTCTTCACCTTCCAGTGTCTCATCCAGACCTACACAAAGAATCACCACATCACTGTTTTCTGCAACGATCTTAGCTTCCGCAAGACGATCTCTGCTAAATGCCAGAGGTTCTGTCCTGTCTCTAAACAACTCGCTTCCTACAGAACTAAGAATTCTCACATCCTCACCTACATAATCCTGGATTCCCTCCTGGATCGTAATATATCTGGATGCAGTTCCATGATAGTTTCCAATCAAAGCCTTTCTGCTGTCTGCATTAGGTCCCACAATTCCGATTGTTTTGATATTCTCTTTTTTTAATGGAAGAATTCCATTATTCTTCAAAAGTACAAAGCTCTTCGCTGCTGCTTTCTCTGCTGCTGCCAGATGTTCTGCTGATTCTACTTCCATATAGGAAATATCATCATATTCACTGCCATCAAATAACCCAAGAAGATATCTGGTAGTAAAAAGTCTTACTGCTGATTCCGTAATTCTTTCCTCTGTGACAAGCCCCTTTTCATATGCTTTCATAATATGAAGATATGTATTTCCACAGTTCAGATCGCAGCCATTATTAATGGCAAGTGCTGCTGACTCATAAGCCGTATTAGTCACCATATGATGTTCATGGAAATCTCTGATCGCCCAGCAGTCTGATACAAAATGTCCCTGGAACTTCCAGTCATCTCTCAGTTTTTTCTGCAGAGCAGGGCTTCCACAGCAGGGTTCTCCATTTGTGCGGTTATATGCTCCCATAACTGCCTCTACATCAGCCTCCTCTACCAGGCTTTCAAATGCAGGCAGATAAGTTTCCTCCATATCTTTTGCAGATGCCTTTGCATCAAACTCATGTCTGATCGCTTCCGGTCCGGAATGCACTGCAAAATGCTTTGCACATGCCGCAGCTTTCATAGTTTCTCCATTACCCTGAAGAGCTTTTACAAAAGCTACTCCAAGCTCTTTGGTCAGATACGGATCTTCCCCGTAAGTTTCATGGCCTCTGCCCCATCTCGGATCACGGAAAATATTTACGTTGGGAGACCAGAATGTCAGTCCTTTATAGATATCTCTGTCTTCTTCACTGGAATATGCATTGTATTTTGCACGTCCTTCTGTTGCTACAATATCTGCCATCTCAGCTACGCAATCTCTGTCAAATGTAGCAGCCATGCCAATTGCCTGCGGAAATACAGTTGCCTGTCCTGCCCTGGCTACCCCGTGAAGTCCTTCATTCCACCAATTATAAGCCGGGACACCAAGTCTCTTTATAGCCGGCGCATCATATTTTAACTGACTGGCTTTTTCTTCCAATGTCATTTTGGATACCAGTTCCTGCGCTTTCTTTCTTGCCTCGTCTCTGTTCATACAAGCCTCCTTTTACACATTCCTTTCATACATCATCCTTTTACAGCACCTGTAGTCAGACCTTCTACGATTTGATTACTGAACAGGCAGTATACAATAACGGTAGGTGCAATTGCGATAATGATCGCCGCGAACATCTGTACATAGTTGGTAGCATATGGTCCTACGAAATATGTAAGTGTTACAGGCAGTGTTTTCTTTACCGGGTCTGAGATAAATACCATAGCCAGCAACAGTTCATTCCAGTTACCAACAAATGTCATAAGACCGGAAACAAAGAATCCTGTTCTGCAAAGTGGAAGTGCGATTCTGAAAAAACATCCGTAAATTCCACATCCGTCAATGGCTGCTGCCTCAAACAACTCTCCAGGCATAGATTTGAAAAATCCTGTCAGAAGGAAAATAGTCATCGGAAGGGAAAACGTAATATACGGGATCATCAGACCTACTCTTGAGTTAGTCAATCCCAGCCCTGCAAAACGTACGAACAGCGGAATCAGGATACAATGTACCGGAACCATCATTCCGATCAGGAAAAATGTGTGTGCTGCTTCTGATAATTTCCAACGCATTCTTGCAATGGCAAATGCTGCCATTGCTCCAAAAAACAGACTGACTACAAGTGTGATCCCACAGACCAGTACTGAGTTTACAAGTGCAGTTCCAAGCTTACCCATTGTCCATGCCTGCTGGTAATTTTCCCAGTGAAATACTTCCGGCAGGGCAAATGGAGCTGCCATTACGCCTGCATTATCTTTGAATGAAACACTTAACATCCATAACAGCGGAGCCACATAAATCACAGCAAGTGCAATAAGAAATATATAAAGAATTACTGTAACAGGCTTTACCGGTTTTCTTGATTTTTTTGTCTGCATCTCTGTTACCTCCTAGCCCTCGTAAGTTTCAACTTTAATTACTTTTTTAACCAATAATGTTACAATCAGACACATAACCAGTAAGACTACAGAAATCGCACTGGCATAACCATATTTAAAATAGTTAAAACCTTCTGCATAAAGTTCTGTCGCAAGCACCTCGGTTCTGTGGTTTGGTCCACCCTGAGTCATGTTATACACAAGGTCAAAGAATTTAAGAGAACCGATACAGTTCAATGAAAGTGAAGTTACCATCATTGGTTTGATCAGTGGAAGTGTAATATAACGGAATGACTGTGTCTTTGATGCGCCATCTATATAAGAAGCTTCATATATGTCTCTAGAAATTCCTGTGATCTGAGCCATATAAAGCATCATATTCTGTCCAACATACTGCCATAAGGCAACAAATGCAATTACCCACATGGGAAGTACAATAAAACCTTTGGAATCCATCAGCCAAAGAGGGCCTTTGATTCCGAACTGTGCCAGCAGATTATTGATACCGATCTTTGGGTTAAACATAAATGCCCATAAAAGACCTAAGGCTGCTGAGGAAAGAACGGATGGAAGATAATAAATATTTTTGAAAAGGTTTCTGCCTTTCTTAATATTGGTAAGCATAACTGCAAGACCAAGGCCGATCACCTGCTGAGTGATAGCAGAAAAGATCATAAAGAAAATAGAGTTTTTTAACGCAATTTTAAATGTAGAATCTTGAAAAAATAGCTTTTTATAGTTTGCAAGTCCGGTAAATTTGGGCGGTGTCAATGCCGCATAATCGCATAAAGAATAATAAACCATCTGCACCATAGGGATAACCAGTACCAGGACAAACATGATCAGTGCCGGTGCGATAAATATGAAAATAGCCTTCTTATTACGTAAAATTTTATCCATAATTGCCTCCATTTAAAAACTGCTGCGGAACTTTTTTCTTCCGCAGCAGCCATGTAAATTCTGTACTATCTATCCACAATTATTCCCAGACGTTTTCTTCATAGAAATCCTGTACTGTCTGGAAGGCTTCTTCCGGAGTCTGGTTTCCAAGGAATATATCAACCATTGCATTGTCGAAGCAGTCACCGGCTTCTACAGATGCCAGAGATTCATTGTAGAATCCAAAAGTACCAGTTGCTTTGTCCATGATATCCTGAACATATTTCAGCTGTGCAGGAGCTTTGTCATAGTCAATGTCAAGATCTTTGATAATCGGGAATTTTCCTGCTACTTCTGCTGTATATTTCTGTGCTTCTTCATCTGTAAACATCTTCATCAGTGCGATTGCTGCATCCTGATGCTCTGTTGTAGAACTCATCAGTAAGTTGTCTGTTTTAACGATCATACGGTTCGGATCATTTGCTCCGTCGATTCCAGGGAACTGGAATACACCGCATTTGCTCTGGAAATCAGAATTATTACCATTGATCTGAGCGATAGCCCATGATCCCTGTACCAGCATTGCTGCATCTCCATTGTAGAAGTTTGCTGTAGCCTGATCATTGGAGTCACCAGCTGCTGTTTCCTGGAAATACTGAGATAACTCTTTTAATTTCTCACCTGCTGCAATACAGTTATCGTCTGTCCAGTTTGCTGTATGATCTGCGATTGCCTGAAGATCTACACCTGAACGGTCACAAAGATAACCGGCAATCATTGACAGGCACCATGCAGTTCCTGCGGAACAGGAGATTGGTGTAATACCAGCATCCTGCAGTTTCTTACATACATCGATCAGTTCATCATAGGTAGTCGGAACTTCTACTCCGGCCTTCTCAAAAAGCTCTGTATTATAGTATACACAGGCTGCTGCGAAGTTTGTTGGAACTGCCATGATCTTTCCATCATAAGTCAGTCTGTCAAAGATTCCATCTGTAAATGTTGCATACCAGTCTTTTTCCTGATTTTCAAGAATGTCTGTCAGGTCTGCTGCTGCTCCTGCATTTACATATACATCCATGTTCGGTCCCGGGTTGCAGATATATACATCCGGTGTCTGTCCTGCTGCGATCAGAGCATTTAATTTTCCGTCATATTCTTCCAGGTTTGTTGTGATCGGTGTTACATGGTATTTCCCTTCGTATTCTGTATTGAAACGATCAATAATGTTTTTATATCCTTTGGAAACCAGATCCTCTGTAGCTTCCAGATCATCCCAGAACATCCATGTGATTTCCTCTGTGTCATCTGCATATGCAGGCACTGCTACTGCCATGGTTCCCGCTACCATAGCTGCTGAAAGTAATACTGAAAGTAATCTCTTCTTGTTCATTTTTTTAATCCTCCTTTTGATTCATTACCTCGTTTCTTGATGGTTCTACTATATCAGAATGTCCTGTGATTGGCTCCATAATTCTTGTCATGTTGCTATCAATTCTTGCTATTTATCTACTACTATTTTCTTCAATATGTCAATTTTAATAGATTTTTATATTCTTTTTTATATATTTTGACATATGTTTTTATTATTTCAATTTTTCCAATGTTATATATTGCCATTTACACATGTTTTTGATACATTATATACACAAACATTAAAAATCAACATTTGCTATCAAAAGCAATAATTAGGTGTAAAGGAGTCCATATGATCCATAATTTACAGGGAATTCATGAAACTGTTGATTACAAAGCAGATACCCAGATATGTCTTTATTACAATGATGAAGCCGAAAACTATCCTCCTCACTGGCACCCTTCTTTCGAAGTGATCATGCCTGTTATCAATGACTACCGGGTAGTCTGCGGTTATAACGATTATCATATCAAAGAAGGAGAAATTCTTGTTATATGTCCCTGTATGCTCCACGAGCTCTTTGCTCCGGCAACAGGAGAAAGGATTATTTTTCAGCCCGACCTGAGCCACATCAAGCTAAAAGAACTAGATCTGATCACTCCACTCCTCAGTCCCGCCATTCTGATCACCAAGGAAGAATATCCACAGGTCTATGAACACATCCACAGTCTTATGTTAGAAATTAAGGATGAATATATGAATTTTACCACCTATTCCGAAATTTCCATCATTGCAAAATTCCTGGAAATCCTTGTGGATATTGGCAGAAATCACAAAGCTTTTCATCAGCAGGACGGAGACCGTGATATTCACCATCAGAAAGAATATATGGAGAAATTTCTGTTTATCACCGACTATATCAGCAACCACTTTTCTGAAAACCTTACTCTGGAGGAGGTTGCCAGTCTGGCAGGATTCAGCAAATATCACTTTGCCCGCCTTTTTAAACAATATACTAATTCCTCCTTCTACAAATTTCTGAACCAGAAAAGAATTGAATACGCAAAATCTCTTTTGCTGGATCCGGAGCTTGCTGTTACCGAAGTGGCAATACAATCAGGCTTTTCCAGCCTGTCCGCCTTTTTACGGATGTTCAAACAATTAAACCTGTGCACTCCCACAGAATTCCGAAATATGTATGATTCACAATTCCAAAAAACACCTGCTTCCGGGAAAAAGTAATCCCGGAGGCAGGTGTCTGTATTTGCTGCTTTGCAGCAAATACCCCCCAGATATTCACTGATAACTACATTTCGCAGTTTTCTGGTCAGAGGAAAGGTTCTATCTTCTCGCTGTCTTTGATACAATTTTATTTTTACAGATACCTTTTTATTTTTCCTAACCTTTCAAAAACAAGGATCTCGACCTGCTCCGGCAGGGACTGCAGCGTTTCCATAAAATTTTCCATCATCTGCCGCTGCGCCTTTTTGCGTGCAATAGCATCTTGTGTAATTTCGAGCTTTGCCGTCAAATGTCCAGATATTTTCTTTTTCAAAATAGACCTCCGTGCCGTGTTCCTTCAGCTTTCGGATTGTCGTAAGACTGTCAACCGTGTTGCGGGCAAATCTGGAAACGCTCTTTGTTACGATTAAATCGATGCGTCCGTCCAGCGCGTCCGACACCATGCTGTTAAAGCCGTCACGCTTTTTGTATTGCAGCCTGAAATACCCTCATCCGCATATATGCCGGCAAATTTCCAATCGTCACGGCTTTTTATGTAGTTCGTGTAGTAATCTACCTGTGCCTCATAGCTCGATGCCTGATCTTCATGATCGGTGGACACCCGTGCGTATGCTGCGGTTTTCCGCTTTTTGACCTGCGTCAGAGGGACAGCGGAATAAGTTCCCGGCCGATATCGGCATATCCAGACCTTGCCTGCGGAAACATATGATTTTCTCTCCGAGCCAGAAAGAATTACGAGGATTCGCAGAAATCCAGGGAAACGATAGAAAAGGAAATTTCCGTCCAGGAATCCATGTCGGAATTCTTCTCGGGCATCAAGTTGGGCATGGACACCTTTAAAACCATCAACGGGAATGAGTTTACCATCACCAGCGTTAGCGATACCAATATCAATGGCACGTTTCCCATGTACTGCATGTGCATAGTGTCTTGTGAAGTTTGTATTAATACCGCTTTCATCGAGATATATTTGATGTTCTGCATTTGCACCAGATATAGTTTCTATCCATTGACTGCGTTTTCTCTGCACATCGGGGACGCTCCTGTTCTTTTGCATGCAAAGACTGTTTCTTATAAGTGTAACCTTGTTTTATCAGAAAACGCCTGACAGCTTCATCGCCTACAGGTAAATGAAGCGTTTCGACAATCTCCTTCATTGTGATATCCGGTTGTTCTTGCACAAGTTCCAGAATATCGTGGTGCTGTTTTTCTGTAAGAATTGTTTTCCGGCCTCTCATCTGCGTTCTGGTCTCATAACTGCCAGTGCGTGCACGCTCTTCTACAAGGCGGTATAAAGTCTATAACACGATCTACTACAAGGAAGTACCTGTTGTTACAGGGGACATGGATGAGACTTTAATTGTCACTTATTCTCCTAAGTACAAAGCCTACCAGAGAAAGATCCGCGTCCGACAAATTGAAAGGGCTGAACGGATAATCACAACACCTGGGCGCAAAAGAAAAGGGAAGAGCCAAAACGATCCTATGCGTTTCGTGAAAAAGACTTCCGTTACTACTGATGGTGAGATTGCTGAAAAACAAGTTTATGATCTTGATGAAAAACAGATCCAGAAAGAAGAAATGTATGATGGGTTTTATGCGGACCCTCATCAAGAATACAAAACAGATAAAATCAAAGCAAGGATAATATAGTACATATCGCTGCAAAAAGAAAAACGGCCACAACACCCATATTTACTGGGTTTGTAGCCGTTTTGTCACCTTACAACTGTCAAAGATGGGATTATATAACATCCAAAGATTTTAAGCAAGCCCCTGATGGAATTTCCCCAGGAATTCCTTCATTCGTACATGTTCAGAGGAAAATACCTCCTGCGGGGTACCTTCTACTGCAATGAGGCCATCATCCATGAAAATGATCCTGTCAGAAATATCTTTGGCAAAATTCATCTCGTGGGTGACGATTACCATAGTGATGTGTTCGGCTGCCAAATCCTTAATAACCTTCAGGATCTCTCCTGTAAGTTCCGGGTCAAGGGCGGATGTTGGTTCATCGAAAAACAGAATATCCGGGTTCATACACAAAGCCCTGGCAATGGAAACTCTCTGCTGCTGTCCGCCGGAGAGCTGGTAGGGGTAATAGTTTTCTTTGTCGGACAGGCCCATTTTTTTCAGAAGTTCTCTTGCCTGGGCGTAGACTTCTTTTTTGTCTCGTTTCTGGACTTTAATGGGGGCGTCAGCAATATTTTTGATAACGGAAAAATGGGGGAAAAGATTGAAGTTCTGGAATACCAGGCCGATTTTTCCATTTTTGATGATTTCGCCGGAGTCCGGGATTTCCAGACCGGTGGCGCAGCGGAGCAGGGTGGACTTGCCGGAACCAGAAGGGCCGATGATGCTGAGGACCTCGCCCTGGTCTACTTCCAGGGAAATGTCGCGGAGCACATCCAGAGCTCCGAAGCTTTTCTTTATGTGTTTCATTTCAAATAGTTTCATAATGAGGGACTCCATTCTTCTTAACGATAATAATTCAGTTTTTTCTCTACCTTGTCCATGATCACAGCTACCAAAAGGTTAAATACATAATAAAATACGGCGGCTACCACAAAAGGAACCATAGTGGTCTGGGAGCTGGCGATCTGTTTGGCCAGGGTGAACATTTCGGCTACTGCTACTACGAAGGCAAGGGAGGTGTCCTTGACCAGGGTGATCACCTCATTGGTGATGGACGGAAGGATTCGCTTAAATACCTGAGGCAGGATGATGCGAAAGAAGGTCTGTGCCTTGGAATAGCCAAGGATTTTGGCTGCTTCGTACTGGCCTACCGGCATGGACTCAATTCCGCCGCGGTAAATTTCTGCAAAATAGGCTGCGTAGTTAATGGTAAAGGCAATGAATACCGCAATCAGGCTGTAGCCCATGGAAATGCGGATTCCGAAAATGAAATAAGGACCGAAATATACTACCATCAGCTGCAGCATCAGCGGCGTTCCGCGCATGATGGAAATATAGGCGGTCACAATCCACCGGATCACTGGTATTTTGGACATTTTTCCCCAGCAGACCAGAAGTCCAAGGGGCAGGGAAAAAACAAGGGTTACAAAGAAAATCTCGGTGGTTACCGTCATTCCCTTTGCAAGCTGGCTTAACATCACACTAAAACTCATAGTTTTTTGATTTCCTCCTGTTGATACTTGTATTCTAAGATGTCTGTCTGACACATTTTTTCACCTCTGTGAATTACAAAGCACCCTTTTTCCGTCAGACATCCTTCTCGCTAAGAAAAGAGGGTGCGCCAGGTACCCTCTTCTCTGCTTTTCTATGTACAAAATAATTTGTTCTAATATATTGAACTTAACTGAATCAAAACTCAGCGGCAATTTCAAGGATTATTCAGCCTCATCCTCAGCTGCATCTTCTGTTTCTGCATCAGCAGCTTCTTCTGTATCCGCATTCTCATCTTCTGCGTCTTTGCTGTCCTCATCTACAAGGCAAAGCATATCTGCGACTCCATACTGTTCTGCCAGCTTATCGATCTCGCCGTCCTCGTACAGCTTCATAACCTCTGCCCATACCGTATCGCGGAGCTCTTCATTGCCTTTGGCAAAGCCGATGCCGTACTGCTCGCTCTGGATTGGCTCGTCAAGGATCTTGTATTTGCCCTCTTCTCTCTGAGCCAGCTGGTATTTGGCAACACCGATATCAACTGCAACGGCATCTGCTGCACCGGAATCAATGTTCATAAATGCGGTATTGTAATCCGGGTTCTCAGTAAGGGAACCGAAGCTGTCTGTCAGGTCTTTGTTATCATCGCTGTTCAGCGCATCCAGTGCTGCGGAAGCTGCCTGAACCACTACGTTCTTGCCAGCAAGATCTGCAAGAGTATCAATTCCGGAATCAGAAGCAACTACCATAACCTGCTCATTGTTCAGATATGGATCAGACCAGGTGTAGTCGTCCTCACGTCCGTTGATCGTGAAGCCGTTCCAGATGCAGTCGATGTTTCCGGAATTCAGCTCCATGTCCTTGGAATCCCAGTTGATCGGCTTCTTCACAAGTTCCCATCCAAGGTTGTCGCACACCTTCTGTGCAATATCCAGGTCAAATCCAACATACTCACCGTTCTCATCCATATATCCAAATGGCGGATACTCTGCATCAAATCCAACAGTCAGTGTCTTGCTGTCTGCATCTGCATAAACAGTTACACCGGAACACACGCCTGCTGCCATCAGGGCACTCATCATAATCGCCAGCATTCTCTTCTTCATAATATCTATCCTCCTGAAAGTTGTTCTCAAAATAATTTTAGTACGTTTTCACGCTACCATACTAAAGCATGCTTGTATGGTAGCATACGAAAGCGTTTCTGTCAACATGAAATTTTAATGCCGGAGATAAAAAACAAATAGCAAAGCACAGATTCATCATGAACCTGTGCTCCTGTGATACTCCCCTGTTAATTTTTCCAGCATTTCGTCCGTCCTGCCTGGTCTGATGCTGATCTCTTTTTTCTGGGAAAACTGATCCAGCGCTTCCTTCAAAGCAGCCTTCACCTCAGAAGAAACATTTAACTCCTTCAGCTTCTTCTCATACTCCTCTGGCTTCTTTACGCTTCTGTACGCAAGCAGGTAGCAGATCAGTTCCTTGTCGCTGCTCTCTGTAAGAAATGCCTCCCAGAAGCATTCCACTGCCTTCTCCATCTGGAAAAGATAGCTGTACGCACATCCCAGATTGTGCCAGATGCTCATGGTAAGCCCCGGCTTCACCTGCTCCAGCCCCTCTTTCTTAAGAAGCTGCTGGTAAACCTTGATGGCACTGACGTACATTTTGTTTGCCACCAGCGCATCTCCCTTTTGCTTCTGGCGAAGAAGAGGCGCCTCCTGATCCAGCTTTGCCAGCTTCACATTCAGGGCCTTCAGCTCATCATAGGTAAGATAATTGATCTCCTTAAAAATGGGATAAAGCACATCCTCAATACTTGCAAATTTGCCAAGATGGGGACGAAGCTTGGCTGCCAGCCTTGGCAGATCCAGTTCCTCGCTGATCCAGATACATAAGCCCTCATTCATAACAGAGGAATCCACCAGATACAGGTTATGGTACAGGTAATAGCAAAGCTCTTCCAGTGAATAAATATTCGTGCTGATGTTCTCCACAAAATAAGGCTTTTCGGCCTTTTTTGTCTGACATAAAATATATCCGCTCATGTTCCTGCCTCCTTTACCACTCTACCAGTTCATCCCAGACCTTGCCGCTTGACGGGAACATCTCCCCAAAGCCCAGGTCCTTTACCTGAACACGGCAGCGCTTCTGTGATACATACGCAAGGGAAAGAGACAGTCTTGTGGTCTTATTCGGACGCTCCGGCAATCCCGGCAGTCCCATGATCACCTTCTTTTTCTGCTTCTCGCCGAAGGTTCCCACCACAAAAACTAGCTCTGCGGTATCATCCAAAATCAGCTCGCAGCTGGCCTTGCACTCATACCAGTTCTTTCCGGCTTCAATAAGAGGATAATAGGCAGGCGCACCCATCACCCGCATATCCATTCCAATGTCTTTCAGAACCAGTGCCGGGCTCATATAACGGTAGCCCTTAAGGATCTTATCCTCCATCCGCTCTTTTCCAGCAGCGCAGGCACCCTTTGCGAAAAGGTTGTTGCCGTAATAGACTTTTCTTCTCTGCATGCAAAGGCTTCCGATGGACTTCTTCGCCCACTTGGGATCAAAGCCGTAGCCTGTGATCTGAATGCTGGAAAACAGCCCGGTTCCCAAAGTTTCCTTTATGAAATCCCGGTAAGCCTCATCTCTGGCCTCCACAGCCTTCTCTCTTTCCTCCTCATCCGCTGTGAGGGAGGGAAGCGTAGTCACCTTAGGCTCCTCCAGGCGCACCAGTACCGGTCTGGTACCGCCGTCCATAGTCAGCTGGCGGAACTCCACCTCATCCTGGTGAAAGGAGTACCAGCCAATGCTTCGGTTCCAGGTCTCCCTTTTCTGGGTCAGGGAATAATAATAGAAGCACTCCCCATGATCCATCAGCATATACTGGTTCTTGCCAAATCCAATGTCCTGGCAGGCTTTTTCCAGGTTTTTCACCTGTATATCCTCAAGCTCAGGACTTGTGATCACCAGGCATTTGGTATTTTTCACAACGTCTGTCACACCCAGGAATTTCAGCATTCCCCGAAGAAAAACGCCCAGCAGCTCCCATGGCTCTACCTGCTCTCCAAGAAGCTGTACGCTGTCTTCTTTTTTGCAGACCTCATACAGGTCATCCACCAGCTGGCCGCTTTTTTCCCGTGCGAAATACACTGCTTCCACACCGATTGTATATTCTTTTTGCTCTCTCCTTCTGCAGATACAGGTGGGGACCTCATATTCCTCAGTTCCAATCTTCATGGACACCGAGCAGGGTTTCTCCCCTTTCCGGTCATAATAGCAGATCTGGGAATAGTCTTTTCCAAAATCAATTCCTATGATCAAATCACGAATTTCGTTCATATATTCAGTCCTCTTTTGTAATGACAAACATTTCTTTCACATACTGTTCCTGGCGAAGGTATTTCTTCAGTCCCTTTTTGACCTCTTCGCTCTTATCCAGCTTCCGTGCCGACAAAATCTGATTGATCATCTGATATTTGCTGAACGGCGTGCCCTCCACCTTACTCATGCTAAGCACCCGCTCTGGTGATTTCTTTGTCTGTCCGTCACATTCCTCACAGAAATAGTAGTGCAGAGTCTCTCCATAAAACATAGTGAATGTCTTGGTGAAAATACCCTCATATACGTTTTTGAGAGGCTCTGTCTTATATTCCAGTCCTCTTCCAAGTCCGGTATCCAATGCATACACCAGCATCACCTTCGCATCCGGACTGGTATGATACTCCACGCAAGTCTTGTCATCCATCTGATAAAGGCTGAGCAGCTCCGGGGCAAGCCTGTGGAAGAAGGAAAATACCATTCCCTTGTCCATACATTCTTTCAGAAGCTCCTTCTCAAGAGAAAGAAGCGCCTCGTTTCTGCCCTTCTCTTTGGAAAGCTCCCGGAACAAAGCCAGATGGCACACCGGATCCACCGCCCATTTCTGCATATATGCATTCACAAGGCAGTTCTTCACAAAGGGGCTCATCACATATTCTTTCACGAAAATCCCATAGGAAACATGGGTCAGATATCCGCTTACGATCCACTCCCTTCCGGAATGGCGAATATAGGATTCCAGCACATGCTCCCCTTCCTTGCGGTAATCTGTTGTAAACATGAGAAGCTGAAGGATCTTCTCCTCCACATCATAGGTATCCATCTCAAAACCGCAGGCACTTTTCCAGATGGAGAGGATTTCATCCACTGGTCCGAAGCGGTACTTCATCAGATAATTGAGAATAACCTCATCATAAAAACCGTTTCTGTATACATCCGAAGCCAGCGCCAGAAGCTCTTCATCCTCAAGCAGATCACAGCGGACGATCATCCGGCTTGCCAGCTTAAGAAGGCTTCTCATATCCACGCCCTCGCAGCCGAACTCCTCCACAATGGCAAGTGCCTGTGAGAAAAGCCCTCTGCTGATCAGCACCTCCAGAAGCTTCTGTCTGTCCACACGGGCATATTCCCGGTAATCCATCTTCTTCAGATAGTCATCCAGGTCTTCTCCGTATACATGCTCTGCATAATAATCCAGGATTCTGCGGCGTACTTTCTGCTTGTACTCCTGGCAGAATGCGTCAGACTGCACCAGTCTCTGGAAAATATCCAGGTTGTTTCCGTCAAGCTCATGGCTCTCGCAGTAGTGAAGAAGCACGCCTGGCTCTGTCACCCCAAGGTCCAGAACCTTTCTTACTGCAGACTCCTCGTCCATCACCTTTTTCAGGCTGTAATCCACAGTAACACTGTATCTGCGCTGCTTGTCATCCTGGAAAAGAATGGCCGCGTCTGAGGTATAGATTCTTGGATAAGCCACGCCCTGCACACAGGTATAAATCTCTTCCTGCTCCATCTGGCTGTGGCGCACGATCACATAGCGGACCTTTTTGTCCTCAAAATACAGGCGGTGGGTAAACATCTTCTGTGCGATCAGATCTCCCGCTTCCTTTGTGCGCGGCTCCATAAGGAATTCCTGATAAAGTGCCGCATAGCTCTCGTTCATTTTGCCCTCGGAAAGCTTCTTCTTCGCAAAATCCTGCATGCTCTGCATATAGCGCTCGTATGCGGCAGGCTCCTTCTCCTTATTGGCTGCAATGCAGGAATAGATAAAGGCACGTTTGGAATCTCCCAGGGAATCGCTATTGTAGGTGAAATACATCAGAAGAGCCTTGGGGAGCTCGATTCTTCTGGAGGTATCCATGGTCTCCACATAGTATTCATAAAGTCTGGTCAGGCGCAGCCCATGCTCCACTGCCAGGGAAAACCAGCGGAAATATTCCGGCTTTCTGGGATTTCCCTTCATCACATATTTGCAGATGGCTTCCAGGGTATCGTCAGAAGGATACTGGTCGTATCCCCTGGCCATTGCCTGGTAAATGCTCTCATTATAGTCTTTCTCATATCCGGAAAGATATGCAAGACGCATGACAAGCTCCTCCGTGAGAAGATTCCGCCTTGCTGCAAAACGGAACACCTGTCCCCAGAAGCTGCTCAGACGATGAAGCAAAGTCATGTCCTTACAGATAATCTTCCACGCTTCCAGATAAAGGAATGGGCTTCTGCATCCCTTGTCAAACTGCTCTTCCAGCACGAACAGGGCCTTGGACGGAGTCTCCTTGTAAGCCGGATCCAGCTTCAGAAGGATCCACAGAAGGAGGAAGCTGTCGCTTTTCTGCATGTAGAAATTGCGGATTCTGGAAAGGGCATGTACCTTGTCCTTGTACAGTCCGGTAAGTGTGCACAGATACAAATAAATTCCTGCAAACTCCAGATCGTCCCTTGTATAGGATTTGTCCTCGTAGCTCTCAAGAAGTGCGCGGGCTTCCTCATGGTGGTTCTCCAGATAAAGAAGAAAGACCTCGTACATCTGATATTCCGGATATTCACAGCCGGACTGGTGCAGCTGGTTCAAAATATAATGGCTGCTTGCACACCAGGTGGAAAAGTCCATCCAGCCATTTGCCCCTGGATTGTCTTTTCCTTCCAGATTGCTTGCCTTAGCGGTTTCATAGCAAAGATAAGACAGGCTGTCCCGCAGAAGATCCAGCTTGCACTTCTTCTGATTCAGGCGGATATCCACGTCAAGCTTGCCGCTGGTAGAGGCAACAATGGTGTAAACCAGCTCCTGATAAGGGCTCTTTACCACAATTTTGCCAAACTGGTTTCCCGTTCCAAGCTTCTCCTTATGAAGCAGGTATTCTACCTCATAGTGACTGCCGATGAAATCCTCATCTGTCACAACCTTCCGTGGAATATCCAGGAAATCCCCTGTAGCTTCCACATCAAGGCGCAGATGTCCCCATCCGCTTCTCTGTATATAGAAGGATTCCTTCACTGAATCCTTAAGTTCATAATATTCCTTGCCCACTTCCCTGGCGCTGATGGTAACTTTCTCTTTTTTGCCGGCGGCAATGAGAAACTCCTCCAGGTGCTGGTAGGTTACAGGCTGTCTGGATAATCCCTGGTAAAGGGTCTGGCTTCTCTCATCCTCACCTTCAAGAATTCTGGCAAAGCTTGGATCCTTAAAGATGCGGAATGCTTCCTTAAAATCATCCTTTGCCACCTGCACAAAGGCATCCAGATTCTCCACCACACCTGTAAAGCTGCGGATTTCTTCTTTCTCAATCTCGATCTCAAAGGGAATCCTGGCTTCTCCCACATTGGTGGTAAAGCACAGCCAGCCCTTCAGGCATTCCCCTGGGACAAGGCCTACCGTATCCACGCCAAAAGGAAGCCGTACCGTTGTCCCGGAAATATGATCCATCCCCGGCACTACACGGCGGCTTGACGAGGTGACAAATCCGCGTATCCTGCGGTTATCCTCGGTTCCTACGTACACCTCGCCTCTTTTGGTCTCACCAGCCTTCATGGTCATGGTGATCTTCTCTTTGGAAAAAAGAAGCGGCGGCTGTTCATATTCAAAATTTCCACTTAAAAGCTGTTCGATCTTTTTTTTCAAAATCATTCACCTTACGTCTTTCGTTTTCTTTCGACTCTTTCATTATTATAATGATTTTACCCTCTCATTTCAATGTTAATTCGAAAAAAGAATTCCATCAGGCACTTAGAGCCTGTATTTTTCATAGACTATATAGAAATCCCCTTTGAGGTAGCGATTTGAAGACTTTTTTGAAACCTTTGACAATGGCCGAGGAGCAGCATTATCTTCAGCAGTACCAAAGGGGCGATATGGAAGCAAAAACCATTCTCATTGAGCGTAATCTGCGGCTTGTTGCCCATGTAGTAAAAAAATATCAGGGAGCAGATGTGGAGCTTGACGACCTGATCTCCATCGGCACCATCGGCCTGATGAAGGCAATTTCCACCTTTGACCCAGGTAAAACCACCAGGCTTTCCACCTATGCAGCCAGATGCATCGACAATGAACTGCTGATGATGTTCCGCACCAGGAAAAAGCATTCCAGGGAAGTTTCCCTGTATGAACCTATTGGAACGGACAAAGAGGGCAACGAGATCAGTCTTCTGGACGTAATGGAAGGTCCTGCCGTGGATGTGGTGGAGGAATATTCCACACGGGAGAGCATCCGCCATGTGCTTGGCTCCATGAAAACCGTTCTCACGGAAAAAGAATATGAAGTGATCTGCTGCCGCTTCGGTCTTTTCGGCAAAAGAGAACAGACACAGAGGGAAATCGCCCGCCACCTTCACATCAGCCGCTCCTACGTCTCCAGAATCGAAAAAAACGCCCTGCATAAGCTGCGGACGCTTTTTCCTGAATCATAATTTACGCTTCACTGCGGCGGAGAATATCATAAACCTGGACACCGCCGCCAAGATCTACAAACAGCTTCTGCTGCGGGTGGGGAGCGCTCTCTGCGGAATTGCCCTCCTCATCATAGATCGCCTTCACAGGAACCACCACATTGGCTCCATCCGGCTTCATGATCTCGATGGTCTCTCCCACAGTGAATTTATTTCTCTGTGTAATCTGAACGTATCCTCTCTCGTCAATTGCTTCCGCAAAGCCAAGATAGGTGTATCCCTTCTCGTAGGTATTGTTGTCATAGATCTGGGCTTCCTGGTTCGGCTTGCCGTAGAAGAAGCCTGTGGTGAATTTACGGTAGGTACAGCCTGCGATCTGCTCCTGATACCAGGACATATTGGCCTGGTATTTGGCTGGATCCTCCAGATAGTCGTCAATGGCCTTCCGGTAGGTACGGGCAACAGTGGCAACATAAAGGGCTGTTTTCATGCGGCCCTCGATCTTCAGGCTGTCAATTCCGCTGGTAAGCACATCATCCATATGCTCGATCATGCAAAGATCCTTGGAGTTGAAAATATAGGTACCACGCTCATTCTCATAAACCGGCATGTACTCCCCTGGTCTTGACTCTTCCACGATGGAATATTTCCAGCGACAGGGATGGGTACAGGCTCCCTGGTTGGCATCTCTTCCTACCAGGAAATTGCTGAGCAGACAACGCCCGGAATAGGAAATGCACATGGCGCCGTGGATAAAGGTCTCAATCTCCATATCCTCCGGGATATGGGCACGGATCTGGCGAATCTCCTCCAGGGAAAGCTCTCTGGCACTGACCACTCTCTTGGCTCCAAGATTGTACCAGAAACGGTAGGTCTCATAATTGGTGTTGTTGGCCTGGGTGCTGATGTGGCGCTCAATCTCCGGACAGATTTCCTTGGCGTAGGTAAAAATACCGGGATCTGCGATGATCAGGGCATCCGGCTTCAGTTCCTTTAATTCCTTCAGGTATTCCCTTACGCCCTCAAGGTCATAGTTGTGCGCCAGAATATTCACGGTCACATACACCTTCACACCGTGCTCATGGGCAAATGCAATTCCCTGTGCCATCTCTTCCTTTGAAAAATTACGGGCTTTGGCGCGAAGGCCGAAAGCCTCTCCTCCAATATAAACAGCGTCTGCTCCGAAAACAGTGGCAATCTTCAGAACCTCAAGACTGCTTGCCGGAACTAATAATTCTGGTTTACGCATACGACTCCTCTTTCTTTACGCTAATGGCTGCTCCGTCTCCCAATGGAAGAATGGAGGTCTCCAAAAGCGGATTGTGTTTCAGTTCATACAGATACTGGCGCATCCGTTTGTAAATGGTACGGTTGCGTCGCTCTACAAGATAATGGGATTCGATAATGTCTCCTTCCTGGAGAACATTATCAGAAACAAGAATGCTGCCCTTATGCATTAAACGAAGCACATCCGGCAGCCAGTGAATATACTGCCCTTTGGCAGCATCCATAAAAATAAAATCATAGGTTCCATCCAGCTTTCCAAGGATCTCGGTGGCATCCCCGGTAAGCAGGCTGATCTGGGATTCCCTTCCTGCCTTTCGGAAATTCTCCCTGGCAATGGGAATCCTTTTCTCATAATTCTCAATGGTGGTGATCTTCAGGTCCGCAG
Source organism: Blautia segnis (assembly GCF_014287535.1). Classification (NCBI taxonomy): domain Bacteria; kingdom Bacillati; phylum Bacillota; class Clostridia; order Lachnospirales; family Lachnospiraceae; genus Blautia; species Blautia segnis. The sequence continues at coordinate 70,956 of NZ_JACOOT010000012.1, read as the reverse complement.
GGCCGTATTCACACATCAGAAGTGTGGAAAAGCCCACTGCAGTGCCCACCTCCAGGATGGTCTGCGGGCGGGTAGCTGCAAGGAACATTTTAAGGAAGCTCTGCATCTCCTTGCGGATGATGGGAACACGGTCTAAAAGAGCTTTCCTTTCCAATTCTTCCAGAAAAGAAGTATTTCCCATATCAAGAGAATTGATGTAAGTGCGCATCCTTTCTTCTACGATCACTGGCCGGACTCTCCTTCCCCTGCTGCGGTATCCGCTGCACCATCAGATGAAGCATCGCTGCCGGTATCTGCAGCAGCATTTGTACCGTCATCTGAAGAAACGCCTGCCTGCTCCTCATCTCCTGCAAGGATTCCCATAATACGGGTAGGTGTGTATGCAGTGCTGAGAAGATAGGTGCCAGCCTTCATCTGACCCTTGTATGTAGAAAGTTTCTCCTGTGCAAAAAATACCAGGCTGTCCTGGATCAGTCCTTTGCTTTTCAGGATCTTGGCTACATCGTAAGTGGAAGCCCCATCTGGAATCACTACCGTTACTTCCTGACCTGCTCCCGGACTTACTGCCTGCTGGTTGAACACATCATAGCCAAACTGATAAGCAGATTTGCCCAGCCAGAAGATCAAAAGTGCCACGCAGACGTAAAAAGCGGTACGGAATACTCCGCTGGCAAGAAAAAGCCCCACCTTTCCCACCTGATCTCTTGTATTACCCATGTTTCCTCCTTTAATTTCCAGTCAGCTGCCCAAATAGCGGACAGTTATAACTCCGGGACATCCAGCTCGATTCCCTCTGTAAGTGACTTGCAGATTCTCTGCATAAGCTTGCAAAGAGCCAGCTCTGCATCAAGAAAGGCATTTACAAGCGGGTCGCTTCTTAATTCCCTTGATTCTCTGTTGAGCTGTTCCGTTACCCGGAACAGCTCGTCTCTGTTTGCTTCATTCTGTAATCTGAAATTGTTGGCCCGAAAAGCATTCACACGTTCCATAAGGCCCGGATCCTGCTCTACAAGGGCTTTGTATTTCATAAATTCCTGATATTCTTCACTATTCTGTACAGCTGCCAAAAGAGCATCTATACAGTCTTTGATCTCATTCATTGCTGCCTCCGCTTACGCCTCCATAATGATCGGAAGGATCATCGGGCTTCTCTTGGTGCGTTTCCATACATAATCGCTAAGTGCGTCCTTCACTGCTGCCTTGATCTTGCTCCAGTCTGTGATGCCTTTTTCCAGACAGCCGTCAAGAGCCTGCTCTACCACTTCTCTTGCGTGATCCATCAGGTCCTCAGACTCTCTTACATAGACAAAGCCTCGGGATACAATATCCGGTCCTGCCAGTACCACATTGCTGTGTCTCTCCAGAGTCATAACAACGATCATGATGCCGTCCTCTGCAAGATGCTGTCTGTCGCGAAGTACGATATTTCCTACGTCTCCAACGCCAAGACCGTCTACCAGGATGGCTCCTGTATGAACAGAACCTGTTACAGCAGCACTATGCTCATCCATCTCCAGAACATTTCCGGATTTCAGGATGAAAATGTTGTCATTGGAATAGCCAAGCTCTTCTACTACATGCTTCTGTGCAGTCAGATGGCGGTATTCACCATGGACCGGGATGGCGTATTTCGGCTTCACAAGGGAATAGATCAGCTTGATTTCTTCCTGGCAGGCATGTCCGGATACGTGTGCATCCTGGAAAATAACCTTGGCCCCCTTCATGGAAAGCTCGTTGATTACCTTGGAAACAGCCTTCTCATTGCCTGGGATTGGATGAGAGCTGAAAATAATGGCATCATTTGGCTTGATGGTAATCTTCTTGTGGATGCTTGCTGCCATACGGGAAAGTGCTGCCATGGACTCACCCTGGCTTCCGGTTGTGATCAGTACCAGCTGGTCATCCGGGTAATTCTTCACCTGGTCGATCTCGATCAGGGTCTGATCCGGAATGCGAAGATATCCAAGCTCTGCCGCTGTGGTGATAACATTGACCATGCTGCGGCCTTCTACCGCTACCTTGCGGCCGAAGCGGTATGCTGTATTGATGATCTGCTGCACACGGTCTACATTGGACGCGAAGGTGGCAATGATAATACGTGCAGTCTTATATTCATTGAAAAGGTTGTCAAATACATGTCCTACTGTACGCTCAGACATGGTAAAGCCCGGACGCTCTGCATTGGTGGAATCACACATAACTGCAAGAACACCCTTGCGGCCGATCTCTGCAAAACGCTGCAGGTCAATGGCATCACCGAATACAGGTGTATAATCTACCTTGAAGTCTCCTGTATGCACCACAATTCCAACCGGGGAATAAATAGCCAGTGCAGATGCATCCTGGATACTGTGGTTGGTCTTAATAAACTCGATGGCAAAATCACCAAGGTTGATCACCTGACCGTGTTTGACCTCTTTTAATTTGGTGCTCTTGGTCAGATTGTGTTCTTTCAGCTTGTTGTTAATAAGAGCCAGGGTCAGCTTTGTGGAATAGATCGGCACATTCACTTCCTTCAGTACATAAGGAAGGGCTCCGATATGATCCTCATGGCCGTGGGTGATCACAAATCCTTTGACCTTGGAAATGTTCTCTTTCAAGTAGGTGACATCCGGAATGACAAGGTCGATTCCAAGCATGTCATCTTCCGGGAAGGAAAGTCCGCAGTCCACTACTACTATACTATCTTCATACTCGAAAGCTGTAATATTCATTCCAATCTGTTCCAGACCGCCAAGCGGAATAATCTTTAATTTGGAACCAATGTTGTTTCTGCGCGGTCTCTTTAAGGAAGGCTTCACCTGACTGCGAAGCTGAGGCTTATAGCTTGTATTCTTAACAGGTCTCTCCTGACCTGTAAACTTCTGTCCGTCCTTTTTCGGCTGTGCCTTATATCTGTAATTTTTGTGTCTGAAATTCTGTTTTCTTGTACCGTTTGTGGCAGCCGGATTCTTTGACCCGCTGCTGTTCATTTCATTTTCCGTCTTCAATCAATCCATCCTCCATTTTTGCGCACTTTGCCCTCAAACCTCACGTACAAAAGCAAAGCGTCTTTATTTTGTTACGGCGTAAGGAGCATTCGTCCTGGCTGCATCATTCTCACATCTCAAGATCCACGTCATCCAGCATCTGTTCAAATACCTTGGAAATTGCCAGCAGTTCTTCATCGTCTTCCACCATCTCGTAGCTGGCTTCCTGGCTTCCTTCCTCGGAAACATCCTTCATAATGTAGGCATTTGCCTCATCGTCCTGTGAATCAGATACCAGCAGATAGGTGATTCCTGCAACTGTAGTCTGCTCTTCCACAAAAAATTCTATAATCCCGTCCTCGGATTCAAATTTAATTTTCTCCATTATTTTCTTCCTTACTCATCATATTACTTCTGTCCAGATATCCCTGTAAGATCAAAACCGCTGCCATCTGATCAAGATATTGCTTCCGATTCTCACGTCTGACGCCTGTCTCCATCAAAGTACGCTCCGCTTCTGCAGTTGTCAGCCGCTCATCCCACATCACAACAGGCAGGCCTGTTCTCTTCTCCAGCTTTTCTTTAAACTCAAGAGATTTCACAGCCCGCTCGCCTATGGTGTTATTCATATTCTTCGGATATCCAAGTACAATACGCTCAACCTGATATTCCGAAATCAGTTCTTCGATGCGTGCCAGAGTCTGGCGAAGCTTGTTCTCCTGCTTGCGCCAGACAGTTTCCACGCCCTGTGCGGTCAGTCCCAGAGGATCACTGACGGCAACGCCCACCGTCTTGGAACCGTAGTCTAATCCCATTAATCTCATAATCAGTATTCCCAGGATCTGTTCTTAATATACTCGGTCAGCAATTCCTCAACAAGTTCGTCACGCTCAACCTTCATGATCATGCTTCTGGCTCCCTTATGGCTGGTGATGTAAGTCGGGTCACCTGACATAATGTATCCTACGATCTGATTCACAGGATTATAGCCTTTTTCTTCCATTGCGTTATAAACCAGGTCCAGGATCTCTTTTACTTCCAGTTCCTGATCCGGTTTTGTTCTGAAATATTGTGTACTTCCCAGATTATTTTCTGCCATTTTTCTCACGTCCTTACGATTATTTCTTCTCTATTTTAATATAACTGCGGATAAATTACAATCCTATATTTTTGTTTCTCAAAAAACTGGTCTGGCCAAAGGTTACTGTTCACTCCGTGCCCAGTAACACGCTTCGCGATGCACAGAAATCATGCTTTGCATGATTTCGCGCCGCAATCCTCGGGTTTTCTGTGAACTTTGTTCACAAAAAACACCTCGCGGAATATTACCTATGAACAGTAACGGCCAAAGCGTCTGCAATTCACTTTATGCCCGGCGCCACGCGCCTCGATATACAGCAATTAATCATGTCAGTTTCCTTTTAGGTTTTATTCTGCATCTTCTCCCAAAAGGATATGCGGCTGTAAAAATCTCTCGACCTTTACTGTGAGCATATCATTTACCTGGTATTTCTCCTGCACAGGCACTGCAACCTTCACATACTCACGGGAATGTCCAAGGTAATAATCCGCCCCCTCGATCTCCACTTTTTCCTCAAGAAGCACTTCTGCTTTCTGTCCCAGAAGGGAGTTCTCATATTCTGTTGCCCGGATCTGGTGAAGCTCCAGCATTTTGTCACTTCGAACAGCCTTCACGGCTTCTGTGAGCTGACCGTCCATTGCGGCTGCCTTGGTGCCGTGACGGCGGGAATATTTGAAAATGTGAGTCTCATAAAAATGAATATCCTTCACGAAATCATAGGATGCCTGGAAATCTTCCTCACTTTCCATGGGAAATCCTACGATCACATCTGTGGTCAGTGCCGGATTGCCGAAATATTTGCGGAGAAGCTCACATCTTTCCTTGTATTCTGCGCTTCTGTATCTGCGGTTCATCCTCTCCAGAGTTGCATCGCAGCCGCTCTGCAGGGAAAGGTGGAAATGAGGGCATACCTTAGGCATGGCTGCCAGCTCTTTTGCAAATTCCTCTGTGACGATTCCAGGTTCTAAGGAACCCAGGCGGATTCTTTTGATTCCTTCCACCTCATTTACTGCCTGGATCAGGGACAGCAGGGTTTCTTTTTTGTCCTCCGGGAAATCCACGCCGTAGGAGCTTAAGTGGATTCCGGTGAGAACCACTTCTTTATAGCCCGCTTCTGCAAGCTTGTGCACTTCCTTTAAGATATTCTCTTTTTCCCTGCTTCGCACACGGCCTCTGGCATAGGGAATGATGCAGTAGGTGCAGAACTGGTTGCAGCCGTCCTGAACCTTGATGTAGGCACGCACATGCTCTGCCGTGCGGCTGATCTCCAGTTCCTCGTATTCCCTGGTCTGGTTGATCTTGATAATATGAGACTGGCGCTGGTGTTCTTCCTCATATTCAGAAAGAACCTCCACAATGTTTTTTTTCTGGTTGTTTCCAAGCACCAGGTCTACCGCCTCATCCTTTTCCAGCTTGCCCTCATCGGTCTGCACGTAGCATCCGGTGGCTACCACTACGGCATCCGGGTTCATCTTCTTCGCTTTGTGGAGCATCTGGCGGGATTTACGGTCTGCAATATTGGTTACCGTACAGGTATTGATCACATAAACATCAGCACCTGGCTCAAAGGGAACGATCTCGTATCCCGCCTGTTCCAGAAGCTGCTGCATGGCCTCTACCTCATAAGCATTTACCTTGCATCCAAGATTGTGTAATGCAACCTTTTTTTTCATGCTTTCCTCCAAAATCTGTAAATCTTTTATACAATTTAACTAATTCTTATACCAAATTTTCTCTTTTTTCACCTTGACTTTTATTCTGCCTACAGGTAATATGAGTACTGTAAAGCAATACAACAACTATTCAAGGGAGGTTATATCACAATGAAAACAGCAAAAATCTCACTTAACTCTATTGATAAAGTGAAAGCATTTGTAAACGAGATCAGCAAATTCGACTGCGACTTCGACCTGGTATCCGGAAGATATGTGATCGACGCTAAGTCCATCATGGGCATCTTCAGCCTGGATTTATCCAAACCGATCGACCTCAACATTCATGCTGACGGAGCTGCTCTTGACAGCGTTATGGAAATCATCGACAAATATACAGTTGAATAATCCATGATTCAATTGTGGGAGGAACTGGCGACAGTTCCTCTTTTCTTTTATACAAAAGTATATATACCCATCTCTTTTACAAATTCCCCGGACGGCGAACCGCCCGGGGGATTTTTTATTTACTGAATCTCAAGCACTTCTGTTGTTCGCAGTGCCTCTTCCATCAGTTCGTCGATTTTTCCTGCAAGCTTCTCCTCAGATTTCTGTATCACCTTCAGGTTCGGTTTGGTAACCGGATGCTTGGCAACGAAGATGGTACAGCAATCCTCATAAGGAAGTACGGAAGTATCATAGGTTCCGATTTCCCAGGAACGCTCCACGATCTCCTGCTTGTCAAAGCCGATTACCGGACGGTATACCGGAAGGGTACAAACTTCATTGGTAGCCGCAAGGCTCTGTAAAGTCTGGCTTGCCACCTGTCCGATGCTTTCTCCTGTGATCAGTCCAAGGCAGTTGTCCTGCTTTGCAAAATGCTCTGCGATCCGCATCATGTAGCGGCGCATGATAATAGTAAGCTCATCATGGGGGCACTGATCGTAAATATAAAGCTGAATATCTGTAAAGTTGACTACATGAAGCTTGATGGGTCCGCTGTATTTGGCAACCAGCTTGGCCAGGTCCACAACTTTCTGTTTCGCGCGCTCGCTGGTGTACGGCGGAGCATGGAAATAAACAGCCTCAATCTTAACACCGCGCTTGGCGATCATGTAGCCGGCTACCGGGCTGTCAATTCCGCCGGAAAGAAGAAGCATAGCCTTTCCGTTGGTTCCAACCGGCATTCCACCCGGTCCCTTAATGCTCTTTGAATATACATAGATTTTCTCACGGATTTCAACAGATACTGTCAGTTCCGGATCATGCACATCTACCTTTGCCTCCGGGAAAGCATTTAAGATGCTCTCACCGATCTTGGCGCTTACTTCCATGGAATTTACCGGATAGGACTTCTTGGCACGTCTTGTGTATACCTTGAAGGTTCCGCTGTAATCCGGATGTACGTTTTTCATGTATTCTACAACGTCTTCTCTCATCTTATCAAGACCCTGGTCCTCATAGATCACAACCGGGCAGATGTATACGATTCCGAAGACCGTCTTTAAGGCTGCCACAGCCTCGTCAAAATCATACTCTTCCGGGCAGAACACGTACACACGTCCCTGCTCCTTCACTACACGATAATCCCCTTCAATCTTGGAAAGAGCAATGTTCATCTGCTTTACAAGGGCATCTTCGAATAGGTATCTGTTCTTGCCCTTAATGGCTATTTCTGCGTATTTGATCAGAAATGCGTGAAATATCATTTCGTTTCCTCCTCTTAGTGTCTGGAATATCTTCTTAACATGGGAAGTACCTGTCCTAATACCTCCAGGCAGTAATCCACTTCCTCAAATGTATTTTCCTCTGAAAAACTAAAGCGCAGGGTGCTCTCCCTCTGGGCAGCTTCCATTCCCATAGCACTTAAGGTGCCGGCTGCCTTACGCTTATGGCTGGAGCAGGCGCTTCCTGCTGAAACATAAATGCCCCTGTCCTCCAATGTGTGAAGCAGAACCTCACTTCTTACGCCCATAAAGCTGGCGCTTAAGATCTGAGGTGCTCCTTCCCAAAGCTCCATGCCGTTGAGACGCACATCCGGAAGCTTCAAAAATCCCTCTGCAAGGTGCTCCTTCAGCTGGTACATATGTTTGATCTTTTCCTCAAAATCTGTGTATACCATCTTGGCAGCTACACCAAGGCCTGCAATTCCCGGCACATTGTCTGTACCGGAGCGCATTCCTGCCTGCTGTCCGCCTCCAAGGATCTGGGGTTGAACCCGCACCTTGTCATTGATGTACAAAAATCCAACGCCCTTTGGTCCGTGGATCTTATGGCTGCTTACGGAAAGCATATCGATTCCCAGCTTCTTCGGGTAGATCCGGTACTTGCCGAATGCCTGGATGGCATCTACATGGTAAAAAGCCTTCGGGCTTTTCTCATGAACAAGCCTGGCAATCTCTTCCACAGGCATCACAGCTCCCACCTCGTTGTTCACATACATGGTGGAAACCAAAATAGTGTCCTCGCGAAGTGCCTTCTCAAGAGCATCTAAGCGAACTACGCCTCTTTCATCTACCGGAACAATGGTCACCTCATAGCCCATCTGCTCCAGGCGCTCCACAGGCTGTCCTACAGCAGCATGCTCTACAGCGGTTGTGATAATGTGATTGCCCATTCTTTTGTTGGCTTCTGCTCCGCCAAATAGGGCCAGATTGTTAGACTCTGTTCCTCCGGAGGTAAAAATGATTTCTTTCTCATTGACCTTCAGAAGCCTGGCCAGTGTCTGTGCAGAATCGCGGACATATTTCTCCGCTTCCACGCCTTTCAAATGCATGGCAGAAGGATTGCCAAAATCCTCAGTCATGGTCTTCACTACAATGTCTGCCACTTCCTTATAACACCTTGTAGTGGCAGAGTTATCAAAATATGCTTCCATTTCTATTCGTCCTCTTTTTCCAGCGTAAACATCAGAATAGACAGCATGGTCATGCCTGCTGTCTCTGTGCGCAGGATTCTTTTTCCCAAAGTAACCGGCTTTGCGCCAGCTTCCATGGCAGCCTGAACTTCTTCCTCTTCAAAGCCGCCCTCCGGCCCGATGAAAATTCCCACAGACTGTCCCGGCTCTATAGCGGCCAGAATCTCTCTGGTTTCTTTCATGCCCTTGGCAAGCTCATAAGGGATCAGAAGCACATCCAGCTCTTTGGCAAAAGCGATGGCTTCCTTCCAGCTCATTGCCTTCTTCACTTCCGGGATCAGCATGCGCTTGGACTGCTTGGCTGCGCTTTCTGCGATCTGCTGCCATCTTGCAGTCTTTTTGGCTGCTTTCTTCTCATCCAACTTCACCACGCATCGCTTGGTTTCCACTGGAACCACGCTGTAGGCACCAAGCTCCACAGCCTTCTGAATGATCAGCTCCATTTTGTCCCCTTTGGGAAGTCCCTGGAACAGGTAAATACGGCTTGGAAGCTCATACTGGGGCTCCTGCGCATAAAGAATATGAAGGACTGCTCCCTCTTCCTCAAAGGCCTCTATGGTGCAGTGGTATTCCTTCTGGCCGCCATCGCTGATCCACACATCCTCACCAATACGCATGCGAAGCACATTTTTCATATGGTTCACATCCGGACCTGTCAGGGTGATGCGGTGTTCTTCTTCCTGAACCTGATACGGTTCCACAAAAAAGCGCTGCATAATTATTCCTTTCTTGCAGTTACAGATACCCATTCACCCTGATGTGTTACCTCAACCAGCTGAAGGCCTGCATCCTGAACTGCCTTTACCACTACCTCTTCCTTCACATCCAGGATTCCGGAGGTAATGTAGTATGCCCCTTTCTTCATCTGATTTACAATAACCGGGGTAAGAGGTACCAGTACATCAGCCAGAATGTTGGCTGTTACAATGTCGTATTTCTCATAGCCTACGGTATCCTGAACTTCCTTATCATCAATAATGTTGCCGATGAGCATATCAAAGGTCTCGTCCTTGATTCCGTTGGCCGCTTTATTATCTGCTACAGCTGGGATTGCACATGGATCCAGGTCAGTTCCTACCACATGGGCTGCTCCAAGCTTCAGCGCTACGATTCCAAGAATACCGCTTCCGGTTCCTACATCCAGCATCTGGGTATCCTTTGTCACAAATTTCTTCAGCTGACGGATCACCAGCTGGGTGGTCTCATGCATTCCGGTTCCGAATGCAGTGCCTGGATCAATGTGAAGGATCATTTTGTCCTTGTCCTCTTCCTTCACTTCTTCCCAGGAGGGAACGATCAGGATATCATCCACATAGAACTGATGGAAAAATTCCTTCCAGTTGTTGATCCAGTCCTTGTCCTCAGTCTGGGATTCGGTGATGGTGCCCTCGCCGATGTCCATGTATCCGCGCACTTCCTCCAGAACGCCGCGCACTCTTTCCAGAACAGGCTCCACCTCTGTATCCTCCTCCAGATAGAAATTCAGATAGGCAATTCCGTCATCTGCAGGACCTTCTGGCATAATATCCACAAACATCTGCTCCTTATCTGTCTCAGTAAGCGGCTGCTTGTCCTGAATCTCAACACCCTCCACGCCTACGTCTGCAAGTGCGGAAATGATCACATCCTCCGCCTCTGTTTTGGTTTTAATCGTAAAGCGATTCCACTTCATATTCATTCTCCAATCTTGATTGTTTTTATAAATTTGGGGAAAGCAATCCCCGTCATAAAATCTGTCATTCTTTTTTCCGGTCAAATATCTTTACCACCCAGTTATGCCGCTGCCCTTTCTGGTAGAATCTCCAGAAAAACTCTACCAGCACCAGAGCCAGAACCGCATCCACAATATAATGCTGTTTCAGAACCTGTGTGGATATAATAACCAGAACCGCAAACACCATGGAAAATTTCTGATACCATTTTGGAATAGCCGAAGACCCTGCCACACCTTTCCAGCACATCCAGCTTACATAGCAGTGAATAGACGGGAAAAGATTGGAAGGAGCACTTCCTCCATCCAGGGCATAGACCAGAAGAAGTACCTTCTGGGAGATGGTATCTCCTGCGATCTCCGGCCTGATGTTGGTGGTCGGTACCAGAATAAAAATCAGAAAACAAATCAGATGAATAGTCAGATCGGTTGCAACAAACCGGTAAAACATGTCCTTTCCCCGTCTTGCCGCCAGCATATAACCAGCAGCCCAGAACGGAAAAGCCAGAATATAAACCCACACAAAGCCAGGCAGTAAGGGAACTGCCCTGTCAAATGCCATTGTAAAATCATAATGATACCGACTGGCTGTAAGGGCGCTGCTTCCCCAGTAGATCAGGCAATTCACTGCCAGGATCGTAACAAGAGGAGGAATGGCCCACAGCGGCAAAAATCTGTTTAACACATCTTTTTTCTTTGTTTTCATGCAAAACTCCTTTCCGGATTCTTGCGTCTACTCTCTAATATACAATAAGTAACAAAAAAAGAAAAGAGGATATCTCCCCTTTTCTTTATTCTTTTATGGAAAAAGTCTGTTTTTTACTCTTCAAAGGTCTCTTTTAATTTGTCCATGAAGCTTTTTTTCTTTTTCTCGGACTTCTCGGAACCATCTGATGTGCCGCCTGCAGGACGGTTTCCGCATGCCTCATCAAATTTGCGAAGTGCTTCCTTGGCTTCCTCATTCAGATTGGTCGGTACCTGGACAACCAGTGTAACATAGTGGTCACCGCGGACATTCTTGTTGCGAAGAGACGGAACACCTTTGCCCTTCAGACGGATTCTGGTATCGGTCTGGGTTCCCGGTTTCACCTCATAGAGCATTTCACCGTCTACTGTGTTCAGCTTCACTTCACCGCCAAGTGCTGCCTGTGCATAAGTAATTGGTGCAGTAGAATAAATATTCATATCCTGTCTCTGGAAAATCGGATGGCGTCCTACATTTACTTCTACAAGAAGATCTCCTCTTGGGCCGCCGTTTGTTCCTGGCTCGCCTTTATCACGGATACGGATGCTCTGGCCATTGTCAATACCAGCCGGAATGGATACCTTGATCTTCTTGCGGTTGGAAATGTATCCGGTACCGCGGCAATCCGGACATTTGTCCTTGATGATCTTACCGGAACCATGACAGTCCGGGCACACCTGTACATTACGTACCATACCGAACATGGACTGCTGGGTATAGACGATCTGTCCCTCACCATTACATTTCGGACAGGTAACTGGTGAAGTACCAGCCTTGGCTCCAGTTCCATGACAGGTGGTACACTCATCCTTCAAAGTGATCTCAAGCTCTTTATCACATCCAAATACAGCGTCCTCAAAGGTGATGTTCACACGCGCACGCAGATTGGCACCTTTCATAGGGCCATTGTTGGCACGTCTGCGGCTTCCGCCGCCTCCGAACAAATCTCCGAAGATATCTCCGAAAATGTCACCCATATCAGAACCGGAGAAATCAAAGCCTCCGAAGCCTCCTGCTCCGCCACCGCCTCCGTTTTCAAAAGCAGCGTGGCCAAACTGGTCGTACTGTCTTCTCTTGTCCGGGTCACTTAAGATGCTGTAAGCCTCTGTTGCCTCTTTGAATTTTGCTTCAGCTTCCTTATCTCCCGGATTCACATCGGGATGATACTTCTTGGCAAGCTGACGATATGCTTTTTTTAAGGTAGCCTCATCAGCGTTTTTGTCAACGCCTAAGACTTCGTAGTAATCTCTTTTATCAGCCATGATTTCTTTCTTTTCCTAACGTCTTCATTTTGCTGTCACCAACGGGCGACATATCCTTTTAGTGTCTTCTACCGCCATTGCCCGGTCATGAAAACTCACGGCCGGGCTGCTGGTTCCTGTTCCAGAATTCCGGAACTTTACTTATGAAATTATTACTTATTAAACTTCTTTGTAGTCAGCGTCTACAACATCATCGCCGTAGCCTGCTTCATTTCCGCCCTGGGAAGCTCCGCCCATGTCCGGTCCGGCCTGACCAGCGCCGCCCTGTGGGTTCTGTGCCTCATACATCTTTGCGAAAAGCTTCTGAGCACTTTCCATCATCTTCTCCTGAGCTGCTTTGATCTCTGCAACCTGAGCATCGCCAAGATCTTCTGTATTTGTATATTTTGCAAGGATATCTTTTAATGCATTTAAGTCAGCCTCTACAGCAGCCTTATCATTTGCATCAAGCTTGTCGCCTGCTTCCTTCAGTGCATTCTCAACCTGGAATACCATGGAGTCTGCATTGTTCTTTGTATCAATCGCCTCTTTACGTTTCTTATCCTGAGCTTCGAACTCAGCAGCTTCCTTAACAGCCTTGTCGATTTCGGACTCGGACATGTTGGAACCAGCTGTGATTGTGATGTGCTGCTCTTTACCTGTTCCAAGATCCTTAGCAGATACATTTACAATACCGTTGGCATCGATATCAAATGTAACCTCGATCTGCGGAACACCACGACGTGCTGGCGGGATTCCATCCAGACGGAACTGTCCAAGGGACTTGTTGTCTTTCGCGAACTGACGCTCACCCTGTAATACGTTGATGTCTACAGCTGTCTGATTGTCTGCTGCTGTGGAGAAGATCTGGCTCTTCTTGGTCGGGATTGTTGTGTTTCTCTCGATCAGACGGGTTGCAATACCTCCCATTGTCTCAATAGACAGGGAAAGCGGAGTAACATCAAGAAGAAGGATGTCACCTGCACCAGCCTCACCGGAAAGCTTACCGCCCTGGATAGAAGCACCAAGTGCAACACACTCATCTGGGTTCAGGGCCTTGCTTGGCTCTTTGCCTGTCAGCTGTCTTACTTTGTCCTGTACAGCCGGGATACGTGTAGATCCGCCAACCAGAAGTACCTGGCCAAGATCTGCATTGGTAAGACCTGCATCAGAAAGTGCACGGCGTACCGGCTCTGCTGTCTTCTCAACAAGGTCATGTGTAAGTTCATCAAATTTTGCTCTTGTAAGGTTCATATCAAAGTGCTTCGGTCCCTCAGCTGTTGCTGTGATGAATGGCAGGTTGATATTGGTTGTTGTTGCGGAAGAAAGCTCTTTCTTTGCTTTCTCAGCAGCTTCTTTCAGTCTCTGAAGAGCCATCTTATCGTTGCTTAAGTCAACGCCCTCAGTTCTCTTGAACTCGGAAAGCATGTAGTCTGTGATTCTCTGATCGAAGTCATCACCGCCAAGACGGTTGTTACCAGCTGTTGCAAGAACCTCGATAACGCCGTCACCGATCTCGATGATGGAAACATCGAATGTACCGCCGCCAAGGTCATAAACCATGATTTTCTGCTCTTTCTCATTGTCAAGACCATATGCAAGAGCTGCTGCTGTAGGCTCGTTGATGATACGCTTTACATCAAGACCTGCGATCTTACCAGCATCTTTGGTTGCCTGACGCTGAGCATCGTTGAAGTATGCAGGAACTGTGATAACTGCTTCTGTAACAGACTCTCCAAGATATCCTTCTGCATCTTTTTTCAGTTTCTGAAGGATCATAGCGGAAATTTCCTGTGGGGAATATTTCTTGTCATCGATTGTTACACGGTAATCTGTACCCATCTCTCTCTTGATGGAGGAGATTGTTTTCTCTGCGTTTGTTACTGCCTGACGTTTTGCAGGCTCACCTACCAGACGCTCACCTGTCTTTGTAAATGCTACAACTGACGGTGTTGTTCTGGATCCTTCTGTATTTGCGATAACGGTTGGCTGTCCACCTTCCATAACAGCTACACAGCTGTTTGTTGTACCTAAGTCAATACCAATGATTTTTCCCATGATAATTTTCCTCCTGTTTCAATCTATGTTCTGAAATTCGTGAATGTCTTAATGAAGTTCGATTCACTAAATTCGGTCTGCGCCTGCGGCTTGCCCTCATTAAGTGAGATCGAACGACCTCGCACTAAGTTTAGGCTTCGCATTCTGCTCGCCTTCACTAAGTTGCTTTCGGTCAGTTAGCAACCTTTACCATGCTGTGTCTTACAACGAAATCCTTGTAAGTGTATCCCTTCTGGAATTCCTCAACAACAATGTTCTCGCCTACGGATTCGTCTTCCACATGCATGACTGCGTTGTGCAGATTCGGATCAAAATCCTTGCCTACAGCTTCGATCGGCTTCACACCCATCTCATCGAAGGCTGTCATCATCTGCTTGTAGATCATCTTCATGCCTTCTGCAAATGGATCATCCTCCGGTGCCTGTGCAAGACCTCTCTCAAAGTTATCCACGATAGGAAGCATTTTCTCAACGATGTCCTTGGCACCGATGATGTACATGCTGGATTTCTCTTTCTCCGTTCTCTTACGGTAGTTATCGAATTCCGCCATGCTGCGCTTCAGTCTGTCTGTAAGATCCTCGATCTGCTGTTCAAATTTATCTTTCTCTTTTTTCTTCTTGCCGAAGAAAGAAGTTTTGGTCTTGGTTTCCGGTTCTTTCTGAGATTCTGCCTCTTCTGGCTGCTGTTCCGTCTCTTCCGGAGCAGCTGTATCATCAGAAGCTTCCTCTTCTGCTGCCTGGGCTGTATCTGCTGCCTCTTCTTCGCTTCCGTCAGTTACCGGAATGTCAACTGCTTCTTCCTGTACTTCGGCTTCTTTATTCATTTCTTCTGACACGCTTTCAACCGCCTTTCTAGGTTTTCTTATTTACCATTTCATCAAGCTGGACTTTTAATTTCTTCAGGCTGTCCACCACATTCTCATAATCCATTCGCTTGGGACCAATGATTCCAATGGTTCCCCGCATTCCATCTCCAAGCTCGTAGGTGGCTGTCACCACGCTGCAGTCCTTCATGGTCCGCACCGGAACTTCATCTCCGATGTATACCTGGACTCCTGTGTTCTCCGAATCTCCCATTTCCCCACGGACCATATCCGCAAGTTCCTGTTTGTCCTCGAAGGTGGAGATCAGCTCGCTGGCTTTGGATGTGTCTGCAAGCTCAGGATACTTGAATATGTTGGTTGCTCCTGACGTATATACTTTCATATCTTCCTCATCCACATGGATGGTAGCTGCAACTGCGTCCAGCACATTTGCAACCACACCGCTGTGGCTTCCAGCCTGTTCCTTCAGTCTGGCGATCATGCCAAGATTGATGTCCTGAATGGGAACACCGTTCAGGTTGGTGTTAAGAAGAAGATTCAGCTTCAGGATCGTCTGGTCATCCATCTCCTCTTCAATATCAATGATCTGGTTCCGGATGACGTTGCCTTCACATACAACTACGGCAATCAGCTGCCGCTCATTCACACGTGAAAGCTGTATGAACTTCAGGGTGCTTCCTCTGTACTGAGGAACGGCAACCATGGTCGCGTAATTGGTATTATTGGCAAGGACCTTGGCCACCTGCTTCAACACCTTATCCATCTTGTCTGATTTCTCAATCATCATATCACGGATTTCTGCGATCTCAGCTTCCTTCTCCCTGGTAAGCTCATCTACATAAAGGCGATAGCCTTTATCTGATGGAATTCTTCCGGCTGAGGTGTGGGGC
Source organism: Blautia segnis (assembly GCF_014287535.1). Taxonomy (NCBI): domain Bacteria; kingdom Bacillati; phylum Bacillota; class Clostridia; order Lachnospirales; family Lachnospiraceae; genus Blautia; species Blautia segnis. The sequence continues at coordinate 54,869 of NZ_JACOOT010000012.1, read as the reverse complement.
TGTACAATGTAGCCCATATCCGTCAGGTCGGACATCTCATTTCGGATCGTAGCAGAGCTGACATTCAAATCCGGATACTTGGAAATGGTTCTGGAACCTACCGGCTCACCTGTTTCCATATAAGTCTTGATGATTGCTTTCAGTATTTTCCGTTTGCGCTCATCTAATACTTCATCCATGAAATATCTGCTCCTTTCTGAAAAGCGGACGGTCAAACCTGATTTCTATTCCCGTCTGGCTTCTTCGAATCCTTTTGTTAGCACTCATTATTTAGGAGTGCTAACATCTATGCTCTTAAGATACACCTCAACATTCTTTTTGTCAATATTTTTTACAAATTTTTTTCATCTTTTTTGATAGTTTTTACCTTAGAGTGTGTTTGAAAAAGGCTTTCTGCAAGATGTGCGTCACAATTTGTGGGAGATTTTGCCCGGATGAGGGCGTCGTAGCGGGCTACGACAACCGAATTCGGGTGAAATATACCGCAAAGTGGGGCGTGCAGATTGCAGGAATGATTTTTCAAACAGGCTCTAGAGCATGTAGATCACGAGAACACTTTTTTTGCACGCTCTGACAAACAGCAAAAAAGATGTCAGGGAAATACCTTCTGCCCCAAACCTGGGACAGGGATTTTTCTCTGACATCTCATTTGCTTTATTTGCTGTAGTTTTCCAGGTAATCCAGGATCGCCTCCGGCTCATCCAGAAATACCACCAGATCTAATATGGAAGAATCCATAAACTTCTCCCTGGCAGTATATTCCAGCAGTTCCTTCATCCTGTCATAATATCTGTCAATATTGTAGAGGACAATGGGCCTGTCGATCCGGTTCAGGCTTTTCAGGGTAAAGATCTCGAAAAATTCTTCATAAGTACCGATTCCTCCGGGCGCTACAATAGTGGCATCTGATTTTTCTTCCAGAAGCTGCTTGCGCTCCCGCATGGTCTCGGTAAAAATAAATTCCGTGCATTTCTCATACAGTACCCCGGGCTGGTCAAAAAAGCGGGGCGCAATTCCAAGTATGTATCCATTCTCTTCTGACACGCCTCTGGCTGCTGCTCCCATCATTCCGGTGGCTCCGCCGCCAAACACCAGTCCATGGCCCCGTTTTCCCATGGCTCTTCCAAGCTCCTGTGTTTTTTCATAATAAATGTCCTTCAGCTGGGCACTTGAGGCACCATATACGCAAATATTCACACTGTCGTCCTCCCTTACTTTTTCCCTGCGGCATAACCGTCCACTTCTTTTACAGGTGGACGCTTTGCAATGCGCAAAACAGTTACTACAAAACTTACACGATTCACGCATCAATGTCAAGAAAACAGTTGTTTTTTCCTTCATGGTGCTGTCTTGCAGACAAAATATCCTTTTAGATTCCCATTACCCCGCAGAATATCATATTCGCCACACCGCACAGGACCATTACAAGAATGGGGTTCATTTTAAATTTCCGAAGGAGCACCAGGGCTGCCCCGAAAAACACAACCATTCGGATGCAGACATTTTCCCGGACAAGGTCTATGGTTCCGCTGATAAAAAAGGCAGAAACCAGAATGGTCACTCCTGCTTTGGCGATCATTGCCACAACCGCCGGGCGAAGGGATGCCAGTGTTCCCTGCAGGAGAGACATATTCCGGTATTTCGTGTAAATATATGCCAATAAAGTTACGATTATGCAGGAAGGCAAGATGCAGCCAAGGGTCGCCACAACCGCACCGCCCGGGCCTGCAATCTGGGTGCCTACAAAGGTGGCGGAATTCACTGCAATGGGACCCGGCGTCATTTCCGCAATGGTCACAAGATCGGTAAACGCTTCCATAGACAGCCATCCATGTAACGTTACCACCTGTTCCTGTATCAGCGGCATAGCCGCATAACCTCCGCCGAAGCTTAAGGCGCCGATCTGAAGAAAGCTTAAAAACAGCTGAAGATAGATCATCGTTTTTTACCCTCCTTCAACAGTGTCCGCACAAATCCAAATGCAGCTACGCCCAAAATAATGAATATAATATTCACATTCAGAAAATAGCTGACGCAAAAGCTGGCGATCATGATCACAATGTTGATCCAGTCTTTTGATTTCACCACGTTTTTGCCCATGTCATATACCACGGAAATGATGACTGCGCCCACTCCGGCGGACATTCCCTTTAACAGCGCGGCAATATAATAATTGGAACGAAATGCATCATAAAATACAGAGATCAGGGACAGGATCACCATAGGCGGAATGATAGCCCCCAGCACGCACATCAGCATGCCGGGAATCCCTCCAAGCTTATATCCTACTACAATTGCCCCGTTGACTGCGATTGCTCCTGGAGAAGACTGGGCAATGGCCACCAGATCCAGCATTTCGTCCTCATCGATCCAGTGGTACTGATCCACAAATTTCTCCTTCAGGAGGGTTACGATCACGTAACCGCCGCCAAATGTAAAGGTGCTCAGGTACAGGGAAGCGAAAAACAGCTTCCGCAGTACATAGCCCTTATCTTTTTGTTTTTCATCCATTTCCAGTCTTCCTCCGTGACTTTATATTCACAGGTTAGCAGCATCCGCATCCGCCATGGCGGTGTCCGTATTCATCCATGCAGTCTTCCTCAGGATTTTTCATGCAAAGATGTACAGCTGATTTCTTAAAGGTCATAGGCAGTGCCAGAATGTTAGGATTCTCGCCTACAAATTTCTTCTTGGCATCTTCTAATGCTTCCTCGAAGGTCTCCCGGGTCTTCAGTCCCATTCCTCTTGCATAGCCCGGCTCCTGTGCACCAACCAGATAGATGGCGCTGGTGTTCATCTCCGCAATATGTCCGCAGGCCATCATGGAAAATCCGTGGAACGGATGGAAAGCATTGCAGAAACGGTATTTGCGGATGTACTCTTCGTTTGTTCCGAAATATTCACCATAACGGTTCATATCCGGCAGAATATTCATATGGTCATGCTGGAACATCTCATACTGCTCTCTTAAATACGGCCATAATTCATCGTGGAAATATCCGTTGCAGATGGAGGAACAGATGATGACGCAGTGGTCGCTCATAACTCTCTTAAAACGCAGAACCTGTGCGCTCAGCGCCTGCATCAGCATGATGGGGTTGGTTCCCATTCCATCACCATAGTGGAATTTCTGAGGCATTCCAAATACCAGAATATCATATTTTTTCTCAGCCCAGTGTACATAGGTACGCTTATCTGCAATCTTCCAGCTGATAGGCATCATCTCTTTGGCATAGCCGGAATAGATGGCGATCTGTCTGGAGCAGGTATCCAGAACTGCATCGCAGCAGAAGAACGGATGTCCCATTTTCTCTTCCATATGCATGCTGATCTCATTAAATTTATCGCGCATCAGGCTTCCGCCGTTAACCGGGGTAAAATCAGGTCTGTGCATAACAGACGGAACGTGGTGGCTTGCAATACATCTCCAGTTTGTAATTCCGGTTGCGCTGTGCTTGTAGCCGCCGGAATATCCGCCATATGGATTTCCCTGTACATGTCCGATCAGGATTGGCAGGTCGCATTCGTACACATATTTGTTCATGTATACCGGATCTCCCCTGTGGGTAGTTCCAAGGTACACCATATGTTCCTGATCCTCGCTGTCATGGCTGATGATCTGTCCGCTGTGCCAGAATTCGTCAAACAGCTCTTTTCCGAAAATAGCTTTTACATCGGACTCCTTGCTTCTTGGATGAAGGCCGTTGGAAATAATGAACAGGATATCCTTTTTCTCCACGCCTGCTTTATAAAGCTCCTGCAGAATATATTTGATGCTCATCTTTCTGTGGCTGGTAGGCTGCTCGCCGCCTTTTACGCGGTCCGGCACGATAATGGTAACAGTAGTTCCCTTGTGCGCCAGTTCTGATAAGGTAGGCATTCCGATTGGATGTGCCAGGCTGTCAAGATAAGCCTCTTCCAGTTTATCCTCCGGGATATAATCCGGATCCGGCACAGTCTCACCTGGAATAAAAATATCCGTATTATCCGGAAGCTCTGCTGTCATGGTTCCCTGTCCATATTCAAAATCAATTTTCATATTCTTTTTCTCCAATCTGATTGTTCTGTGATTTTTATTCTCCAAGATATAACTGAATAATTTCCAGATATTCCTCCGGGTAGTAACCAATTTCGCCCTGGAAGCGTGTCAGTGCGATCAGCCCTCCGTCAATTTCTGGGATGGATGCCAGCATTGCCGCATTTGCCTGTTTCAGGCCGCCGCCATACACAATGTCCATGCCGCCAGTTTTTTCTTTTACAAAGCGGGCAATCTTGGTGATATATTCTTTGTCTGCCGGAGTTTTGCCTGGACCAATGGACCAGATTGGCTCATAAGCGATCACAACCCTGGAGGTATCCACATCCTTCAGACCGATTTCCAGCTGTTTTCCAAGAACTTCCTGCCAGCGATCCTGTTCCTCGCTTTTTTCACCGATACAGTATAACACACTTAAGCCTCTGTCAATAGCGCATTTTATTTCCTGGTTCAAAAGACGGTTTACCGCGTCCGTGTCGGTAACGCCGGCCTCTGCCAGGATTCCGCTTTTGTCATTTCGTTCTTCGCAGTGTCCGATAATGGTAGTCTCACAGCCGGCTGCTTTCATGGCAGCTGCAGGTCGGTTAGTGGTAAAGGCACCGAAATTGCCGCCAACAGCAGTATCCATGCGGTAAACACCCTGGCAGCCTACTTTTACCGGGCTTCCCGGGGTTTTTGCTTTTGCAGCTTCTAGAAGGTGGATCTCAGGAAAATACATTCCGAATTCAACCTTTGCAGGATCGTATTTCTTCAGCTCTTCCTGGGTATTTTTTACAATAAAGCTGCCCCATTCCTCCACTGGTGCGATCCGGTTTACGCCGCCAAGCTCCACTGGTACGTCAAATCTTTTTAAGTTCAGATATATATGCTTCATGGTTTTCGTTCCTTTCTGTCAGATTCCGGCTTTTTTGTAGCGTTCTGCCATTTCATCCAGAGTTGCAAGCTCTACCTTCGGAGCCTTTCCATAACTGCCGAATTTCACGATCAGGGTACCTACAACCTCTTTTACACCATCCTCGATACACTGGCAGATCCGTGCCACATCCTCATCTGGAACATTTCCATACATGACTGTGTCCATGATCGGGGTGATAAACACTCTCGGGTCAAAAGCTGATTTATTCTTTTCCAGAAGTTCATAAATGGCGCCTACAGATGCACTATTTCGAAGGGCTGCATCTCTTGCAAAAAGCTCCTTCATATTTCTGGTTACTGCCAGACGGATATCGGTATCTACATTGATCTTGTTGATTCCGCAGTGTCCTGCCTCAATCAGCTGGTTGGCATCGATTCCATATGCGTTGGTGATCTCGCCGCCAAGTGCATTGATCTCATCTACAATGTAGCGGGGAACTGTGGAGGAACCGTGGCTGACAAGATATCCTTCCATGCCCTCGTGGCGCATGCATTCTTTAATGGCAATTGCGATTTCCTTGCGGATCACTGCGTTTTTGCCTTTGTTTGCGCCGTGCATGGTTCCGTAGCTGATTGCCAGGGCATCTACTTTTGTTTTACGGAAAAATTCAATAGCGCTTAAAGGATTGGTGTAGGTGCTGTTGGCTGCAAATACGTGGTCTTCCACCCCTGCAAGCACGCCCAGCTCACCCTCTACGGTAACGCCGCGCTCATGGGCATATTTTACAACCTCTCTGGTCAGCTCCACATTCTCGTCAAAAGGAAGGGAACTTCCGTCGATCATAACACTGGTATAGCCGCCTTCAATTGCTGCAATACAGGAATCCATATTTCTTCCGTGATCCAAGTGAAGTGCAATGGGAATCCGGCTGTCTGTTCCGTATTTCTTTACTGCTGCCGCAATGTTCTTCGCTCCTGCTTTCTTATCCTCCAGGGTTGCATTGGCAAAATCTGTTCGGCCGCCCATAAATCCGTTTGCAAGATCTGCTCCCTGGAGAATTGCCGGGCTTCGGAACATTTCATGCACATTAATCACTGCTTTTGCCTGGCATACAGCATTTACATTAAATGCACCCTGTGCATAATCGTTTTTGTCTGCTGCATCCAGAATTGCTCTCATTGGTACTAACATTTTCATTTCCTCCACTTTTTAGTTAAAAGATATCATTCTGGGCAGATCACCTCCAAGAAGAGGCCTGCACCATTCCTTAAATGCTTCTGTCACTTGGTTTCCTTCCGGATTAATATAGGAATCCGGCATTTTGTGCTCATACATCATAACCCTTTCGATATCAGCCAGAAATGGCTTCATAATATAAGGCTCTGTGGAAACACGCTCAAATGCCACCATCTTTCCGGTTTCGCCTTCCATAACAGCCCTGCAGGCAATTTCTCCTGCCAGCTGTGCTTCCTTTAGGTCAACCGGGCTTTGCAGGCAGATAGAAGCTCTTCCAAGAAGTCCCGGTTTTTCCCCTCTTGCCTTGTAGCCAAGCTTTTCGATTACCAGATTGGCAAGATGGGCGCTTACATCTCCAAAATAAGTTGCTCTTCCAATCTGAAAGATGGGCTTTACAACAGGTTTGCCCTCTTTATCTTTCAGGCCTTCGCTTGCCACCACCACAATACCGCTTTTTTTCTTAAGAAGGGCTTTTACATCTTCCAGATATTTCTCCTCATCAAAAGGACGTTCCGGCAGGTAAATAAGATCCGGGCCTACACCGTCCTCATCTGCTGCCATTGCGGCTGCCGCTGTAATCCAGCCTGCGTTTCTTCCGGAAGCTTCTATTACCACTACATGAATGGGAAGTCCTTTTACATCCTGGCACACTTCCTTTACACTCTGGGCAAGATAACGGGCTGCACTTCCGTAGCCGGGACTGTGGTCCGTCACGGCAATGTCATTGTCCATGGTTTTGGGAATGCCCATTACCCCCACTTCGATTCCTTTTTCCAAGCAGGTTTTGTATAATTTTCCGCAGGTGTCCATGGTGCCGTTTCCACCGTTAAACAGAACATAGCGGATGTGATGTTTCTTTAAGATTTCTGCCATCTTCTCATATTCCGGCTTTTCCAATTGGTCTCTTGATGTGCCGATGGCACTTCCCGGAGTCTGTAAAAGAAGCTTCAGCTTCTCTTCTTCCACATTTGTAAGGTCGATCAGTTCTTCCCGAAGAAGTCCTCCGGTTCCGTTTCTGGCAGCATAAATATGCTGAAGCTGTGGATATTTCCTAGCTTCTGTCACAGCCCCGTACAGGGATCCGTTAATCACTGCCGTGGGACCGCCGCCGTGTACGATCAAAATATTTTCTTCCATAGCGTTCCTTCCATTTATATATTCGAATCCTCTGAGGTGACTTTTCTTCCGCCTACGAAGGTATCAAAAACTTCAAAATCCGGATCCAGCACCACAAGATCCGCGTCCATTCCATCTGCAATAAAGCCTTTATGGTCTGCAATTTTGATCAGGTTTGCCGGGTTTTCCGTAAGAAGGGGAAGGATTTCTTCCAGGCTCTTTCCTGTAAACTTCAGAAGATTCTTAAGGGCAACATTCTGGGTCAGGGTACTTCCTGCCCGGACGCCGTTTTCTGCCAGTTTGGCATCTCCGTCTTCCACTACCACATCATTGACCCCAAGCTTGTATTTTCCATCTGGAAGACCGGCTGCCATAATGGAATCCGTGATGGCAACCACACGGTCCAGACCCTTCACCTTCAAAAGAAGCCTTACGGTTCCCGGATGAAGATGTCTGCCGTCGCAGATTGCCTCGCAGTAAATATCCGACTCCAGCGCTGCTCCCATGATTGCAGGAAAATGCTGATGGAGAAGCTTCATGGCGTTAAAGGTGTGGGTACAGCTCTGTGCACCCTTTCTTATGGCATCCCAGCTGGTTTCATAATCTGCGCCGGAATGGCCGATAGCTACTGTAATTCCAAGCTTTCGTATTTCCGGGATCATATCCGGAATTCCCTCTACCTCCGGGGAAACTGTAATGTAGCGGATCGCGCCTTCTGCGCGCTGCTGATATTCCTTCAGAAGAGGAAGATTCGCCTTCTGCAGAAGATACTCCGGCATAGCCCCCTTATATTCACTGGATAAGAAAGGCCCCTCCAGATGGATTCCAAGAAGATTGGCTCCTTTTTGTTCCATTTGCTGGTGTTTTTTGAACTCATCAATACAGCGGCAGGTCTGTTCCTTTGTATCCGTAAGCACAGAGCACAGCCAGGAGGTGGTTCCATTTCCTGCTGCGAAACGGCAGATTTTCTCATAATCCTCTGCGGTTGCGGCATTGACGTCCACGCCAACTGCGCCGTGGGTATGTACATCAATAAAGCCTGGGACGATTTTTTTCCCGGCTGCATTGTAGATGTGCGCTCCTTCTTCCGGACGGGTATCTGGTGGAAGGACAAAAATACGTCCCTCTTCCAGCTTTAATGTTTTTTTCAGAAAGCGATGCTCCATATACACATCGCCGTTTACAAGGTACCAGGTCATATTTCGCCTCCACTCTTTCTTTGCTTTATTCCGGCAGATTTGCTACAAATTCTGTGAATTTCAGATTAATATCCGGGTGATCCTGAAGAAGGCTGACCGGAAAATGTGCTGTCTTTTCGCCGTATGCGGCATGTCTTACCACACTTCTGTGCCAGTCGCGGAAGCAGCCAAGACGGATTTTTCTTGCATGTGCAATCTCATAAATTCCAATTGTAATACAGTAATGAGGCATGTCATCCAGGGCACCGTTCAGATCTCCGATAGAATTGACAGCTCTTGTCTCCCTGGAAATCTCCAGTACTCTTGTGTGCTGTGCCAGAAATTCTTCCGGGCTCATGGTATCAGAAGCTTCATTAAAAGCTACATGTCCGTTGATTCCAATTCCGCCAAAGCAGATGTCTACACCGCCAAGCTGCTGGATCACATCCTCAATATGGCCTAAATTTTCCGGATCCGGGAAAACTCTCTGTTCCTCTGGCATCACCAGCTCCGGTTTGATCTTTGTATAAACAGTCCTGTCCATAAATCCGCGGAAGCTTAAAGGATGGTCCTTTGGAACCCACTTTTTGTCATCGGTAAGATACTCGTCCATGTTGATGAACCATACATCTTTCAGACTGATATTCTGCTCATTGACCATTTCTACAAAATAAGGATACTGGCCAACCGGTCCAACCGGGCAGATAAATACCGTTTTCTCTCCAAGAGCATTTTTCCGTTTGATTTCTTCCACCATTTCCTCTGCCATGGAGCGAAATACGGCAGGATTGTCTTCCATTACGATCAGCGGGATTTTGGGATTTTTCAGTAATTCTTCTTTGTTATAGTAATAATATTCGTGTCTCATAATTACCTCTTTCTTTTTCTGTGAGATATTGCCATTGAAAAAATGAAACCCTGCGGAACAAACTTTCGCAGTTCCACAGGGTTCATTCCTTCCTAAAATATTATTCAGCTAATGCTTCCTTCATTAAGTCAAACATTACATAGTTCTCAAGCGGAACCTCTTCCTCTACATCACCGCTGTCGATGAACATCTGCTGCTGTCTCTGATAGTAATCGGAAATTGTTCCATCTTCCAGACCAGTTCTAATATCGTCTGCGCTGAACCAGGTTGCGTCGTTTGTCTCAACCATGCATGCGTCTACATCTTTTGCACACTGTTTTGCGTAAAGACCAACTGCATATTCCCAGTTCTCAGGCTGTGATGAGAATTCCATAGCTTTGTAAAGAGCTCTGCTGAATCTTAACAGAATATCCTGGTTCTCTTCTGCATAGCTTGGCAGGCAGATCCAGCTGGAAAGGTTTACAGAGTTTGTTGCGAACTCTAATTCAACTGCATCTTCGTTGTTCTCAAGAATCTGGTTGCTGTATGGGTTCCATGCGAAGCATGCATCTACAGAACCGGATGCCATAGCTGCTACCATGTTGGTTGCATCCATTTCGTATGCGTCAATGTCATCAATTGTAAGGCCTGCTACTGCAAGAGCGCCGTTTAATGCGGTCTCAGAAGAAGAACCTGCTGTGTACGCTACTTTCTTGCCTTTTAAGTTTGCAAGATCATCTGTAGAAGTTACATCTGAGGAAGGAAGAACGATCACACGGTCTGTGCTGTGTACAGAGCTTGGTGCAAAGATCTCAGCCTGTCCCTTGATGCAAAGCTTATGAGCTCCATGTCCGATATAAGCAAGGTCAATGCTTCCGCCCTCCATTGCTGCGATCTCAGATGGGCCATCTGCAAACTCCCAAAGCTTGATCTCAATGCCTTCTTCTTCGAAGTATCCTTTGTCCATTCCTGTAAGAACAGACCACAGAGATGCGTAGTTCGGCATGTAAGCAACGTTCAGTTCCACTTTCTCCGGTGCAGCATCCTCTGCCTCTTCTGCAAATGCCGGTACAGCTGCCATAGATCCAGCCATAAGACCTGCCATAAGTAACGCTGCTGCTTTCTTAAAGAATCCTTTCATATAAAATATCCTCCTTTTTATTTTCCTTATTTTTAATTTTCTTATTTACTTTCTTACCTCAAGGAACTCTTTGTAAACCTCGTTCCAGATTTCTGCTTTGAGTTCCAGGAATCTTGGATCGGATTTGGTTTCCTGTGTTCTCGGATAAGGAATGTCAATGTTCACGATCTTCTTGATTCGTCCCGGGCGGGCACTCATGATTACAACACGCTGTGCAAGAATGATTGCCTCGTCTACATCGTGTGTAATAAAGAAGCAGGTCTTCTTCTCCTGTTCCCAGGTATTCAGAAGCTCTGTCTGAAGCTGTACCCTGGTCTGTGCATCCAGTGCTCCAAAGGGCTCATCCAGAAGAAGCACTTCCGGGTTGGCTGCATAAGCTCTTGCAATTGCCACACGCTGCTTCATACCTCCTGACAGCTCCTTTGGATAAGAATGCTCAAACCCTTCCAGGCCAACTGACTTGATGTATTTTCTTGCAATCTGCTCTGCCTGATCCTTGGGAACCTTTTTCATTTCCAGTCCGAACATAACATTTTTAATTACGGTTCTCCATGGGAAAAGTGCATACTGCTGAAATACAACTCCTCGTTCTACTCCGGTTCCCTCAATGGGTTTGCCGTCCAGGTATACGTTTCCGCTGGTAGGCTCTAAAAGTCCTGCGATAATATTCAGCATTGTGGACTTGCCGCAGCCGGACGGGCCGACTACGCAGATAAACTCATTTTCCGCAATGTCAAGATTAACGCCGTTTAATGCGATCATCTTGCCCTTGGAGGTATCGTACTCCTTATATACATTGTCAATTTTCAGCTTTACTGATTTATTGTCTCCTGCCATCTCGTTAACTTCCTCTCTATAATGTCAACAACCTTTACTAAAATAAGTCCAATGATACCAAGCAAGATGATGTACATCAGCATTGGTGCAGATTCAAAGGAATTGGAAAGAGAACGGATTCTCATTCCGATACCAGCCTGTGCTCCTGTAGACTCTGCTGCAAGCAAAGTAGTAAGGGCTGCTCCAAGTCCAAGTCTGACAGCGGTGATAATAAATGGAACAGTTGCCGGACAGATAATCTTGGTAAAAATCTGGAAATCGTTGGCTCCAAGCACTCTTGCAGCCTTGATCAGGGTTACGTCAATGTTTCGGATTCCCTGATAAATGGTAATACTCATAGTCATAAAGGTGCAGATCCAGATCAGGATGATTGCTGGCTTCTGTCCAACACCGAATGTGATGACCAGAAGCGGCGCATATGCCAGAGCCGGAATGTTACGGATAAAATTGATCCATGGCTCGATGATCTTCTGAACCGGTGTGTACCATGCCATCAGAAAAGCAACTGGAAGGGATGTGATAAAGCCAAGACCAAATCCTGCTCCCACGCATGACATACTGCTTGCAATATCCTTGAAGAACGCGCCTCTGTCGATCATGGTCTTCACGGAAGGAACTACCTTGTCCGCAAATGGAAAGCTTCGTCCGGTAGCCTTTCCAAGGGACAGCAGATACCATACAAGCATTGCAGCCAGAAACGAAATCAGCAGCCATACCTTATTGCTGATCACGGATTTCTTCTTTTTCATGTTCTCTAACCTCCATTTTCGTTCTTTGTTTTTTCAGCCTTTTTTCGTTCACATGTGTTAATTGCAATATATAAAAAATAGCATGTTTTGTCAAACTGGATTTTTCATAATTTTTACGCAAACCCTTGATTTTCCTGTAGGCAAACGTTTGTGTAAATTTTATTTATTTTGTACAATCAAAATTGTTTATGCGTTATTTTTTTAACATTTATGTTTATTTTTCATTGGTTTTCCTGTTTTTTATTAAACATTTTGTACTTATTTTTTTAATTCTGCAGGAATTGCAAGGTGATTTTTTTATTTGTTTTATTTATAAATTTAATTCATTTGTGTACTTATCTCGTTTTGTGTTTTATATTTCGGTTTATTCTCCATTATTTTCTGTAAATTTATATTTAATTAGTTATATATGCTATATTCTGCATATCTATTTTAGTAGTTTTTTATATTTTCTTTTTCTTTTATTTTTTATATAATATAAATAATTAAACATTGTTATGATTCTTTGAGGAAGGATATTGAATTATGAGCACAATCACCTTATGTTATTCCCCGGACTGCGAAACCATCTCTTTTGCAGCTGCGGAGCTGGAGCGTTATTTAAAGGCAGTCAATCCTGCATTCGCCTTTTCCCATGCTTCGGAGAGTTCTGCTGCCAATGACTGCACCATCCATCTAAACACGGATCTGGATCCGGAGCTTTCATCCGGTCTGGATTCCAGAGCCGATGACCTGTTTTTGATTTCTCTTTCCAATGGAAAAGGAAGCATTCAGGGAAGCAATCCGCGAAGCGTGCTTCTTGGTATGTATGCATTTCTCCGCAGGCTTGGCTACCATTTTCTTTTGCCGGATGAAACCGTTATGCCCCATCAGCTTTCCCTTGCAGACCTGACCTGTTCTTACTCACACAGAGCCTCCCTGCGCCACAGAGGCGTCTGCATTGAGGGGGCTGACTCTCTTGAAAATGTTCTGGATTTTATTGACTGGCTTCCCAAGCTTGGATTCAACAGCTTCTTTCTTCAATTTAAGGAGCCCTATATTTTTCTGGAAAGATGGTATCATCATACCCTGAATCCAACAAAGGATCCCATGGAACTCACGGAAGCATTCCTGCAGGACTGCTACAAAAAAATGCATGAAGCTATGAAAAAGCGTTCTCTTCTCCTCCACGCCGCCGGACATGGATGGACCTGTGAAGCCATCGGGCTGCCTTCTATAGGATGGGTGCCGGAAAAAGCAGAGCCTTCCCCTAAGGTTCAAAGGCTTCTTGCCCTGGTCAATGGAAAAAGAGAATACATCGACCGTATTCCCATGAATACCAATCTATGCTACTCTGACCCGGAAGCCATCGACCGTTTCTGCAATACAGTGGTTGATTATGTAAAGGAGCACCCGGAAACAGATTATCTGCACATCTGGCTGGCAGATGAATACAACCATATCTGCGAATGCGAAAGCTGCCGGAAAACCACTTTGTCGGATCAGTATGTACATCTTTTAAACTTGATTGACCAGCGCCTTACCCAAGAACATCTGGACTGCAAGCTTGTGTTCCTTCTTTATCAGGAGTTGCTGTATCCGCCTGTAAAGGAACGGTTCCAGAATCCGGACCGTTTTGTCCTCATGTTTGCTCCCATCAGCCGGACCTTCCGGGAATCCTATCCGGACAGGATCCAGGAGGTTCCCATTTCGGAATACAGGCGCAACCAGATGGTTCTTCCTGTCACCATTGAGGAAAACCTTACCTTTCTCGCAAAATGGCAGAAAATTTTTGACGGGAACAGCCTGGTTTACGACTACCCTCTTGGCCGTGCCCACTATGGGGATTTCGGCTATGTTTCCATCAGCAAAGTACTTGCAGGGGACATTCATCATGTAAAAAACCTCCATCTGGATGGCTATATCAGCTGCCAGGAGCTACGTGCATTCCTTCCAAACGGACTTCCCAATTATGTAATGGGATATCTGACCCTTGACACAGAAGAAAGCTTTGATTCCCTTATGGATGAATATTTCCAGGCAGCCTACGGTTCCATGGCTGATGAAGTCAAAGAATACCTAACCCGGATTTCCCAGCTGTCAGACTGCGATTACTTTAACCACATCGGTCCCAGAACCAATCCTGCTGCTGCCTGGAAATACCAGCAGCTTTCTGATTACGTGTCCGGCACAGCAGAAGACCTTTTAAATCGCGCCAAAGACAGCCATCAGATTTCGGACCGCTTCCAAAAGCTGCTGACTTTTCACAGGGAATATGTGCTTTTGCTTACAGATGCACTGGTTTCTCTGGCATCCGGTGACGCGGATGCAGCTGATGAGAAATTCAGCCTTTTTGCAGATTTTGTACGGAAAAAAGAAGATTTTATCCAGCCTTATCTGGACGTATACCGGATTCAGGAGGTTGCACACCGCTATACCGGATTTTCCCTGCCGGAAGAACGGACGTCCCAAAATTAAGACTGGCACTATCAAAAATTCAGAAGGAGAAAATTATGTATCAGACTTCCAATTCCAAGCTCACCAACCGAGAACGAATTCTTGCATGTATTTTCCGCAATCCTTCCATTTCCAGAACCGGAATTGCACAGCTTACAGGTATCACGCCTGCCACCGTCAGCCACACCATTTTCCAGCTTCAGCAGGAGCAGCTGGTTTTTGAAGCAGGACATGACCTGGAGGATTCCTCCTCTGCCGGACGAAAGCGTGTGTCTCTTGATATCCGTCCGGAATACGCAGCTGCCCTCGGACTGGAATTTACCAAAAAAACGCTGACTGCATGCGTTACAAATTTAAAGGGAAAGGTTCTCTACCAGTATCAGATTCCTTATTCTGAAAACTTAAGCCTTACCATCACGGAAACCATTATCCAGGTTCTTCAGATGGTTTTAAAGGACTGCGGCATTCCCCTTGATTCTTTTTGCGGAATCGGGATCGGGGTTCCCGGCCATGTAACCGAAAAGGGCACCTTTGTGATCAACAGCAGCAATATCTGGCAGACCTTTGATGCCAATAAGATCCGGGATGCCTTTTCCCTACCTGTTGTATTTGAAAACAATGTGCGCTGTATGGCCCTTGGACAGTACCTTTTCCACCCGGATTACACCCCGGAGAATTTTGCCTTTTTCCATGTGGGTGCGGGCATGTTTTGTGCCAATATTGTGGATGGCAGTCTTTTTACCGGACATACCTTTATCTCCGGGGAGATTGGACACATCATTGCCAACCCCAACGGACTGCGCTGTGAATGCGGCAAGCAGGGCTGCCTTCAGACTGTTGCCAGCGAGTCCTGGCTGATCAAAAACACCCGGCAGCTGTACCAGCTGGACAGCTTCGGGATTCTCCACAGACTGGTCTCCTCTCCGGAGGAAATTACCACAGAAACTATTGCTGCGGCTTACTCCCTTGGGGATGAAGCGGTGTGCACCATTGTTTCCAATGCGCTGAAGTATCTGGGAATCGCCATCTCCAACATTGCGATCCTGAATAATCCGGAAAAAATATATCTGCACGGACAGCTTTTTTCCCACCCGCTGGTTCATTCCGAACTCAGCAGCATTCTCACACAGCAACTTACCTTTGTGGAAAATGACTATGTAAAAAATTTCGAGATTTGCCCATTTGATACCCTGGACGGTGCTACAGGGGCCTGTGCCCTTGCCATCCAGAAGATCTTTTTGAAGAAAGGCCTGACAGAATAATATGACATTAAAAGATATCGCCAGGGAAGCGGGAGTTTCCATTTCCACAGTTTCCAGAATCATCAATGGCAACTCCACCAAAGCCGCAAGCAAGGAGCTGCAGGACAAAATATGGAAAATCGCACGGGCAGGCGGCTATGCGCCTAATACCTCTGCCCAGACCCTGAAGCAGAAAGTTCCTGTGAAGAAAACAACTTCTCCTTCTATTGCCTGTCTTTATGCCCGCAGCCAGGATGCACAGAATGATGCTTTTTTCTCGGCGCTGACTAGAAGCATTGAGCAGGAAGCCCGCAGGGAAGGCTATGTGGTGAAGTACTCTTTTTCTGCTCTGGATATCCACACTCCTTCTGTTTGCGAGCAGATTGAGAAAAATGAGGTGGACGGAGTTGCCATTCTGGGACGATGCGATGCGGCTACCATGAAATTTATGAAGGAACATTTCCGCAAGGTGATCTATACCGGTCTTAACCCTCTGGATGCAAGCTGGGATCAGGTGATCTGTGACGGCAATGCTATTGCCGCTGATGCTGTGCGCCATCTGATTTCCCTGGGACATGAAAAAATCGGCTATATTGGGGAGACCTGCAACGAGATCCGCTATCAGGCTTACTGCAATACCCTGGCGGATCATCACATTGCCTTTGACAAAAATGTGATTGCCAATGTGCCCGGTTCTTCTGAGGGCGGCTATCAGGGTGCTCGCCAGGTTCTGAAACGTTCTTCCAAGGTGACTGCTTTTTTCTGCATGAATGACATTACCGCCATCGGTGCCATCCGGGCTATCAAGGAATGCGGCTATCACATTCCAAATGATATCGCGGTGATCAGCATGGATGATATTGACATCGCACAGTATATTTCTCCCATGCTTACCACTATGCACATCCCCATCGAAGAAATGGGCCGCATGACCGCCAAGCTCCTCATCGACCGCATCAACAACGGCCACACCCTCCCCATGAAGCTGTCCCTGCCCTATTATCTTGCGAAGAGGGAAAGCTGTCCGTGAGGGGGATGAAAGTGCAACCGTCAAGTTATTCTCGGTAGTTCAAACTAAAGAACAATGTAACGTTAAAAAATGAATTTACTATAACGGTGAACAAAATTCGTCAAAGAAAGTAATAAAATTAATACATGGAAAATAGTGATTGAGAAACGAAGGTAAACTGGTTATAATAAAAAAAAGTACAGAACAAACATTCGGATTGTTCTGTACTTTTTTTATTGGGAATGATATAATGCAGACATAGTTATACTAAAGGAAATATACTGTTATTTTTTCAGGAAAAGATCAGGAGAAAACTATGGATCATTTTGAATTGCATTCGGAATACAAGCCAACTGGGGATCAGCCGCAGGCGATTGCGGAACTGGTGAAGGGATTTAAGGAGGGAAATCAGTTCGAGACTTTGCTGGGGGTGACGGGTTCTGGTAAGACGTTTACCATGGCGAATGTTATTGCTCAGCTGAATAAGCCTACTCTGATCCTGGCGCACAATAAGACGCTGGCGGCGCAGCTTTATGGGGAATTTAAGGAGTTTTTCCCGGAGAATGCGGTGGAGTATTTCGTCTCCTATTACGATTATTACCAGCCGGAAGCATATGTGCCATCCTCGGACACCTACATTGCCAAGGACTCTGCCATCAATGACGAGATCGACAAGCTCAGGCTCTCTGCCACTGCTGCCATGTCTGAGCGCAAGGACGTTATCATCATCTCCTCCGTATCCTGTATTTACGGACTGGGTTCTCCACAGGAATTCCAGGACATGATGATCTCGCTTCGTCCGGGCATGACCAAGGACAGGGATGAGGTCATCCGAGAACTGATCGACATTCAGTACACCCGCAATGAGATGGATTTTCACCGAAGCACCTTCCGTGTCCGCGGGGACACTCTGGAGATTTTTCCGGCCAACAGTTCGGATACGGCTGTGAGGGTGGAATTTTTCGGAGATGAGATCGACCGGATTTCGGAAATTGATGTGCTTACCGGGGAAATCAAGTGCCAGCTTGCACATATCGGTATTTTCCCGGCATCCCACTATGTTGTGCCTGCGGAGCAAATCCAGAAGGCGGCAATTGCCATTGAGGAAGAATTAAAGGAACGGGTAGATTATTTCAAAAGCGAGGACAAGCTGATAGAAGCCCAGCGAATTTCTGAGCGTACCAACTTTGATATTGAAATGATGAAGGAAACCGGATTCTGTTCCGGCATTGAGAACTATTCCCGTCATCTTTCCGGTCTGGAGCCGGGGCAGCCCCCTTACACTCTTCTGGACTATTTCGGGGATGATTTTCTCCTTATTATTGATGAGTCCCATAAGACCGTTCCACAGGTAGGCGCCATGTATGCAGGTGACCAGAACCGTAAGCAGACACTGGTGGATTACGGCTTCCGCCTTCCCTCTGCCAAGGACAACCGTCCTCTTAGCTTTGAGGAATTTGAAAATAAGCTGGACCAGGTTCTGTTTGTGTCTGCCACTCCCGGTGACTACGAATATGACCACGAGCTTCTCCGTGCAGAGCAGATCATCCGTCCTACCGGACTTTTGGATCCTAAGGTGGAGGTTCGCCCTGTAGAGGGTCAAATCGATGACCTGATTTCCGAAGTCAACAAAGAAACTGCTAAGAAAAACAAGGTGCTTATTACCACTCTTACCAAGAGAATGGCTGAAGATCTGACTCAGTATATGAAGGATGTAGGAATCCGTGTCCGCTATCTTCATTCGGATATTGATACTCTGGAACGTGCGGAAATTATCCGCGATATGCGTCTGGACGTATTTGACGTGCTGGTTGGAATCAACCTGCTGCGAGAGGGACTTGATATTCCGGAAATCACTTTAGTCGCTATTCTGGATGCGGACAAGGAAGGCTTTCTCCGTTCCGAAACTTCCCTGATCCAGACCATTGGACGTGCTGCCCGAAACAGTAATGGCCATGTTATTATGTACGCAGATGTGATGACGGACTCCATGCGAAACGCCATTGAAGAAACCAACCGCCGACGGGAAATCCAGGAATCTTATAATGAGGAGCACGGTATCACACCTACTACCATCAAGAAAGCGGTCCGTGACCTGATTGCCGTTTCCAAGGCTGTTGCAGAAACAGAGGTGAAGCTGAAGAAGGATCCGGAATCCATGAGCAAAAAAGAGCTGAAGGATCTGATTTCCCAGCTGGAGAAGCAGATGCGCCAGGCTGCCGCAGACCTGAACTTCGAGCAGGCCGCCGAGCTGCGTGACAAGATGATTGAACTGAAGAAGAATCTGGCGGATGCCGAGAAATAACTTACATCCACCCAAAATTCCAGACGATGTCTGGAATTTTGTCATGGACGCATCATTGTGGGCAAAATGTGGGTACGCCCATTATTTTCCCTTGCATTCCTCCCCCAAATATGCTATACTCATGCCCGTTGAAAAGCCCTCAAAACCAAGGTCTTATAGGCTTTTCCGCCGATTCCCGGCGTAGGCCATATACCTTCCGGTATATGCCTCCGCGGCATTCGTCAAATGTCCATGCAAGCATGGCCGCTTGACCAAAAGCCGCGCGAAAATGAATCGAGTGTTCGTGACCTTCCACTCGTAAAACAAAACTAAAGGAGACAAATGAATATGAAAAACAAAAGTACCCTGTTTCTGGTGCAGGCAGCGCTGATCGCGGCTGTCTATGTTGTACTGACACTGGTGTTCGCACCGTTTAGCTATGGAGAGATCCAGGTCCGAATTTCCGAAGCCCTGACCATCCTTCCATACTTCACACCAGCTGCCATCCCCGGTCTTTTTGTAGGCTGCATCCTTGCCAATCTGCTTGGCGGTGCCATTCCTCTGGATATTGCATTCGGAAGTATTGCCACCCTCATCGGAGCTGTATTTACCTACAAGCTTCGTAACAGCAGCAAATGGCTTGCCCCGGTTCCGCCGATTGTGGCAAACGCAGTTCTGGTACCATTCGTACTTCGCTACGGATATGGAACCAACCTTCCCATCCCGCTTATGATGCTTACAGTAGGCGCTGGTGAAGTGGTATCCTGCGGAATCTTTGGTATGGTGCTTCTCACTGCACTTTCCAAATACAAGAATACCTTATTTGGCAGACAGGCTTCTGTAAAATAAATTCATAACTGCAAATACCCGATGAAGAGCTTAGTTTATTAACCAATTCTCTCCATCGGGTATTTTTTCTATCATACAATCACACAATCTGCATCCGCAGACAATAGCCTAATCAAAACCATTCATCAACTCTCAGAAATTAGAGCAGGTTTGAAAAAGGCGTTCTGAGCCCTTTCCCCGCAATCTCCTATTCAATCTGTGCCTGCTCTTTCAAAAATTCCAGAAACCTCTCTACGCCCCCGCCAAGCTGCACCACGCCTTCGGGACGTTTTCCAGGAATCTGGGACACATCGAAGAACTCTCCAGCCGCTGTTTTCTCTGTCTTCATAAAGCTGTCGCTTCCGTAAATGCCTTCCTCAATTCCCACATACTCATCTCCCCAGAAGCTGCACTCCTGCGGGCTGATTCCCTCTTTCTCCTCCAGATGCTCCAGAATCCGGTCCACATTATCGCTTTTGCTGGAAATTCCAACCTCCAGGTATTTGGCATCACAGGTAGGCTTCACAGTAATCCCATATCGCGCTCCTGCTGCCTCTGAAATATCCAGAAGCCCCTGCAGGCCGCCTTCTACCCCATGCTTTTTCAGGCAGTCCTTCAGCAGATCCAGCTCGTTCCCCTGCATAAACAGGTTATCCCCCCTCTGGTTCTCCACCATCAGGTCGATCTTACAGTAATTCGGTCTGGAAAATACAATGTCCGTGTTCATTCCGTATTTTTCCAGAAGCTCCATGTGAATGTCAAAACAGATCCTGTGAATATCACTGAGCAGTTTCCTGTCCGGAAGCATGTCTGAGAAAACAATCTCCTGTCCATTTTCATATCTGTAATTAAAAGCCCCTCTTCCAAGGCCAAGATACAGATGCTCCAGCTGCTCCTTTGTAAAATACGAATCAAGCTTTCCCCCTGCAATATTTTCCATGGTAGTTCCGCTTACGATCACCAGATTCACCTTCTGATCCAGAAGTGGTCCCATAGCCTTCACAATCTCCTCCACAGGAGCTTTTCGGCTGAGGACAGCAGTGCCGTCCCAGTCAAAAAAGATTCCTTTATATTTCTTCTTCATAAACACTTCCCTCTCCTGGTTCCAGATGTATTTCCTTCTCGTTCAGCTTCAATGTGACAGCATCTCCTGCCGCCAGTTCCACCCTTGTCTTTTCATGGGTCAACTGAATCTTCAGCTTTCTTCCACGGTACAGAAGGTAAAACTGCATACCATTCCACTTTTCCGGTACATACGGGTGCAGTTCCAGCCCGCCGCCGTTTACGCGCACGCCTGCAAATCCATTGATAATCGCCTGCCAGGTTCCCGCCATGTTGGCCGCATGGATACCGGCATAGAAATTATCATGATAGTCATCCAAATCCATTCTGGCAGACTGTGCAAAATATTCATAAGCCTCATCATAATATCCGATCTGGCACGCCAGCATTCCAAATACGCAGTTGGAAAGGGAAGAATGATGCAGGGTCACTTCCTGATAAAAATCATAGTTTCGCTTCAACTCTTCCTTACTGAAGAAGTTGCTGTGCAGATAAAGTCCAAAAATCGCGTCCGCCTGCTTGCACATTCTCTGTCTGTAGACAAACAACGGATGATAGTTCTCATACAGAAGATGTCTCTTCTCCGGCGGGATTCTGGAATCATCCCATGGGCGAAGCATCATAAAACGGTCATCCAGGGCATACACCTGACGGTTTTCATCATATGGAAAATACATGTTCTCCACAATTTTTTCCCAGTATGCAGTTTCCTCCTCTGTAATTCCCATTCTGGAAACAAATGCCTCATACACATCCGCTCCGGCTTCCTTTAGCATCTCCAGAGCCTTCAGTGCATAGCGGATATTTTCCCTTCCCATCAGGTTGGTATAGAAATTGTTGTCTGTAATGGCGTTGTACTCATCCGGTCCGGTCACTGCGCAGATGCAGTATTTTCCGCCCCTGCACTCTGCAAAATATCCCACATCCGCCCAGACTCTTGCGGTTTCCACAAGCACCTCAGCTGCCATGTCCTTGAAAAATTCCAGATCCCCGGTCACGCTTACATACAGCCAGAACGCATAGGCAATGTCCGCATTAATATGATACTGTGCCGTTCCAAGTGGAAAATAGGTGGAAGCTTCTTCTCCGTTAATGGTACGCCATGGATATAAGGCTCCCTTTGGATGTCCCAGAACCTTTGCACGGTCACGGGCCTGATCCAGAGTGCGGAAACGATATTCCAGAAGCTTCTTTGCCAGCTCCGGTGCCGTGTAAACAAATACCGGCAGCACATACATTTCCGTATCCCAGAAATAATGTCCCTCATAGCCTTCCCCGGAAAGTCCCTTTGCGCCCATTCCGGTGCGTCCGTCTCTTCCGGCGGACTGCATAATATGAAACAGGTTGAAGCGGATTCCCTGCTGAAGTGCCTCGTCATCATAGATCTGCACATCGGAAATCTCCCAGAACTCATGGATTTTCGCCTGCTGGGCATCAAACTCTTTCTGCCATCCGCCCTCAACAGCTTCTTTCAGTTCCTTCTTTGCAAATCCTTCCAGCTTGCCAGCTTCCATATCCTGGCTGGAAGTATAAACCATAAATTTCTCGCAGGTAATGGTGGTATTTTCCGAAACCTCCATTCTGCTTTCACACACAGCATGCCTTTTCTCTTCGTCTGTGCCAAAAACAGTCACAACCTCCCCGGCTCCTGCTATTTTGTATTCACTTGCGCATGCCATTGTCATGCCGCTCTGCAGGGTCGTGCCCTCGTAATACAGCACCCCATCCTCAGCCTGAAGCTTGTCCATATGCAGTCTGCTACCAAAAGGACCGTAACCGATCAGAGGATTGGTCTTTCTGGTATGATTCTCCACATCTCCATTCAGATGGGAACAAATGCGGATCTCCCCAGAAAAATTCACAGGCGTAATCTGGATCTGCTGGTACATCCGGTTTTTGTGCACCAGGGAAACAAAGCGCTTCATCACAAGCTGCAGCTTTTTCCCCTTTGGTGAAGTCCAGGTCAGCTTTCTTTCCACATATCCGTCCTGCATATGAAGAACACGGCTGTAATCCTCCACCTTGCCGGTTCGCATGTCGAACAGCTCGCCGTCCCCATAAATTTCCGTTTTCTTCAAATCCGGCAGGTTCAGAAGGGACTGGCTTTTGGTTGGAAAACCGTAATTCCACTCTCCATAAGGAATGTCCACACTCTCATAAAATCCGTTGATAAAGTTTCCTTCCAGACCTTCATCAACGGAAAAATCATATCCTTCCTCGAAGGTACCGCGGGTTCCAATGTATCCGTTGGAAAGTGCAAAGGTTGTCTCATTGCGGTAGTTGGTCTCCATGGAAAATTCTGTCTCTGTAATGTTCCACGGCTCTACCGGGTAAATTGGTTTCTTATTGATATCCATATTCTCATCCTTTCACAGCTCCTGCAGTCAGACTCTCCATAACCTGTCTCTGCAGCAGAATAAACAAAATAATGGTAGGAAGTACCGTCATCACAACCGCCGCAAACAGCGCGGAATAGTTGTTTGCAAAGGTTCCCATATAATAGTTCAGCGCAATCGGCACAGTTCTGGCACGGTCGCCGCTTGTAAGCATCAATGCAAAGTAGAACTCATTCCAGATGTTGATAAACTGGATCATAGCAATGGTCACAAGTCCCGGCTTTGCCAGAGGCAGAATAATATGCAAAAAGGTCTGGATAAAAGTTGCCCCGTCAATATAAGCGGATTCTTCCAGTGCTGTAGAAATGGTTTTGTAATAGCTGACCATAACAAAGAAGGACATTGGAATTCCCATTGCAGAGTACACAATGATCAGGCCCAGCTTTGTATCAAAAATCCCAAGCTTCTGGAAAATGGCAAACAGCGGCTGGGAAATCGCCTGTGCCGGAAGCATTAAGGATGCGGAGATCAAAAGCACGATCAGGGTTTTCAGCTTAAACTGAAATCTGGAAATCACGTAGGCACACATGGCAACCAGTGCCACTGTCACCAGCACGCTGACGCCTACAATGATCACGCTGTTCATGAAATATTTCAGGATCGGCGCATACTGAAGAGCTGCCTTGTAGTTATCCAAACTGAATCTGGACGGCCAGGACAATGCGGAGGAGTTGATTTCCGCATAGGATTTAAAGGAACTGATAAACGCCCACACGATGGGTGCCAGGGAAATAAAGATCAGCAGGATCATAAAGAAATACTTGAAAAAGGACGCGATCCCGTTTTTCACTTTGCTTGTTTTTCTCATTATGCCGCCTCCTTTTTCTCACGGAACAGACCTTTGATCAGAATAACCAGGGTAATTCCGATGATGATCTGAACCACGCCCACTGCGTTTGCTTTTCCATAATTGTTTTCCAGGGTTGCTGCTTTATACAGGTAAATAGGCAGGTTCAGGGTAGACGTTCCCGGGCCGCCCTTTGTGGTCATGTAAATAATATCGAACTGGGAAACCATGGCAACACTGGCAAGGGTTACGCAGGTTCCGCATACATTTCTCATCAGGGGCAAGGTGATATAACGGTCTGCCTGCCAGGGCGTTGCGCCGTCAATGGCTGCTGCCTCATAAATTTCCTTGCTCACAGCCCCCATCTCTGCCAGGAAAATAATGGTGTTAAATCCAGAGTAGAAAATCCAGGTTGCGGTTACGGTCCAGAATGCATATCTGGAATTTCCGAATAGGTTTGGAACCATGGCATAGTTCACGCCAAAGAAATCCAGAACAGGCTTCACAATTCCAAACATAGGATTCAAGAGCAGGGTAAACATCACGCCGGTTGCCGCTGTAGGAATGATATTCGGAATCATGTAAGCAGTTCTTGCGATTTTCCAGCCCTTTGGCTTTCTTCGAAGAACAAGGGCCATGGCAAGACCTACGCCTACGTGAAGAGTAGACTGCAGCACTACCCACAGAAGGGTATTTCGGATGGAACAGATAAAATCACTGTCGCTAAAAATTGTAATGAAGTTTTTGATTCCCTGAAAGGTAGGTGCGCTAAATGCTGTATAATCACACAGAGAGGTGTAAAAAACCGTGATGATTGGAGCCGCATACACAAGCGCGAACAAAATCATGCAGGGAATGGTAAACAGGAAAATCCATATTTTTTTATTTTTCGTATTCATTCTTTCTCCCCATAAAAGCAGCCTGTCACCAAAGCTGTATCAGGTGACAGGCCTTTTACATTATTCCAGATTCTTTGCTGCCGCTTCTGACAGTTTTGTGCAGAACTCTTCTGCTGTGATGTTTCCATATGCCAGTTCCGGAAGCTCTGTTGAGAATGTATCGATTGTGTTCTGATACCAGTATGCCTGATTCTGTCCGTAAGTCACGCCTGCTTTTCCCTGGATCTCAAGTGCCTGTGCCATCAGAGGATCGCTCTCAGAAAGGGTCTCCGGGATCTCAAGATTGTCAGATACAGGCTGTAATCCGGTCATTTCCAGTGCCTTGATCTGGTTTTCCGGTGTGGTCTCAAATTTCAGGAATGCAACAGCTGCCTCGATCTTTTCAGGATCGGTAGCACCTACCATATCACCAGGTGTTGGAACCATTTCCATTCCGTTTCCAGGAAGAAGCATGATGCCGACTTTGTCATAGAAGCCTTCCGGTGCTTTCTCTGTTTCGGAGAAATCCGGGATCATCCATGGTCCATTCGGGAACATTGCAACTTCACCGTTGAAGAAGTGGGTTGCCATCGGATCGTATTTGCCGCCAACTGCATCTGGTGTTGTGTAGTTCTGGAACATTTTCTGGATGTTCTCAGCTGCTGCGATTACTTCCGGTGTATTGTAGTCTGTTGGATACATGGTGTTCATCCACTCATTTCCAGCCTCTCCGTTGGTTCCGATCAGAGCGCTCATCCAAAGGTTGGTCAGCCAGCCGGAGTCCGCACTGTCCATTCCGATCGGGGTGATTCCTGCTTCTTTTAACTTGTCGCATGCTTCGAAAAACTCATCCCAGGTTGCATAAGCAACTTCCGGTGCTTCGATTCCAGCCTGCTCAAACAGGTCTTTGTTATAGTAGATATAGGAAACCTCTTTGGAAACCGGGATGCCGTAGATCTTGCCGTCTACTGTATTGAATTCCAGGGAAGTATCGTCAAACAGAGATTTCCACTCCGGATCCGCATCCAGATAAGGGGTCAGGTCTGCTACCTTTCCGGATTTTGCAGCCAGCTCAATGATGTTGTTTCCGCCGTTGAAAACGATGTCCGGCAGATCTCCGCTGGAGATGAGAAGCTTGATTTTCTGGTTGAATGCATCTGTAGTAGGAATTTCCTCAAAGCTGAACTCTACATTCTTGCCTTCCTCTGTCTGCTGGAAAGCCTCGAACAGATAGGAATAATACTCAGCTGCGTAGTCGGTTCCTACGTGATAGTTGATTACGCTTAAGGTTACTTTTTCATCATCGGCAGCCATTACAGGTACAGCCATTCCTGCACACATAGTTCCGATCAGTGCTGCTGCCATAATTTTAGAAATCATTTTTCTTTTCATGATGTTCCTCCTTCGTTTCGGTTGATGACTGTATTATAGCCTGTAAAGACGCATTTTTTAATAAAAGACCTTGTGCTGTTCCTTGGAAATTCCTGCATATTTTTCACAAAATTTTCACATATCATGCCCATTCATTCTACTGTTTAAAAATTTTGTCCTCTTCTTTAAAATACATGACATTCCTGCAAATTTAATTGATGTACTTTTTTAAATGTGGGATAATAATATATTATGATCGAGAATTGCGGGAGCTGCTTTGCAGCGGAGCAATTCGTGGATATCAAGTTAGGGGCAAAAGACCTTTTGCCCTAACATCATATTATATAAGGAGGTCTTCCAGTTTTGGCCAAGCGTGCTCCTAAGAAATATCCCTCTCTCAGATTTTTTATTACCGTCACCATCATGATCATTGTAGGGCTGGTTCTGGTATTGTCTGTGGGATTTTATTATATCAAAACATCTTCTATATTAAGAAAAACCTCCCGGGATTCCATTGTGCGGGAGCTAAACCAGGTCAATGATACCATACAGGATCAGGTGGAGACCATTGATTCCATCATTCCCCTTTTCATGTCCAATGAGGTGATCCAGAATGCGCTGGAAAATCCGGGAGCCGGAATCAATTATCCTTTTTCCGTAGAGCGGCAGATGTCCTACATCTACAATAGCTCCGCCCTCTCTGAGAAGAACTTTACAGACTCCATCTATATTTACAACAGCCGTTCCACGGTCTACCACGCTTATACTTCTGGAATCCTGGAAAATGTGGACGACACCTCCGAGTTTCTGCAAAGCACTATTGATTCCGCCAACCCGCACCTGATGTGCTATACGTCACCGCTTCACGACCAGAATATGTATTTTGCCCGCAACCTGTACAGCAGCAATTCCGGGAACCGGATCGGCATGATCGTCATCAACATCAATGCACAAAAATGGATCGAATACTGCTCCAAAACCATTGATCCGTCCTGGTTTATTATGCTGTTTAACAAAGAATTTTCCCTTAGTTCGGACTCTGATTTTTCAAAGGATCAGCTTCTGGATCTCTATTCCAGTCTGACTGCACAGAAAAATTCCGTTTTGTTTAAGGAGCAAAGCTTTGGAGGCCGTGATTATTTCATGGCATCCCAGTCCCTGGAACGGCTTGGACTTACCTCTGCAGTGGCCGCCCCCAAGGACCTGCTTTTGGAAAACCTGAACAGCACCCTGAAGTCTTATCTTCTGGTGACTCTGGCTGTGGCACTTCTTTCCCTGATGGCAGCCTTTATTATTTCCCGGGCAGTCACCCGCCCCATTGACACCATGATCTTTCACATCAATGAGATTTCAAAGGGAAACCGAAGCGCTCTTCCACCGGAAGGCTTTTACCAGGAATTCCGTGTGTGGGCACAGTCCTTTAACCAGATGCTGCTTCAGCTTGACACCTATTACCAGGATATTTACCAGCAAAAGCTGCTGATCAAGAACGCCGAGATTCGGGCACTGCAGTCCCAGATGGACCCCCATTTCCTTTTCAATGTGCTGAACACCATTGCCTGGAAGGCCCAGATGATCGACAATGAGGAAATTTACGAGATGGTGATTTCCCTGGGAAGCCTGCTGAAAATGAACACCCTTTCCCGGAACCACAATTTCACCAGCATTTCCATAGAAATGGAATATGTACGGCTTTACGTGTATCTTCAGCAGATGCGCTTCGAGGACAAAATTTCCTGTGACATCCAGATTCCGGAACAGGTACTTTCCTGTGAAATTCCCTGCCTTTCCATCCAGCCCCTTGCGGAAAACGCCATTGTCCACGGCCTGGAGCCCAAGAAGGGAAAAGGCCATCTGATCATCCAGATCATAGAGGGAGACGACAGCCAGCTGGAAATCTGTATTATAGACGATGGAATCGGTTTTGAGGTGATCCCGGACATTCAGTCCATTGCCTCCTCCGAGAAGGACAGCCACACCCACATCGGCATGAAAAACCTGGACAAACGGCTGAAGCTGCTTTACGGACCGGATTCGGGCATCCGGATCACAAGCATTCCAAACAAATGCACCACCGTTTCCTTCCACATTCCAAGAAAGGAGTTTACCCATGATATTTAAGCTTCTTGTAGTTGACGATGAAGTCACTATGCGAAAAGGTATTTCCAATTACATGAACTGGGCGTCCATTGACTGTCAGGTTGTGGGAAGCGCTTCTGACGGCGTGGAAGCCATGGAATTTCTGAAAAGCCAGCCTGTGGACATTGTGATCACGGACATCAAAATGCCTGCAGCAGACGGCCTTGAGGTGGCGCGCTTTGTCCACGAAAACTATCCCCGGACAAAGGTGATCATCCTCACCGGCTATGCGGATTTTGAGTATGCCCAGACTGCCATTAAGTATCACGTAACCTCTTTCATCTTAAAACCCACCAACAAAAAGGAACTGTTCGCCGCAGTGCAGGAAGCCCAGAAACAGCTGATCGTCTCCCAGCAGCAGGAGAACATTGCAAAGGAAGGAGTCTTTTTCCTGAAGGATCAGCTGATGCAGGAGCTCACCGACCATCTCTGCACAGAGGAATTAAAGGAAAAGCTTCTCTCCCTTGGGCTTCACATGGACTGCTATTATGTGGCAGCCTTCAAGCCATCCTCCGATGAGCCGGATCTGTCTGCCCTGAAAAAGATCGTCATCGAAGAGAAAAAGAACACCTACTGCTACCGCTACAATAACCTGATCCTTAACGTGTATTTCCAGAATCAGCCCTCTGCTTCTGTTCCGGAATATATTCTGGAAAACTGCCGGGAGATTTCCGGTATTGTAAAGGCTTTCAGCTCTTCTGAGATCCTTACGGGGATCAGCGCCCTTCATCAGTCTCCGGAGGCTTTCCAGACTGCTGTTTCCGAGGCAATCCAGGCTCTTACCCATAACTTTTACAGCGAACAGAATATTTCTGTTTTCCACACTGCTGGCCCGGAAGAGCCTGCAGAGCTTTCTGTGGAAAACTCCCTGGATCTGTACCAGATTGAAAGCAGCCTGAACAACTGGGATTTCCAGGAGGCCGCTTCTGTTTCCAGCCACATTTTTTCCAAGTTCAAAACCAGCTTTACCAATTCCCAGGATGCCAAGAACATCTGCTCCCAGATCTACTACATCTGCTGCCGTGTCATGGTAAAAAAGGAGCTGGATCCGGTGCCCATTTTGTATCTGGAAAAGCTTCTGGGATCCCGGGATATTTTTGCCCTGGAAAATACAGTGACGGAAATTATGGAATACACAAGAGAGAACAGCATGTCCGCCCACGCAGTTCCCAACTATATTATTGAAAACACCATCCGTTATATTTCCCAGAACCTGGCGGGAAATCTTTCCCTGGACGTTATTGCCCAGGAGCTGCACATTTCCCCTTCCCATTTGAGCCGTACTTTCAAGAAAGCCACCTCCGGTTCTCTTACTGAGTACATCAATAAGGAACGGATCAGCAAGGCAAAGGAGCTTCTCCAGAATACAAACCTGCTCACTTATGAGATTGCGGAGGCAGTAGGCTACAAAGACGCCACCTATTTTTCCTCTATCTTCCGCAAATATGAGGGAATCAGCCCTTCTGAATATAAAGCGAAGTTTTTTGTTGCACAATCTTCTCATATCCCTTATAATTAATTCATTAATCTTTTAACATATTAAAGAGGGAAAGTAGAGGAAAAACAAATGAAAAATCTATGGACAAAATGGACTGGGATTGCTCTTGTGAAGCGAATCCTGGTAGGTCTGATCCTGGGCGCCATCCTGGGAGTGGCAGCGCCTGGTGCCACCAGCATTGCCATTCTGGGCGATGTATTTGTAGGTGCCTTAAAGGCCATCGCACCCCTTCTGGTATTCTTCCTGGTTATCAGTTCACTGTGCAACGCAGGAAAATCCCACGGCGGCGTCATCAAAACAGTGGTTGCGCTTTATATGTTCAGTACTGTTCTGGCAGCTGTGATCGCTGTATTTGCCAGCATGATCTTCCCGGTACAGATAACGCTGACCAATGCGGCAGCTGATGCCACAGCGCCGCAGGGAATTGTGGAAGTTCTGAACAATCTTCTTCTAAACGTGGTTGCCAACCCCATCTCTTCTCTGGTAAACGCAAACTATGTAGGAATCCTTACCTGGGCTATTCTTCTTGGACTTGCCTTCCGCGGCGCTGGCGACACCACCAAGAAAGCACTTGCAGATATTGCAGACGGCACTTCTCTGGTAGTCAGCTGGATCATCAACCTGGCACCATTTGGAATCTTCGGCCTGGTATTTAACACCATATCCACCAACGGACTGGATATTTTCACTACCTACGGAAAACTTCTTGCCCTTTTGGTTGGCTGCATGCTTTTCATTTACTTTGTAACCAATCCCATTCTGGTTTACTGGTGCATCCGTCAGAATCCTTATCCGCTGATCCTGCACTGCCTGAAGAAAAGTGCCATCACAGCCTTCTTCACCAGAAGCTCCGCAGCCAACATTCCGGTAAATATGAAAGCCTGCGAGGAAATGGGACTTGACCGTGATACCTACTCCGTAACCATTCCTCTTGGCGCTACCATCAATATGGACGGAGCTGCCATCACCATCACCGTTATGACAATGGCAACTGCTTTCACACTTGGAATCCATGTTGACATCCCAACTGCTATCATCCTCAGCCTTCTTGCAGCACTTTCTGCATGCGGTGCTTCTGGTGTGGCAGGCGGATCCCTTCTTCTGATTCCTATGGCCTGCTCCTTGTTTGGAATTTCAGATGATATCTCCATGCAGGTAGTTGCAGTTGGATTTATTATCGGAGTCATTCAGGATTCTGTGGAAACCGCACTGAACTCTTCTTCCGACCTGCTGCTTTCTGCTTCTGCAGAGTTCAGACAGTGGAGACTGGAAGGGAAGAAAATTACATTCTAAGTAAAACAGTATCTGGCACATTTTTGAGGTCTGTATGGAAGTTCGCCAGCTTCCATGCAGCCTCTTTTTTGTTGATTTCTTTTACCAATACATTTCCCCAACACCCTCTGATTTATGCGTGGCAGGCTTTCTCTCACAAATACTGCATCATATCTTTTCTTTCATTGAAATCCCCGCAGCTTCTTCAGAATCCGTTTCTCCATCCTTGACACCTGCACCTGGGACACTCCCATTTTCTTCGCCACATCCATCTGGGTCATATCCTGGAAATACCGAAGTCCGATCAGCTGGCGCTCCTCTGGCTCTAACTTTCTCAGCATTTCTTCCAGGAAAATCTTATCCAGAAGCTTCTGGTGGCTGTCCTCTTTCTCCGGAAGCCGGTCCACCAGCTGCAGGTCTGTGCCGTCCCCTTGGTACACCGTCTTATAAATGGAGTCCACCTCAGCCGCAGACTCCATGGTCATGGCAAGCTCCTCCACCGGCATGTCCATAGCTTTGGAAAGCTCCCCCATATCCGGCTCCCTTCCCAGCTTTTTCTCCATTTCCTCCCGCACTTTATAGATTTTATACTGGTTTTCCTTTATGGAACGGCTTACCTTCAGAATGCCGTCATCCCGAAGAAAACGCTTGATTTCCCCGACAATCATAGGGATAATGTATTATAGTGGAAATTTTGAAATTTCCTTTATCCAATAGGGTAATTATCTTGAATAAGATATATGAAATTTTACACGCAAGAAGATATATCCCCTTGCGATGTATTAACTATAGAAATGTAATTTACTGTAGTGTCAAAAGATCATTATACTCAATTTCAACATAATCATTCGATATTTTAATCTTTTTGATATATTCACGTACAGTCTTCTGTCTTTCATTGAAAGACATGAACTCCCAGCTGTCAGCAACACTTTTGAATGCTTTAGCTCTTGCTGTCATATCTTTAGCTCTGGTGTTCTTTAATGTGTACTGTTCTATCTGTGTATTCAGATTTTCCAGTTCTTTATTGATCTCACCAATTGTCTCCAGCAGGACACTATTATTGGTATCGGATGCATATAAATTATACAGGGATTTCAGCTTACCTTCAAGAACTGATTTTCTCTGGTTCATAGCTTCAAATCCTTTTTGATTTTGCTGTTCTGATTTTTCCTCGATTACCTCATACTCCTTTGATAATTTCAGCATATCACTAACAACAACATCTTCAACTTCAGCTGCATCCAATTTTCCGTTCTGGCAATTTGGATTCTTAACCAAGTGCGGTTTACTATGGTCTAATGAGTAACAGTAAATCATCACTCTTCCACCGCTCCATTTTTGATAACGCATCTTTGCCCCACATAATCCACAATATATTAACCCAGTAAGTAAATACTGTGATTTATGAGAAGTTGCTCTCGTTCTTGTTTTTCGTAATTCCTGAACTTCATCAAACAGTTTTTTATCAACTATCGGCTCATGAAGACCATCAACGATTTCTTTATTATATTTGAGCTTTCCAATGTATGTCACTCTGGACAACATATCGGACACTTGCTTGTCTCCTTTTAAATCGAACATCTTTGCCAGTGCATACGTGGAATAGCCTTCCTTATATAATTCAAAAATCTTTCTGACTGTTTCTGCATCTTTATTTGGCACAAGAACGTCATCACCGTTATTATAGTCATAACCAAATGGTGGTTTCGTCCCTCTCCATTTTCCGGTTTTGATTCTCTCTGTAATTCCCATCTGTGTACGTTCACGAATGTTTTCACGTTCATACTGAGCAAATACAGATAAGATACCTACCATTGCTTTTCCATATGGTGTTGTTGTATCAAAGTTCTCATTTAAAGAAATAAATCCAACATCATTTGCTTCAAACACATCTTCAAGAAGATAAATCGTATCTTTCTGGCTTCTGGACAAACGATCAAGTTTAACAACTACAACTGATTCCACTTTGCCCTCTTGAATTTCTTTAATAAGACGTTTCATCTCCGGTCGATTCAAATTGCTTCCTGAATAGCCACCGTCAATATACAAATCATAATTATCAATCTCCTGATAATTACAATACTTTTCAAGCTTCTCCGTCTGAGCACCTACTGAATATCCTTCTTCAAACTGAAAATTTGTAGAAACTCTGATATACAATCCTGTTTTTTTATTATTTGAGGTATTCTTTCCAATTCTTATGTTTCTCACCTCGCTCTTTCCTCCTCTCACGTACACTATACCATCTTTTCAGAGAAATTTCAACTTATTTTATTTATTAAAGTAAGTTATATAAAATTTCTTCTTTCAGCTGCATCGACTTTAATATTATCAACTGCTCCCATCTCTTTATTCATCTGATATAAGATCTGACGAACTACCGGGGAATCCAATTTGAATCTTTCTAAATCTTTATCTTCGATCACATTACCATTTGCATCATATCTTCTTACAATTTTTAATGCCATCGCAATCCCTCCCTTTATAAATCATATTCAATCGTCTCTAAAAAATCACCAGAACCTCTCGTCCTGTATTGTCATTCTTTTGTGTTGTCTACATTTTATGACGTCGTTTTCTGTTGAATTGTCGAAAGCAGGAATATCATTTCTCGCTTTCGTTCATTCCCATTTGAATCCGTACCGCTTTCAGCACCCGATCCAGGCTCCACTTATTTACTCTTCCGCATTTCTCAATAATGCATTTTGTAGAAATGCTCATAACCTGTTCAGCCAATGCCAGGCTTCCTTTTCGAATCCCTGTCATATCGTATTTACTGATAAATACATGTGTTGGTAAATATCGCTTCTTATATATTCTTGATGTCAGCGGAACTACTGTAATGACTGAACTGTATGTATTGGCTTTATTATTGCTCACTACGATCACCGGTCTTACACCACCCTGAACAGATGTTGTAGGAAACATACCGAGATCTGCCCATAAAATATCTCCTCTGCGGATTGTCATTTGTCCTCTCTCCAATCTATTATTTTTATTTGTAAAGCATCCATAGCGCTATATTGGCTCCACAGGAATACGGCAGAGTTTCTTTCCCATAAGGAAAGCTCTGCCGCATAACCTCTATAGCCAATTTGATTATTAAACAGTGCTCGCTCGATTCTATTTATCCTCGATACCCCGAATCGTTACTCCTGCATATGCAGGAAGGGAATAATAACCTGCCCGAATGCATACTCCGGACCACAACCCAAAAACTCTCGTTTCCAGGCTCCAGCAGTTCATAGGTTTACCAGTTACAGACTTCTCAGGATCTGCAAGTGTATCGCATCTCATACATATCATCGCATCACCAGCCTGCCAGCTGGCTTCGGTCAGTGCTTTTTCGCAGCATTACAGACTGAACTAAAAATCTTGGTTTTGTCTTATAATCCTATAGCGGCATCTTCCTCGTGCTCTCTGCATGAAATGTCACGTCAGTTATTATTGGATATTCAGTTATCATGGTTCATTTTAGGAAGTCCTTTAACTTCCTCTAATTACTAAAGTCAAATGACTTTGGCAGATGCAAAAGATTTTGAAAAATTTTTTAAAAAAATTTATTCATATACATTTCACGCATCTTATTAAGAGTGGATTTCAGCTTGTATGACAGCATCTGTCTGGAAATCCCCATAATCTCCGCCATCTGTGTCTGTGTCTTGTTTTCAAAGAAAATGCCATAAATAATCATGCGTTCCTCTGAGTTCAGCTGATTGATCACTTTGTGAATATCCTGCTGTTCCATTTTTGTCAGTACACAGTGCTCCACATCGCAGTTCAGATCTGGAAAATCCTCAATCATGAAGCCTTCTCCATCAATGGACTGACCACTGTAAGGTACTTCTCTCAGCATCTTATCCACAACCTCACCCAGTTCGTTCTTAATCTCAACTTTTTTTGCCTTGCTGCTTCTATAAAAATTATTCATCGCATACGCAACTTCTTTTGTAATCTCGATCATTTCTCCATCAATATTTGCGTAATACTTTCCTTCATAAAAATATGGGTGTTCAATATACATATCCGTTCCTCCTGAATTTGAAATCTTGTTGCTCGTTTCAAATCCAGAAGGCGGACCTCTGTTTAGAATCATGCCTGCTCCGCCTTTATCCTGCCGGGATACGCCCGCAGTTATTGGCTGAGAAATTCAGGCACGAAAAAAAGCCCCAGTAGTTTTTTCTTAACTACTGAGGCTTTCGTCTCTTTCTTGTATTCAGTTATCTATGCCTTCTTTCATCAGCATAATCATTGTATCAGGATAAAGTTCACAAAGTATCCGCAATATGTTCCCATAAGTTCATATCATTATTGGAATCGTACATATTTCAGTATAAAAAGTTCACCGTGTTATTCTTCTACTTCTTTTCCATCTATATATAGTTGAAATTTATCAGGATTATTGACTACATCATAGTCCTTTCCATATTCTACAGGTCTGTATTCGGCTGTCATTACCGATTCCCCATCTTCAATATCCTCTTTCCATAAATAGATGTTCATATCAAGACTCGTCGCATATCCCCTGTCTGTGGAGAATTTTGTCGAATAAAAAGAATCATCCTTGTACATCTGCAAAAGCTCTCTTACAAACGCTTCTCTATCCTCAATATTTTTCCGGTTAGCAACCACGGTTAAATTTTCATCCCGATTTACGGAAAATGTTCCAACTACATCCGGTTCGCCTTCCTTATGACCAGATTCAGATTTCCCATAAATACTTCCTGCAGCAATTATCAAGATCACTGCTCCTGAAATCAATGCAATTATCTTTTTCTTCATATTTTTATTTTCCTTTTAGTTTTTTTACTGCGTAATTGATTACTTCTTCCGGTGTAGGTCTTTCTCCTTTAAGTGTCATTTTCTTCCATTCTTCCTGCACAGCCGGATCAGGATTATCAAATCCTGCATCTATGGCTATCTGCATTTCTCTGCGTACTTCTTCTGGTGTTGTGTTGTACTTTTCTGCAATCTTCTCATAAATAGTTTTTTCTCTCATTCATTTTCCTCCGATATATAACTGGATTTACAACTTGTTCTATAGAACCAATTTAGCATATTTCTATTATCATGAAAAGACACTTTACAACTTAAATCTGAATAAATGGTCAAAAAAAGAAGAGCTACTTGCTCTTCCCAGTTTGTCATATCACTCTTCCAATAATGTGTGAATTACTTTGATGATTTTTTTCTGTTCTTTGATTGGAAGTTTTTCAATTTTTTCTGTCAGTTCATTTGTAACACCTGTAACTGAATGTGCCACAACATCAATTAAAAGAGTATCTGCAGAAACATCTAACGCATTTGCAATTGCAACAAAGGTATCCAATTTTGTAACTTTCAAGCCTCTCTCTATTACACTCACATGCGTCGGGCTTAAATTTACTAATGCAGCCAGTTCCTCTTGTGTGAGATTTTTTGCTTCTCGTGCCGATTTGATTCGCTGTCCTACTGCTTTCAAATCCATCGTAACACCTCCTCCGGAACGAATAATCGTTCTGGATTTAGTATACTTGTGGATGTCTTCAATATACAGAATCGCAAAACCAAGTTCTAATTCTATAGAACTATATTTCAAGATTTTCTTTGCATTTTCGTAAAAAAGCGTTATGATTGAATCAGTTAAATCAAAGGAGGTATCAAATCATGAAATCACATAAATACTGGTCCTTAGGCGCACTTTTCTGTATGTTGGGATGCATTTATTCTGGAATCAAAAAATCTATGACTGCACATAAATACTTTGCCTATTCTTCATTGCTTTGTATTGGCATGTCCATTTATTCCGGTCACAAACTGGTTTCTCCAAAGAAGAAAAAAATCACTGAATCAAATAATAGTGAGAATAGTTAAATGAAAATTTGACCTTTATTCATCAAAGACAAAGTTGCTGGAGAATATTTTTTCTCTCCAGCAACTTTCTTTATCTTTAAGCCATTGAAATACAATACTGTCCAATCAGCTTCGTCCAACTATTATATTTATTCTTTTCACACACCTTTCGGCAAATTTCATTTTCCATCAATACACAGAACATCTTATCATAATCAAATGCCCAAACAGCACCATTCACATGGTTTTCCACTGCTTTCTGATCTATGCTCTTTAAGCGTGTGACCATTTTTTCAATTTCTCCATTTCCCAAGTTACCGATATTTTTGCAGATAAACCGAAAGAAATTCAACGTTGCATATTCGTCATGCCAATGGAACTCTTCTGGATTGTTTTTAATTTTACTGGCTCGTTGCTGTTCTTTGATTATCTGATCAGCTACACCTTTCATCGAATCTTCGTATCTCATATTATTCACCTACTCTTCCTCTACGCCCAGTGACGGTTTAAATCTTTTATCCTTTGCCTGCGGTACCACGATCTCATAAAAATAAAATCCTAAATACCCAAGTGCCTGCTTCTTCATTTTATAAAATGAAGTCCTGCCTATTCCTAACTCCTGTTGTACTTCCACATCTGTCTTATTATAATGACTGCAAAAACAGGAATGAAGGATCTCACTGAGCATCACACCATTCGGTGCATAGAACTTAACCAGTGTCATTCCACGATAGATCATATCTGACAAGCCATAAATGATCATCAGGTTATTCATTTCCCGGTGCATCTTTGGCACATTCAGCTGATTGTTATAAATGCTCAGATAACTCAACGCATATGCCATATCTTCATTGATTTTCTCCTGGCACTCCATATCCAGTTCTTCTAACACAATCTGATTTTCCAAAATCAATTTCTGATAGCTTGTCATCAATTCTTTAATATCAGTATAATGTCTTTCAATCGTTACTTCCAAATAATCCTGTGCATGGCTTGCCATCTGGAAGGTAATCTCTTTCATTGATTTAATTGCATAATCTCTGTCTGTCATCAGTTTCAAAATCTCCTTATCATCATCACACTAACTGGCGGTCTTTCAGACCAGTTCGCTTTCCCCATGATTTTGATGGGAAGCAATTACTTACTACAACTTGCAGAAGCGGATATCCAAAAGGCATTGTGGGAGCTGCCTTTGCTGACCGGAATCCATCTTCTTATGTAAAACCTGCAGGAATAAAAAGGGAAAGTGACTATCCCTGCCGGTTAATAATCCAAATAATATCGTCTATACCAAGCTCTCCTTATGCTGTTTTTCTCTCCATAAACCATTTATCCACTTCGTAAAACAAGTGGCTTTCCTGCCCTTGTATCATACAGGTGTACATCATTCCTACACCGCCTGCCTTTCTGCTGGCGCATCGCTCGATTTTCAAAATTCTGTCAATGCTATACTTTCTTCCATCCTCCCATGTAAAAAATATGGGAACCAGCTGTCCGTTTTTCCGAAACTCTGCTACTACATCTACATATACTTTGTTCATGCCGACACCTCACTATAAAATCTCAATTGCTCTTGGCGATGCCGGGATTCTGCGGATATATCCATTTAACTCCAACTGCTTGATTCTGGAAAATGCTGATGATGTTGATTTCACCCCGATCAATTTTCCAAATTCCCGTATTGTCGGTGGATATCCATGTTCATTGGTATATCGTAAAATACACTGATAACTTTCTTCCTGTTTTCTGGTTAATGCTTTTTTCAAATCTATCCCTCCAAT
Organism: Blautia segnis; assembly: GCF_014287535.1. Taxonomy (NCBI): domain Bacteria; kingdom Bacillati; phylum Bacillota; class Clostridia; order Lachnospirales; family Lachnospiraceae; genus Blautia; species Blautia segnis. Next base: position 16,056 of record NZ_JACOOT010000012.1, on the reverse strand, counting down.
TACCCATGGAAATAACTATGTGGATGGATCGTGTGCGTACCAGCGTCTAAGTGGGATAAGACTTTATCCTGATACATTGCCGCTCGCTGTATACTGAAATAACCAAACCGTCGTCTGATCTCATCTACAGTACGATCCAGCTTCTCTAACTTTTCCTTTTTCTCCTGATTTCCAAATAAATCCAACTGCACGGGAATATCATCTAACACAAGATCCGCAGCTCGGATTCCCAGGCTTCTAATGGGATGTTCCCATTTGTAATTATCTTTAAATAGCTGAAATGCTGCAGTTACAATCTCGTTTGTAATATTCGTTGGCTGTCGTAAATGTATCTGTCTGGAAAAACTATACAATCGATTATCTCGAACTGTAATTTCTACTGTTTTGCATTTAAATCCATGTTTCCGCAATCGTGCAGCTACACTTTCTGCCAATGCTATTTGAATGATCCAGACATCCAGATCATTTTCCAGATCTCTCGGTGTTGTAGTGCTATTACCTATCGACTTTACTGGTGCTTCATATCCTTCCTTGCAAACCGGATCTTCATCCCAGCCATTTGCGAAAGCCCATAATACATTTCCTATTTTTCCAAAATGACTCTCTAACAACTTTTCGTCTGATTCCGCAAGTTGCCCGATTGTCCGGATTCCAAGTTTTTGCAATTTCTTATTTGTCTGTCTTCCGACATAAAGCAAATCTGACGCTGGAAGCTGCCATATCCTGTCTTTATAATTTTCTCGATTAAACTCTGTGATTGCATCCGGCTTTTTATAATCTGAACCAAGTTTCGCATAAATCTTATTCCAGGAAATTCCAATACTTACCGTTACACCCAGTTCGTATTTAATCCGATGGCTGATTTCTCTTGCAATCGTCATTCCGCTTCCTTTCAGATTTCTGCTGTCCGATACATCCAGCCAGGCTTCATCAATTCCATATGGCTCAATCTTGTCCGTATACTCCGAATAGATTTCTCTTGCCATCTTTGAAAATCTCAAATACAAATCCATCCGTGGTGGTACAAATATGATTTCCGGACAAATCTGTTTTGCCTGCCATAATGCCATTCCGGTCTTTACACCTTTTTGCTTTGCAATATAATTTGCTGTCAGCACAATCCCATGTCTGGCTTCCGGATCGCCACCGACTGCCAGCGGCATTCCGGCAAATTCCGGATGATGCAGCATTTCTACACTGGCATAAAAACAGTTCATATCACTATGCAGGATCACACGCTCACTCAAACTTTTCACCTCCCAGCTGTTTCCTTCAACATGATGTCTTATCAATTTTTGTATGTTTAGTATATATCGACATTCCGGAGATAGTCAAGTAACATCTTGGTTGTATTTTCTCCATTTTGGAGATTATTGTTGATTTTATTTCTAACATACGGTATAATGCATATAGAAAATTCAAATAGAAATGAGGCGAACAAATGCGTGATTTCGGGGAAATATTAGCAGAAAATAGAAAAAAGAAAGGATACTCTCAATCAGATCTGGTAGACCTGCTTTCTCAGGAAGGTATTCAGGTCACTACAAAAGCAATCTCCAAATGGGAGACCAATGCACGAGAACCAGCTTTACATGTTTTCCTGACACTTTGCCAGTTACTTGATATCGAAGATATATATGAATCCTTCTTTGGAGAAAACCCATATAACATTATGAGTGGATTGAATGAAGAAGGCAGAAATAAATTGATTGAATTTGCTGATATTTTGAAAGCTTCTAAAAAGTTTTCTCCACTGTCTGCAAAAATTATCCCATTCCATCATCCTGTAGAAATTACCTGGGAACCAGTTTCTGCTGGTACTGGAAATTACCTGGAGGATTCTGTAAAAGAAACCTATGATGTAGGACACCTTGCTCCTGAGCAGACTGACTTTGGTGTACGGATTTCCGGTGACAGTATGGAGCCACTTTATCATACAGACGATGTTGCATGGATTCAGAAAAAAGATTCTCTTGCTAATGGTGAAATTGGAATCTTCTATCTCAACGGCAATACTTACATCAAGGAATTACACGATGAGCCAGATGGTGTTTATCTGATTTCTTTAAATCAAAAATATCGTCCTATCCAGGTTTTGGAATCTGACTCTTTTAAGATTTTTGGAAAAGTAATCGGGAAATGCAAAGGTGCAGAAATTCCGGGATTTCATTAGACTTCAACAGCAGGTTCATGATCCTGCTGATAACAATAAGCAAAGGAAGTGATTGAATGGCAATCAATAATACACTAAAAGATATTCGTGAAGAACGGAATCTCATTCAAGCAGATTTGGCTGAAGCCATAGGTTCCTGCAGCCAGACTATAGGCCGCATCGAACGTGGAGAACGTAATCCCTCTCTTGAGATTGCAATCCGGCTGGCACATTACCTGAAAGTGCCTGTAGAAGATATTTTTCAGGTTGAAGACTGAAACACAGCTGCCAGAAAACCGAGGAGTAAAATCCCCGGTTTTCCTTTTGCTCAAAAATCAGTGTAATCCTTTTACGAAATCCGCTGCGTTTTTCATATCTTCTTCATTCGGATGGTCTTTAGCAATACCTCCAACCAGTTTAAATGGTCCGAATGTGTCATACCCTTTACAACCAAATTTTCCAACCACACTGGCATGTCTTTTATCCAAAATCTGCTCTATGGTTTTATAATTCGCACTCCCGCCATAAGTACAGATCAGAAATATCTTTTTGTCGTCCGGTAGATTCTTCTCTGCAAATTCCAATATCGACTGATGAAACTTTGAAAAATAGATTCCTGATGCAAACCCAATCATATCATAACTGCTCAGGTCTGCATCTGGCTGTTTCACAGCATCAATCAAATCCACCTGACATTCTTCTGCGATCCTCTTTACTAATTTTTCTGTATTTCCATGATGCACAGATGCGTATACTATCGCTGTTCTCATTTTTCTTCCTTTCCGTCTGCTCCGTCAATCAGGTCATAGCTCATATCCAAAAAGTCCAATATCTTCGCTTCACTGACTGAACCATCCAGTAAAATCGTGATCCAGTGCTGTTTATCCATATGGTATCCTGGTAAAAATCCATAAGTCTGAATAATCATGCTGGTCATTTCTGGATTGCACTTTACATCCATAATGTCAACCAGATCATTTCCCTCTAATCCCAGTTTCGATTTTTCAACCGTCATGATCACTGCATACCATTTTCCATTTTTATGTCGAAGTACTGCACTGTCCGATAGTTTACTCCATAAATATTCCGGCATTGTGCCATACTGTTTCTGCACATATTCAAAAATTTCTTCTTTCTTCACAATCTATTCAACTCCTGATTTTTCTGATATCCTGCCCATAATCATACCACATTTTCGTATCCCATACTACCTGCCAAATTCTTTTGCATTTTTCCGGTTCTCCTGACTTTAACTAATAGAGGGGTAAAACAGCAAGGACAGGAAGTGAGGATACACTTCCGGGAAATCCCAATTTAGGGAACCCTGCCCTAAATTGAAAAAAACGCTGAAAGCAACGATACTACTGCCCTCTCAGAAAGGAGAACCCGCCAATGGCTGAAAGAAAGAGAAACAAAGAAATCCATTTCTATGTCACCGAAGAAGAACGAAAGCTAATCCGCAGGAAGATGATAGAATCAAAGACAAAAAACATGGGAGCTTATCTGCGCAAAATGGCAATCGACGGTTACATCGTCAACACAGATACCACTCCACTTAAGAAACAGTATGAGGAAATGCACAAGATTGGTGTAAATATCAACCAGATTGCAAAAAAGGTAAATACCACCGGAGATCTATATCCAGAAGAAATGCAAGAATTGAAAGAGATGGTGAAAGAATTATGGCGTATCTTAAGATCTTCCCCATTAAAGTAACAGACAAGAAAGCTCTGGACTACATCACGAATCCAGATAAAACAGATGAAAAACTGTTAGTTTCCAGTTTTGGCTGTTCCCCGGAAACTGCGGATTTGGAATTTGCTCTCACCAGAGAAGCAGCAAAAAAGAACGTAATGGACAAAGGCGATAACCTGGCATTTCATCTGATCCAGTCATTTAAACCTGGAGAAGTTAATGCCGAAACTGCCCATCGCTTAGGTCAACAATTTGCTGACGAAGTGCTGAAAGGAAAATATGAGTACGTGATCAGCACACACGTTGACAAAAATCATATTCACAATCATATCATCTTCAACGCTGCAAGCTTTGTTGATCATCACAAGTATGTTTCCAATAAGCGGAGCTACCACAAACTCTGCAGAATCAGTAATCGTATCTGCCATGAAAATGGACTTGTCACCAGTATGCCAACCGGAGAAAAAGGTAAAAGCTATAAAGAGAACATGGAATACCATCGTGGCACCAGCTGGAAAGCCAAACTGCGTGTCGCAGTTGATAAAGCAATCTGGACTTCCATCAACTATGAGGAATTCCTACAAAAGATGCAGTTAGCAGGATATGAAGTTCGACAGGGAAAACATTTATCCTTCCGTGCACCGGAGCAGAAAAACTTTACTTATATAAAATCTCTTGGAAACTATTATTCAGAAGAAAATGTCCGCATCCGTCTGGCTAAAAATCGTAACAAAGTAAAAACTCCAAGGCATCTGTCCAGAGAAGCTCGCCTGTATATCAATATTTCCACCTATGTAACAACAGGCAATCGTGAAGGATTTGAACGATGGGCAAAACTCAATAACCTGAAAGAAGCGGCTCGTACCTTCAACTATCTTTCTGAAAATAACCTGCTGAATTATGAAGATTTCCAGCAGCATGTTTCTGACATTGAAGCTTCTGTTAAAGCTGCCGATCAGAAGATAGTGGAAATCAGCAATGAACTGACTACACAGAAAGTCATCCAGAAACACTGTGATTCTTACCGTCTCTGCCGTAAAGTGATTGAAGATTGCAAATTTTCTAAAAATCCAAAAGCATACCGGACCAAGCATCAGACAGAATACCAGCTCCACGATTCACTAAAAAAAGAGCTTCAGGATCTCGGTGTCACCAAAATCCCAAGCTCTAATAAAATCCAGAAGCGGATTGAAAATCTTGAATCTGAACAGGATGCTACTGTCCGGGAAAAACAGGAATTGCAGAAAAAGCAGAAAACCCTAGAGATCATTCAGCAAAATTTCACTGCACTGCTCGATGCTCCTGAGATCAGTTCTGACTTACTTCAGGCAAAACGGGAATCTGTTTCTGTCACAAGAGATAAATGAAATTGCACTGACAACCCAATTATTCTCTTCCACATCATCCCAAGGTTTCAGCCCCATTTCCTCCCAGGTGACACCATACGGTGCACCTCAGGAGGTATAACCGGCAATAACGAAAAATCTGTCATCTTTCAAGATTTCTTCTTTAGCCAGATTATCTCTTGTTTCTTTTTTCTGTTTTGCTCGCCTCTGCTGCTTCTTTTGTTTCGCAATCCTTCTTTCTTTAATACGCCTACTGCGTGACTGATACTGGGTTTGCTAAATCCCATGTGCCGGGCAAGGTCAATAGAACGCAACATACCACTTTTCTTTTGTAATACAAGTATAGCTTCCAAATAATCTTCTCCGGATACATGAAGTTTCATAATCGCCTCCTTTACTGAACCAATTTCCAGCCCGTTGTTTTATGACGAATATTGATAAAATCCGCATAAATACCAGATTGCATTTTCAATTGTTCGTGCGTTCCACGCTGTGTAATTTTTCCATCTGCAATTACTACAATCTGATCCGCATTTTTGACTGTTTTCAAGCGATGGGCAATCGTAATAACCGTTTTACTTTCTGTCAAACTTTCAATGGCTGCCTGTAAATCGGATTCATTTTCAGGATCAACACTGGAAGTTGCCTCATCCAAAATAACGATAGGTGCGTCTTTCAAAATCGCTCTGGCAATGGAAATACGCTGTTTTTCACCACCAGAAAGAGTTGCACCACTTTCACCAATCACAGTATCATAACCTTTGGGCAGTGCCATGATAAAATCATGGCAACAAGCTTTCTTAGCAACCCGGACAACCTCATCGTGACTGGCATCCGGCTTTCCAAAACGGATATTATTTTCAATCGTATCAGCAAATAAATAAACATTCTGAAAGACAATGCTGAAATTAGAAAGCAATTTATCTAACGTATAATCTCGTATATCCGTACCGCCTAAAGTAATACTTCCAGACTGTACATCCCAAAATCGTGCAATTAAACTACACAATGTTGTTTTTCCACTTCCTGATGGTCCGACTATTGCTAGCGTTGTTCTGCTTGGAACGGAAAGATTAATACATCGGAAAATTTGATGTTCACCATATGAGAAGCTAACATCCTTTAATTCAATATCCATATTTGGAGGCGTTATATTTTGTCCCGACAAATCCATAATCGGCGTTTCATCAATCTCATTTATTTTATCAATCGAGCTTTCAATGAGACGAAGCGCAAATGATTTACCGCCCGCTTTTTCTAATTCACTAAAAATCAAAAATGAAGCCACACACATCAATAGGCAATACACAAGTGTCATACTGCCTTGCAAATAAAACAAAATAGAACAGAACATAATAGATACACTTATTAATCTTAACACAAACTGTTGTGCAGCACCATAAGGAATAAAAACAGTTTCCAGTTTTGTATTACGAACCCTGCTTTCTTCTATGGCCTGTTTCATTTTTTGATTGGAGTTACCACCAAGATTAAATGATTTTACAATATTCATTCCTTGTATGTACTCTAATGTAGCACCAACCAAATCTTCCTGTGCACGTTGCCTTTCCAGCGATATTTTCTGTGATTTTTTCTGCATCATTGAATTGCATACTAAAAATAGAAGAATTCCCAAGCAACATAAAGAACCTATGCGCCAGTCAAAGAAAAACATCACGATAGTAATAACAACTACATGAACAAATCCGTGAACAACTGTAATTAAAACAGACGGTGCGTTATTTTCCACATCTCCAATTGTTGTAGTAACAGCCGAAGTCAGCTTTCCAAGACTATGATCGTTAAAATACCCCATCGGCATATATTTCATGCGATCACCCACATGAATCCGCTTTTCCGCACACATATAATAACCAACCTTCGTTTGCGAAAAATCAGAAATATAACTGCAATAAATTTTCCCCAATATGCCGATAATCAGAAGTAATAACGTAAATACTATTATTTGCAATGTCATTCCTTCCGTTAAACCAATTAAAATCAAAAAAAGCGCAGCAATCTGAAACATATCAAAAATGGAGTGCAACAGACTGAAAGCAACAGATTTCTTTAATACTCCCTGCCAATTTCCTGCAAAGTCATATATTTTTCTCAATGCGGTAAGCATCTGTCTGCACCTCCTTCATCACGGCTACCAATATGAGCCATCCACATTTGTTTATATAGTGGGCAAACCTCAAGCAACTCCTCATGTGTTCCAGTCGCTTCTATCCGACCGTCATTTACCACAACAAGCTGGTCTGCCCCTGTTACAGTGTAAAGACGATGTGCAACCATAATCAACATTTTCCCTCGAACCAAATTTGAAATTGCATCCTGCACTAAACTCTCATTTTCAGGGTCAAGGTAAGCGGTCGCTTCGTCAAAAATTACAATCGGTGCATTCTTGAGCATTGCCCGCGCAATCGCTACTCGTTGCCGTTCTCCGCCTGACAAATGTCCTCCTGCACTGCCAACAACTGTTTCATAGCCATGCTCCAGCTCTACAATAAAATCGTGACAACCGCATTTTTTGGCTGCTTCCTCTACTTCATCATCTGTTGCCGTAAGACGACCCATTCGGATATTTTCACGCACACTCACATCAAATAAGTAATTATCCTGTGAAACATAAGATACATACGATGTGAGTTGTGAAAGCGGCATTTGCCGAATGTCCTTGCCACCCAACGTGATTTTGCCTGATGTCACTTCCCAAAAACCAGTAATAAGTTTCGTAATGGTGGATTTTCCGGAACCTGACGGTCCCACAATCGCAGTCATAGTGTTAGGGCGAAATATAAGATTAACATGACTCAAAACAGGCTCTTCCACATTTTCATCATAGGAAAAAGAAACATCCTGAAATTTTATCGTTAAATCCTGTATGTCGGTCTGTATAGAAGGGCGCTTCATTTCGGGAGCCGACAGCAAACTACATACAGCGCCTATTATCGTTCCTAGCTGCGCTACACTATCCGTAAATTTGATTGCCGCTAAAATTGGCCCAACAATTCCAAGTGATAAAATCATCACGGTTAAAAAAACAGGAGCAGAAAGGATTCCTGCTTTGTAAAGGATTCCTCCGACCGGTAAAATAGCAATCCACACACTTGGCCAGATGGTATTGCTCATCGACATAAAAAGCTGTGTGTCCTTCATCCAGCCAACCGCATAATCGGCGTTATCTTTCACAGAATCAGAGTATCTTTCATAAGAATTTGCAGATTGATTAAATGCTTTTATTACCTCAATCCCATTCACATACTCAACGACTGTTGTATTCATTTTCTTAACCCGTTTTATAAGCCCAGAAAACCGTTCCTCATAATTTTTTGCCATTCCCATATAACAGAAAAATCCTATGGGCAACGTAACTAGTGATAAAAGAGCCATACGCCAGTCTAGAACAAAAAGATAAACAAGCATACATACTGGCACAAACAAATTAGATGTCATTTCAGGAACTAAATGCGCAAGAATCGGCTCCATACTTTCCACCCTATCCACAATCGTGTCTTTAAAACTACCCGATGATTGATCCAAGATATAGCCCATCGGAACCCGTGACAGCTTATCTATAATCTGCATTCGAATCTCTTTCAATGTATAAAATGTTGCCGTATGTGATACAGCAGTTGAAAGATTCGCAAAAATAATTTTCAAAGAAAATCCGAGCAACACCATCATGCACCAAAAGGCATAAATAGACATCTCCCTTATACCTTCCAGCAGATAAAGCATAATTCTGGCAATTGCAAAATACGGAATCATACCAGAAGCAACGCCCAAAATAGCAAGCAGAATTGACAGCACAAACTGATTTTTATGCGCACGCATAAAACCTAATAACTGTTTTGCAATTTCTGATTTATTCATTTTCCTTACCTCCCATGTAGAATCTGTTGTCACAAGCCATATCACACAGTAAATCATCATGAGTTATAATGATAATGGTTTTTCCTTTCTGGGCAAGGAATGTTACCCATTTTGAGAGACTTAGTACACCTTCTCCATCCATTCCACTTGTAGGTTCATCTAAGATAATTATATCGGCATCCGAGCAATATGCGGCAGCTATTGTTACTCTCTGTTTTTCGCCACCAGACAAAGACGCTGGATGCCGATCCTTTAATGCGGTCAGATGAAAGGCATCCAACGCATCATAGGCACGATTTCTCAAATCCTCTGTTACCTTTTTACCTAATACCAGCTCATTCCCGACACTATCCGCATAAATCTGATAATCCGCGTCCTGCATAACAAGATAACTGGATGCACGACGCTCTGCGCAAGATAATACCTGATTTTCTCTTTTTATTGTTCCGACCTTTTGTTTTAACAGTCCACACAAAATTTTGCAAAACGTAGTTTTCCCTATTCCATTTCTGCCAAGAATGGCAGTAACAGTCCCGGCAGGAAAGCAGCAAGACAAGTCTTCAATTCCCCACACAGCTTTTTTATACCGAAAAGAAATTCCCTCCACAGTCAAATCTTTATCAGCAGATAAAATCTGTCGATGCGGTCTTTGTACATATTCAGCCAAATCCGGATGTCGGATGCCCCACTCAATCAAATCACTACAAGTAAGCCGTTCAAACTGGGCTTTTGTCCATTTATTTACCAATCTGCCGGCATCAATATGCAAATATACATCCGCAATAGATAAAAACTGATGCAGACGATGTTCACTGATAATAATGGTTGTACCATTCTGCTTTATCTCTCCCAAAATTTCAAGCAAGATTTTAATTCCGCCCCGATCCAAATTAGAAATTGGCTCATCCAATATCAATACAGGCGGAGCGAATACAGTGGCGGCAGCAATCGCCACACGTTGCTTCTGCCCACTGGATAATTCATTGACTTTTTTCTCCAACAGGGACTCTATTTCAAGTCTCTTCGCGCACTCCATAACCTGCGGTAATATTCGTTCGGGAGACAACCCAATGTTTTCAGCAGAAAATGCAATTTCATCAAGTACCTTTCCCATAAAAAACTGGCTTCGAGGGTCTTGAAAGACTACTCCCAGTGTTGCAACCCTTTCTTCCGGTGTGAAACTGCTGGGAAAACCATTATTTACTATAACACGGCCTTTTAACTGCCCTTCGTAAAATCCAGGAACTAACCCGCTAATCAGGTGGAGAATAGTACTTTTTCCAGCTCCAGAACGTCCGCACAGGACAGCGCACTGACCCTTTTCAATTTTAAAAGAAATATCTTCTACCCCGGTCAGGAGCATTCCCGCATCTTCCCGTCCATAATGAAAGGAAACGCTTTCTAACTCAACCAAGTTCTCACCCCCAACATAACACCAATGCAACCTAACACAAATCCCAAAATTGTCAAAATGTCCCTGTAAGTAAAACCAATATTGTATATGCAGGAACGGGGATTAGATGAATCCAATCCCCGCAGCTCCGCAGATGCCCCAAGTTCAGTAGATAATTTCAAACATCGAACCGTCAAGGGAACGAAAAAACATTCATATGCCATAATAGGATTCTTTAGGATACTCCACCAAGTAGGGAAAATACCCCTTGCACGTATTCCGTTCCTGATAGATAACATTTCTTTTTCTATAACTGGAAAAAAACGAATCAATATACACAACATTACCAATACATTCTTAGGAACATGTATTCGCTGAAAACTATACATCATGCGGCTCGGATTTGCATACAGAATCGGTGCAGCCACCATCGTCAGCGGTATAGCACGTGCAAATGTGCAAATAACAACATACATAATCCCCATAATAGGAGCCGTCAAATAAGCTAACAACAACATAATAATATATGTCATAATAAAGCCTGGAGCTTTCTCCCAATATCCTGCTACACACATATACAAGGCGCATAGAACCACTAGACCATGTATTTCCGCGTTGCTTTGAAATACAAACCAAAACAGAGTAGCACTGATTAAAACAATTAAGTGTGTTCTAATGTCCAGTTTTTCCATTGATTACACCAGTTTTGCCTTTTTAATATGCTTTTTCAAGAAATAGCAGCCAATCAAATAACCAACAATGGCAAATACTATCGTTATAACACTAATGAGCGCAACCATAGCGGGCGAACCATAATATACAAGCGTTTCAAGTCCTTCTTCCGTATAAGAATCGGCTAGACTTGCAAGATATTGATCTTTGAACAGATAAAGCGGAATTGCACTACCAACAGCATACAGAACCCAGTACACAATATAACCAATTCCATTTCTAATCGGATTCTTATATGTATTCTCGCCCAACATAAGCAACTCACAAATCACACCAACAATTAGTTCAACAATCAGAAACCAACCAGAACCAAAAAGCAACATCATAAGACCAGAAAATAATGCGGTTACAAAGAGAGTTCCTGTTTTTGCTACTTTGTTTGACATAACAACATACAAAGGAGCGCAAAAGAGTGCCATGACTCCAACATATGCCAGATAGTTAAATGCCGGTGTCGCAACCATCATAATAACCATCTTAACTACAACCATAACAACAAGGATTGCCACATTAAATATGGCCAAAGTAATAATGTCTTTCATTTTTAATTTGTTTCCCATGACAAATTTCCTCCTAAAAAATAGTGCGGTCAGTCCTCACTAACCGCAATTAGAATACAACATAATCTCGTTTTTTTCCTTCCCAAACAGCCAAATTCTATCCAAAAAGCCATTTATTTGTTTTTTGCCCGATACGCTCTCGGAGAAACACCTATCACTTCTTTGAACGCAGTCGAGAATTTGTTTGGATTCTCATAGCCAAATTCCCCAGCAAGCTCTGTAATGGACATATCTGTTGTCGTTAAAAGTTTTGTTGCGACCTGCATTTTGTATTCTCGTCTAAAGGCATGCACCGGTTTTCCATAAACAGCCTTAAAACAATCTTTCAACATAGTAAGACTTAATCCGTATTGCTCGGCAAGTTCTGGCAAAGAAATTTTTCTATCCAACTGTTCCATCAAAGCCGATTTCAACGCCTTTACTTTTGCAATTGTCTCGCCAGAATAGTATGCAGAGGTTTCAATATTATCCTGCGTTGATAAATTAGACAACAAAAAGAATATCTCCAGTGCTTTCAAACGCAAATAACCAAGATTACCTCTATAGGTACAATCACAAATTTCTTCAAATACATGTAATAATTCAGGGGGCGTTTTCATTACTACACAGCATTGTTCGTAACAAAATTTCTGAATAAGTCCAGCGAAATCAATCTCAAGCCCAATAACCGGAGCATGAAAACAGTCCCCTATGATGTCGGTATTGATAATAAGGGCCACCCCTTCATAAATTCCCGTAGGAAATATAGGCTCATTTCTTTGTGAGTTTATGATGCTCACAGCAAGGTCATTCTCACCTAAATATGTCATAAATCCTCGCTTATATTCACATTCGTATCGCCCCGATCTACAATATGCAATTTCAATTATATGAGGAAGTGAATTTTTTCGTTGAAAGCAGGAATTAGCATAAAAAGTCGTATAAGCCAAATCAATGCCCTGAAAAAGATGGTAACAATCCATTGTACCATCCGGTGTATTGCAGTCAATTTGATATTTCGTCACATTTTGAGTCTTTTCAAGAACAACTACACCCGAATCAAAAAGTCCATAATTTTCTTCGATTTTTTCATACATAATATAAAGCACTCCATCATTTTCACAGTCAAAAGTTAGTGGTATCTAATCGTAAGTATATATTATTTATCTATCGAAGTCAATTTATCAACAATGTGAACTTCCGAAAATAAATCCCCTAAATGTAGGATTTCCCCCAAACAACCAGGCTAAATTCACCTGTCGTGCCTATTTATAGACTTATTCAGTCCTGTTTTACTCATCCTCTGATGTCTCTCCTGAGGTAATAAATGTCAGGATCTCTCCATAAGAACGGCTGCTGTTTTTCATCGCTTTTAACAGTTCATCTCTCTGATATGCCATTCTTATATCGTACAGTTTTTTTAATTCATCAACCGCTTTTTCATGTGCTTCTTTCGTTTTTGCAACCTTTGCTTCTGCCTGTTCAATCTTGTATTCCAGGGTCTGTTCGCTGCTTCTTCTCATTCTTGCCATATCTTTTTTATCCTATGTTTTTCTTACTTGCTCTGTAGGATTTTTCGATTTCTTTCGCTTAATGCCGTACATTACCTTCGTTTAAACCAAAGGCATCCAGTATGGTTTTCTGGGTTGCGGTGACAGCATGCTCCAGACGATAAACGCCGTCAAGCTGACGTATCATTACTATCTTTTCCAGTTCTTTTAATGCTGCTGGAACTGTTAGATAGTTCGGTCTTTTCAACATTTTTTCGCTTTTTTCTTTTAATGCTAATAGATCCTGCTTCGCAGAATCAGGGCAATAAACTGGATAAATACCTTTAATGACAATGCTTCATCACTATATACTCGCATGCTTTTATTTCCAAGATAAGATTTGTCACTGCGGAACAGTTTTTCTGATGCATCTCTGCTTTTATATAACGCAATTGCTTCCCGTGCGTCATATTTTCTGATGAAACAATGGCAAAATATCCTGCCGGAGACAGTTCCTTTTCTACTGCTGAAGCGTTCTCTTCTGCAAGCTTCAGCGTCTTCCTATCCTTTTCAAAATTCAGGTAAAAATACTTCATGATCTCTGGCCCAAATGCTACACATTCTTTCCCAACACATCCGTCTAGATATTTTTTCAGCCGGCGTATCTTCTGCTTGATCTCCTGTTTTTCACCATATGCTTTTCCATCACTGTAGTAAATGTGGATATTTCTTTTTTTCGCATCCCCTTCGTATAACAGGTTCCTGACAGTTGTTCCATACAGATCATAACGATCAATATTTTTTATTCCTCACTAGCCCTAAAATTTGTTTAGGGGAGATTTTTTCGGAAGTTCAGAAACAATATACCGCAGAATCCATTTCACATCAAAACATCGTAGATACCACTTCAATGCTATTTCAAAAACGAAAGTTGATTGAATATTCTTGCAGCCCAAAATCAGCACCCCAATATAGAAATCGAAGTTTCGTTACTCGGAAATTGCTTTTTCTATAAGAATATTAATCAAGACCTTGCCGCAACTACGACATATAGCAGTCTTTATCAATATTCTCATAGAAATTATGATTCAATATGCATAAACGTGAATCTCAAAAGTGATTTCCATATTATCGAACAGATGATGGAAACTTATCCGGAATATACTATTCCCCTATATTATAAGCATATTTTCGACTGGCGCAAACGACCATTGTTCACACAAACTATTCAATCATATACATCGCAATTTTTTTTGCATGAATTTGAGTTGTATCAAAAATCGGAACATCCATGAAATTTTGTTGAATTAGCAATCCTATTTCTGTACACCCAAGTATTACACCAGTTTCTTTTCCTTTACAGTACTTATATATTATTTTTTTGTATTGTTCTTTAGAATTATTGGTTATAATACCCCTACATAATTCTGCAAAAATGATATCATGTACCAATTGTCGCTCCTCTAAACTAGGGATAATAATATTTACTCCATTTTTATAAAATCGCTCCTTATTAAACGATTCTTCCATTGTAAATCTTGTTCCTAACAGCAGCCCTTCAGACATTCCCTCTCTTTTCATCTCCTCCACTGTAGCGTCAACAATGTGAACAATAGGTAAGTTTACCTTCTTTTTTATAGCCGGAAGACATTTATGCATCGTATTAGAACATATACCGATAAAATCTGCACCTGCATTTTCAAGGCTTTCCGCTGCATTTGCTAATAACTCATTCGATTTGTCCCAATTTCCTTTTGATATTGTTGATTCAATCTCATAGAAATTTATACTATGTAAAATGCAATCTGCAGAGTATAATCCGCCTAATTGTTGCCCGATTACCTCATTTATTATTTTATAATACGGCACCGTACTTTCCCAGCTCATGCCTCCTATTAAACCTGCTTTTTTCATGAGCATTCTATTCCTTTCTTTATAATCTCATAAATTATATATTATTTGTTTGGGCAAATTGCAAAACATCTAACAGGGAACCCCGTTCCATTTGTCTGCTTTACAAAAATACAGAATATAATAGCTCCTCTTTCCGGAATTTTATCCAGATTTGTAAGCATCTCAATTTGATATCTGTCTTGTTTCAAGACATAACATTCCGCTTGGAAATAACGCTGTTCTTTGCAAAATGGTGGATCTGTATCAAATGTTTCATGTCCAATTGCAGTAACATCTCTTTTTTCAATTAAATATTTTACAGCCTCTAAACTCCAGCCAGGATAATGCTGTTCTCCGTATTCATCCATATTTTGAAACTTTTCCTGACTAGGCCACCTTTTTCCCCAATCGCTCCTCATCGCAACAAAAGCTCCCTTTGGAATTTTTCCATAAATCTTTTCATAATCATGAATATCATCTAGCGATAATGCATAATCACTATTCATTTTAACCTTATCACTACAATTAATTACGCATAATGGCAATACACATTCCTTAATATCAATTTTTTCCAAGGTGCGTCCATTTACATCAGCATGACCTGGTACATCTACATGTGTTCCATATTGCCCTGGAAACGAATATTGATATGCTCTTACTGGATATTCACCAAATTCCAATTTAATCTCTTTCCTCAATGACTCAAAACCTGGCCATCTTGGTGTGTTTTCACCAAATTCATGTGACAAATCAATCCATTTCATCTGCTTCAGCTCATTCAATAAACTCAACAACTCCATTTTCATCTCCCTTAATTATTAATCTTGAAAACATTTTGTTATCTTCTTACAAAGAGTACATGCGTTTTCCTTATTTTCCGTGCAGGTTATGTGATTACCCTTTATCATTTCTACGCTCCTGTCTCTTATACACATCT